>NZ_JBYSYA010000026.1:0-89579 GCF_058782785.1 Cupriavidus sp. FW306-01-F10A
GTGCCGGTGCGGGCGCGCTGGCAGCCGGAGCCGGTGCCGCGGCGGCAGCTGCCGGGGCGGCGGCTGCGGCGGCGCCTTCCAGGATCAGCAGCAGCGTGCCTTCGGCGACGTTGTCACCGACCTTGACCTTGACTTCCTTGACCACGCCGCCTTGCGGCGACGGCACGTCCATGGTGGCCTTGTCGGACTCCAGCGTCACCACGGCGTCTTCGGCGTTAATGGTGTCGCCCGCCTTGACGTGGACTTCGATGACCGGCACGGCGTCGTAGTCGCCGATATCGGGCACCTTGACCTCGATGGTGCCGCCACCGCCAGCGGCCGGGGCCGCGGCTGGGGCTGCTGCGGGGGCAGGAGCCGGTGCGGGGGCTGCGGCGGCCGGCGCCGGTGCTGCGGCAGCAGGGGCAGGTGCGGTGGCGGCGGGCTCGTTGGCCGCCTCCAGCATCACCAGCACCGAGCCTTCGGACACGTTGTCGCCCACCTTGATGCGGACGTCCTTGACCACGCCGGCCTGCGGCGAGGGCACGTCCATGGTGGCCTTGTCCGATTCCAGCGTCACCAGCGCGTCTTCCGCGTTGATGCTGTCGCCGGGTTTCACATGCACTTCGATGACGGGAACGGCGTCATAGTCGCCGATATCCGGCACCTTGATTTCAATCGCTTGACTCATTCAGTGTCTCCTGGGCAGGCCGGCACGCGCGACATCCGCAAGCGGCGAGATTACCTTCGCCGCCCGCTTCTGTCACGCCGCCATGCCGCAAGGCGCCGTCCGGCATCTGGCCGGGGCGCCCGCGGCACGGCGTTGCCGTACTGCGGGGGTTGGTGCAGGCTGCCGGATCAGACCGACATCGGGTTGGGCTTGTTCGGGTCGAGGTTGTACTTCTTGATGGCCTCGGCAACCTTGTCGCGGCCGATCGCACCCTCGTCGGCCAGCGCCTTGAGCGCGGCCAGCGTGACCCAGTAGCGGTCCACTTCAAAGAAGTGGCGCAGCTTCTCGCGCGTGTCCGAGCGGCCGAAACCGTCGGTGCCCAGCACCACGTAGCGGCGCGGCACGAACGGACGGATCTGCTCGGCAAACGCACGCACGTAGTCGGTGGAGGCGATCACCGGGCCGCGGGCCGACTTCAGGCTCTTGGCCACGTGCGATTCGCGCGGGGTCTCGGTCGGGTGCAGCAGGTTGAAGCGCTCGACGTCGTGGCCTTCGCGGGCCAGTTCGGTGAAGCTCGGGCAGCCCCACAGGTCCGACTCCACGCCCCAGTCCTTCTTGAGCAGGTCAGCAGCGGCGATCACCTCGCGGAAGATCGTGCCCGAGCCCAGCAGCTGCACGCGCGGCGCGTTGCTGTTCTCGACGCCCTTGCGGAACTGGTACATGCCCTTGACGATGTCCTGCTCCACGCCAGCCGGCATTTCCGGATGCTCGTAGTTCTCGTTCATCACCGTCAGGTAGTAGTAGACGTCTTCCTGCTCGGCGTACATGCGGCGCAGGCCGTCCTGCATGACCACCGCCAGCTCGTACTGGAAGGTCGGGTCGTACGAGATGCAGTTCGGGATCGCGGCGTGGAACACGTGCGAGTGGCCGTCTTCATGCTGCAGGCCTTCGCCGTTCAGCGTGGTGCGGCCGGCGGTGCCGCCCAGCAGGAAGCCGCGCGAGCGCATGTCGGCAGCGGCCCAGCACAGGTCGCCGATACGCTGGATGCCGAACATCGAGTAGTAGATGTAGAACGGGATCATCTGCACGCCGTGCGTCGAGTACGAGGTGGCGGCCGCGATCCAGTCGCACATGGCGCCGGCTTCGTTGATGCCTTCCTGCAGCACCTGGCCAGTCTGCGATTCCTTGTAGAACATCAGCTGGTCATGGTCTTCCGGCACGTACTTCTGGCCTTCCTGGTTCCAGATGCCGACCTGGCGGAACAGGCCTTCCATGCCGAAGGTGCGCGACTCGTCCGGCACGATGGGCACCACGTGCTTGCCGATCTGCTTGTCTTTCAGCAGCGTGTTCAGGATCCGCACGAAGGCCATGGTGGTGGACACTTCGCGGCCTTCGCCGGTGGCCTTGAGCAGCGCGTCGAACGCGGACAACTGCGGGACCGGCAGGGCTTCGGCCTTCTGGCGGCGGGCCGGCAGGTAGCCGCCCAGGTTCTGCCGCGCCTGGCGCATGTATTCCAGTTCCTTCGAACCTTCCGGGAAGGTGATGTACGGCACCTCTTCGAGCTGGTCGTCGGCAACGGGGAGGTTGAACTGGTCGCGGAACTTGCGGATCGCGTCCACCGGCATCTTCTTCTGCTGGTGGGCCACGTTCATGGCCTGGCCGGCGTCGCCCATGCCATAGCCCTTGATGGTCTTGGCCAGGATCAGCGTGGGCTGGCCCTTGTGCTCGCTGGCGGACTTGTAGGCGGCGTAGATCTTGTGCGGATCGTGGCCGCCGCGGTTCAGGCGCCAGATGTCGTCGTCGGACCAGTCGGCCACCATCGCCTTCAGCTCAGGCGTGTTGAAGAAGTGCTCGCGGACGTAGGCGCCGTCCTTGGCCTTCATGGTCTGGTACTCGCCGTCGACGCATTCCATCATGCGCTTCATCAGCAGGCCCTTGGTGTCGCGCGCCAGCAGCGAATCCCACTTGCTGCCCCACACCACCTTGATCACGTTCCAGCCGGCACCGCGGAATTCGGATTCCAGTTCCTGGATGATCTTGCCGTTGCCGCGCACCGGGCCGTCCAGGCGCTGCAGGTTGCAGTTGATGACGAAGACCAGGTTGTCGAGCTTCTCGCGGCCGGCCATGCCGATCGCGCCCAGCGATTCGGGCTCGTCGGTCTCGCCGTCGCCCAGAAAGGCCCAGACCTTGCGGTCGCCGGCCTTGGCCAGGCCGCGGCTGTCCAGGTACTTCATGAAGCGGGCCTGGTAGATGGCCATGATCGGGCCCAGGCCCATCGACACCGTCGGGAACTGCCAGAAGTCCGGCATCAGCCACGGGTGCGGGTAGGACGAGATGCCCTTGCCGTCCACTTCCTGGCGGAAGTTGTCGAGCTGGTCCTGGGTCAGGCGGCCGAGCAGGAAGGCGCGCGAATACACGCCCGGAGCCGAGTGGCCCTGCACGAACACCAGGTCGCCGCCGCTGGCTTCCGACGGGGCGCGCCAGAAGTGGTTGTAGCCGACGTCATACAGCGTGGCCGCCGAGGCGAACGACGAGATGTGGCCGCCGACGTTGGTGTGCTTGTTGGCGCGCAGCACCATCGCCATGGCGTTCCAGCGGGTGTACGAGCGGATCCGGTGCTCGATGTCCTGGTCGCCGGGGATGCGGGCCTGCTGCTCGACCGGAATCGTGTTGATGTACTGCGTCTCGGCGTGGAACGGCTGGGTGACGCCGTTCACGCGTGCGTATTCGATCTGCTTGTCGATCAGGAAAGCGGCGCGCGCCGGACCTTCGGCGGCCAGGACGCCCTGCAGGGCGTCGAGCCATTCATGGGTTTCCTGGGGATCGGCGTCGTTGGCGCTCGAGGCGCCGAGAATCTGCTCTGGTACGGCGGACATGACTGTCTCCTGGGTGAATTCTTTGCATCCGCGCCCGCGCTGGCAGCGCCCGGACACGACTTTACGTATGACTCGCACCGACTTGCGGATCCGGCGCCATGCCGCCTTGCATCGGGGCCGCCGCCGGGAAACCTGTTCCGGTTTCTCCGCGCGGCAGGCGCATGGCTGCCGCCCGCATTCTTGGGTCGAACCGATTCTATGGAAGCCCAAAGTCCAGCACAAGTGAAATTTTCAAATTGCGGTATCGTTTTTTATAATGTGGAATTATGCGGCAGCGCACCAAGAATCACTGCCCGGCTGGCCCGCCATGCGCCATAAGCCTGCCCGCCCCGGCCGCAGCAGCAATGTTTTCATTGGCGCTTTCCCCAAGCGACGCACCGCAATAATCTCGGTACACTGGTCGGTCAGCCGTCAATCCCTCCCATGCCGTTTTTCAACCGACTCCTTTCCAGCCTGCGTGCAGCCATGCTTCCTCCCGACGCGTCGGGGTCAGCCAAGGCGGCCGGAGGCGATCCCGCGCACGCCCCTTCGCCGGCTGCCGGACTGGGGCCGATCGAGCCGCTGGGCCCCGACGACGGCGCCCCCGTGGCCGCACCGCGCGGGCTGTGGTGGCTGCGCTGGCGCAACCTGGTGGCCACCAGCTGGTTCATGTTCATCCCGCTGGTTGCCATCGTACTGTTCACGGTGGCCATGGGCGTGATCCTGTGGTCCCTGCACGAGACCGAGCGCCAGCAGCAGCGCGACGCCCTGTACCGCGACGCGGCCTGGGCACAGCAGCGCGTGCGCCTGTCGCTGCTGAGCAACCAGGACCAGCTGGCCTCGCTGGCGCGCGACATCGCCGCCGCGCAGCTTGAGCAAGGCGCCTACCGCACCGCGGCGCAGGAAATCCTGCGCGAAAACCCCGAGATCGTCTTCATCAACTGGCTCGATGCCACCAAGCGCGGCCGCTGGTCGCTGCCATCGACCTCGGAATTCGCCAGCCGCCTGCGCGAGAACCAGGACCAGCCGCTCGAACCGGAAGTGCTCGACACCTTCGACGCCGCGCGCGAGACCCAGCGCGTGGTCTATTCGCGCCCGCTGGTCAACGAGCGCGGCGACAGCTTCATGCTGATGGAAGTGCCGATCGTGCGCGACAACGAGTTTCTCGGCACGCTTGGCGCGCTGTACTCGATCAACGGCATCCTGACGCACCTGCTGCCGCCCGAGCTGACCGAGCGCTACCGCTTCTCGCTGATCGACAAGAACAACCAGACCCGCGCCAGCACCTCATTGCGGCCGGTGCCGGGCAACGCGCTGTCGTACGAGGTGCTGCTGGATCCGCCGGGCCACTCGCTGTCGCTGCGCGCCGATGCCTACCCGCCGGCGTCGAACCTGCCCAACAACATGCTGCTGTGGCTGGTGGTGGGGCTGTCGTGCTTCCTGCTGTGGAGCCTGTGGAGCATGTGGCGCCACACCAGCCGCCGCTCCGAGGCGCAGCGCGCGCTGCTGGCCGAGACCTCGTTCCGGCGCGCGATGGAAAACTCGATGCTGATCGGCCTGCGCGCGCTCGACCTGAACGGCCGCATCACCTATGTCAACCCGGCCTTCTGCCGCATGACCGGCTGGCAGGAGAACGACCTGGTCGGGCGCCTGCCGCCCTTCCCCTACTGGCCGCCCAACGACCAGCAGGAAATGCAGAAGCAGATCGACCTGACCCTGCAGGGCAAGTCGCCCGCCGGCGGCTACGAGATGCGCGTGATGCGCCGCGACGGCAGCAGCTTCTATGCGCGCATGTACGTGTCGCCGCTGGTGGACAGCCGCGGCCGCCATACCGGCTGGATGAGCTCGATGACGGACATCACCGAGCCCAAGCGCGCGCGCGAGGAACTGGCCGCCGCGCATGACCGCTTCACCACGGTGCTGGAAAGCCTGGACGCCGCGGTGTCGGTGCTGGCCACCGACAAGGCGGAGCTGCTCTTTGCCAACCGCTATTACCGCCAGCTGTTCGGCTGGGAGGCCGAGGGCCACCTGAAGCTGGCCGGCGACGACCTCGACAAGGACCAGGTCTCCAGCGACAACACCGACTATGTCGACGCCTATGCCGGCCTGCCGGCGTCCGAGCTGATGCCGTACGCATCGGATGCGCGCGAAGTGTTCGTGCCGGACATGCAGAAATGGTTCGAAGTGCGCCGCCGCTATATCCAGTGGGTCGACGGCCACCTGGCGCAGATGCAGATCGCCACCGACATCACCGTGCGCAAGGCCGCCGAGGAAATGGCGCGCCAGCATGAAGAGCGCCTGCAGTTCACCAGCCGCCTGACCACCATGGGCGAGATGGCCTCGTCGCTGGCGCATGAGCTGAACCAGCCGCTGGCGGCCATCAACAACTACTGCATGGGCGCGGTGGCGCGGCTGCACTCGGGCCGCAGCACGCCGGAGGACCTGATCCCGGTGCTGGAGAAGACCTCGGCCCAGGCGGTGCGCGCCGGCACCATCATCAGCCGCATCCGCGGCTTCGTGAAGCGCAGCCAGCCGCAGCGGCGCGAGGCCGCGCTGCACGACATCGTCGCCGACGCGGTAGGCCTGGCCGACCTGGAGGCCACGCGCCGCCGCGTCACCATCCTGACCCGCCTGCCGACCCCGCCGCTGACGGTCTATGTCGACCCGGTGCTGATCGAGCAGGTGCTGGTGAACCTGCTCAAGAACGCGGTCGAGGCCATGGCCGGCCTGCCCGCCCTGCACGCCGGCGGCGTGGTGCGCCTGCACGCGCGGGTGGAGCCGGGCGAGATCGGCGACAACGTCCATATCGACGTGATCGACCAGGGCCCGGGCGTGGACGAAGCCACCAAGGAGCGCCTGTTCGAGCCCTTCTTCAGCACCAAGTCCGACGGCATGGGCATGGGGCTGAACATCTGCCGCTCGATCATCGAGTCGCACCAGGGCCGCCTGTGGGTGGAGAACAATGCCGACGGCATCGGCTGTACATTTAAAATCATGCTGCCGCTGCAATCGGCGCTGGCCGAGCATTAAGCCGAAGCACAGGCCCTGTTGCCGGGGCCTTCGCGCCCGGGCATGCCCAAGGATTCCAGAAAAAGCCGGCCCGCCCCGTTTCCCCCACGGATGTGGGGGGCCTGTCTCGCCACAGAGGGCCGCTGCCGGTTACACTTCGCAGCAATGAATTGTTGTCCCGAGGAGACTACATGACCGCAACGCCAAACCCCACGCCCCACCGCGGCGAGACCGTGTTCATCGTCGACGACGATGAAGCCATGCGCGACTCGCTGACCTGGCTGCTGGAGGGCAATGGCTATCAGGTGCGCAGCTTCACCAGCGCCGAGCAGTTCCTCGCCGCCTACGATGCCAGCCAGGTGTCGTGCCTGATCCTTGACGTGCGCATGCCCGGCATGAGCGGCCCGGAACTGCAGGAGCGCATGCTGGCCGAGCAGATCGACATTCCCATCGTCTTTATCACCGGCCACGGCGACGTGCCGATGGCGGTATCGACGATGAAGCGCGGCGCCATCGACTTCATCGAAAAGCCCTTCGATGAATCCGAGCTGCGCGCACTGGTCGAGCGCATGCTGACCAAGGCCCGCACCGACCATTCCGCCGCACGCGAGCAGCGCGCCGCCAAGGACCTGCTGGGCAAGCTGACCACGCGCGAGCAGCAGGTGCTCGAGCGCATCGTTGCCGGCCGCCTGAACAAGCAGATCGCCGATGACCTGGGCATTTCCATCAAGACCGTGGAGGCGCACCGCGCCAACATCATGGAAAAGCTCAACGTCAACACCGTCGCCGACCTGCTGCGCCTGGCGCTGTCGCGCAACAGCTGAGCGGCTGGCGCCTGCCTCTGCCTGACCCGGCGCGGCCCGCGGCCGCACCGGCTGCCCTCTCCGCGCGCCGTCCGGCGCCGCCCCTGCATCCCGTCAGCCCCGTCATCGGTCCAGGTATTCCTCGTCCCGGAACGTGACGACCCACTGTGGCCGATAGACCACAAAAATCGCCACCAGCATGCCGGTCAGGAAGGCCTCGCCGAAGGCCAGGATGACGGCTGCCGTCAGGGTATCGGCAACGCTCCATGGCAGGCCCGGTGCCGTCAGGTGGCGCCAGCCGGCCTCGGCCGCGCTGGCGCCCAGCGCGGCCAGCCCGGCCGTGAAATAGCCGTGTCCGAGGATAAAGACGAACGGATGCCGCGGCAGCAGGCGCCGCATCATCGCCTGCAACGCCGCGGAGATCAGCGCCGGCAGCAGCGCCAGCCAGACGTAGCGCACCCACAGCGAGGGCCAGTCGAACTGGGCCCAGCCATGCCCGGCCAGGTATTCGAGCCCGAACAGCGACACCACGTCGACCACGAACAGCGACAGCAGCGCCAGCGGCAGCCCGAACAGCGTCACCATCAGCGTGGCGCCGAGCAACTGGATCACCAGCCCGCCGACCAGCGTGGCGCGCAACGTCCACAGCAGCGCCACCAGCACCATCGCACCCAGCCAGGCGTTCTGCAGCGCATTGCGCCGCAGCAGCTGCCAGGGCCGGCGCGTCAGCGCCCACAGCAGCCCCGCCAGGGACAGCAACAGCAGCAAGGGATGGGACAGCAGGGATGGAAGCGCGGTGTGCATGCGGCCGATGCTACCAGCGCTGCCCCCGCCCGGCCTTGCACCCGCTCAAGCTCCGTGCGGCAAGCCCCACGCAACCTTTATAATTCCGCCTTTAGCCCAACCCGCGCTCCGGCGCGCGGCGGCACCTCCACCTCCCGGCCACAAACCCGCCCTGCCTCCATGCCTGCCCAACTGATCGACGGCAATGCCCTTGCCAAACAAATCCGCTCCGAAGCCGCCCTGCGCGCCGCCCGCCTGACCGAGCGTGGCCACCGGCCCGGCCTGGCCGTGATCCTGGTCGGCGAGGACCCGGCCAGCCAGGTCTACGTCCGCAACAAGGTCAAGGCCTGCCAGGACAACGGCTTTCATTCCTCGCTCGACCGCTACCCGGCCGACCTGTCGGAGGCGGAACTACTGGCCCGCATCGACGCCCTGAACCAGGACCCGAACATCCACGGCATCCTGGTGCAGCTGCCCCTGCCCAAGCATATCGACAGCCACAAGGTGCTTGAAGCCATCGCCCCGGAAAAGGATGTCGACGGCTTCCATGTGGCCAATGCCGGCGCGCTGATGACCGGTGCCCCGCTGTTCCGCCCGTGCACGCCCTACGGCTGCATGAAGATGCTGGAATCGGTCCAGTTCCCGCTGCGTGGCGCCCGCGCCGTGGTGGTGGGCGCCTCCAATATCGTCGGCAAGCCGATGGCGATGCTGCTGCTGCAGGCCGGCGCCACCGTCACCATCTGCAACAGCAAGACGCGCGACATCGGCGCCCACACCCGCGACGCGGATGTGGTGGTGGCCGCGGTCGGCAAACGCGACCTGATCACCGCCGACATGGTCAAACCGGGCGCGGTGGTGATCGACGTGGGCATGAACCGCGACGACAACGGCAAGCTGTGCGGCGACGTCGACTTTGCCGGCGTGCGTGAAGTCGCCGGCTACATCACGCCGGTGCCGGGCGGCGTCGGCCCGATGACCATCACCATGCTGCTGGTCAATACACTGGAAGCCGCCGAGCGCGCCGCCGGCTGAGGCCGCGCGTACGATACGCCACCCGGGGCCCTGGAAAATCCGGCGCCCCGGCCCCATCTGCGGGATGATTGCCCGATCGAGGCCAGCCAACCGAGAACACTCCATGGACCAAGCCGCCAACGCTACCAATCCTCTGCTGGACTTTTCCGACCTGCCCCGCTTTGCCGAGATCCGGCCCGAGCACATCAGCCCGGCGCTGGACGTGCTGCTGGAAAGCGCACAGCAGGCCGTCGCCCGCGCTGAAGATCCGGCCACGCCCGCCGACTGGGGCAACGCCGTGCAGGCGCTGGAAGCGGCCACCGAGCCGCTGGGCCGCGCCTGGGGCGTGGTCAGCCACCTGAGCGCCGTGGCCGATACGCCCGAACTGCGCAAGGCTCACGCCGAGAACCTGCCGCGCATGACCGAGTTCTGGTCCTCGCTCGGCCAGAGCCTGGCGCTGTATGACAAGTACAAGGCGCTGGCTGCCAGCCCGGAGTTCGCAGGCATGAGCGCGGCGCGCCACCAGCTGATCGAAAACGAACTGCGCGGCTTCCGCCTGGGCGGTGCCGAACTGCCTGAAGACAAGAAGCCGCGCTTCGCCGAGATCCAGGAGCAGCAGGCCCAGCTGTCCAAGGCCTTCTCCGACCACGTGCTGGATGCCACCAACGCCTACGCGCTGCATGTCGAGGACGAGGCCCGCCTGTCCGGCCTGCCCGACGACGCCAGGGAAGCCGCCCGCCATGCCGCCGAGAAGGATGGCAAGGCCGGCTGGAAATTCACGCTGCACTTCCCGTCCTACTTCCCGGTGCTGCAGTACGCGGACGACCGCGCGCTGCGCCAGACCCTGTATGAAGCCAATGTCACGCGCGCCTCGGAACTGGGCCCGCAGCATGGCCAGGGCCAGGCCGACTGGGACAACACCGCCAATATGCGCGAGCAGCTGGCCCTGCGCCGCGAAGAGGCGCAGATGCTGGGCTACCAGTGCTACGGCGAAGTCTCGCTGGTGCCGAAGATGGCCGAATCGCCGGCCGAGGTGCTGAAGTTCCTCGACGAGCTCGCCGTCAAGGCGCGCCCCTACGCCGAGAAGGACTGGGCCGAAATGAAGGCCTTTGCCGCGGCAGAGCTGGGGCTGCCTGAACTGGCGCCGTGGGACGTCGCCTATGCCTCGGAGAAGCTGCGCCAGCAGCGCTATGCGTTCTCCGAGCAAGAGGTCAAGCAGTACTTCCCGGAAGCGAAGGTACTCGAGGGCCTGTTCGGCGTGGTGCAGAAGCTGTTCTCGGTGCGCATCGAGCCTGAGCAGGCGCAGACCTGGCACAAGGACGCGCGCTTCTTCCGCGTCACCACCGCCGACGGCACGCTGCTGGCCCAGTTCTACATCGACCTGTACGCGCGCGAAGGCAAGCGCGGCGGCGCCTGGATGGACGACGCGCGCGGCCGCAAGGTGCTGGAGCAAGGCGGCGTGCAGACGCCGGTGGCCTACCTGACCTGCAACTTCTCGGCGCCGGTGGGCGGCAAGCCCGCGCTGTTCACGCACGATGAGGTGATCACCCTGTTCCATGAGTTCGGCCATGGCCTGCACCACATGCTGACGCAGGTGGGCGAGCTCGGCGTGTCGGGCATCAACGGCGTGGAATGGGATGCGGTGGAGCTGCCGTCGCAGTTCATGGAGAACTTCTGCTGGGAGTACGAAGTGCTGACCGGCATGACGCAGCATGTCGAGACCGGCGAGCCGCTGCCGCGCGCCCTGTTCGATCGCATGCTGGCCGCCAAGAACTTCCAGAACGGCATGATGACGCTGCGCCAGATCGTGTTCTCGTCGTTCGATATGCACCTGCATACCGACTTCGACCCGGCCGGCGCCACCTCGGTGCTGGACCTGTCGCGCCAGATCAACGACCGCGTGCACGTGGTGCCGCAGCATCCGCTGTCGCGCTGGCCGAACACCTTCAGCCATATCTTCGCCGGCGGCTATGCGGCGGGCTACTACAGCTACAAGTGGGCCGAGGTGCTGTCGGCCGACGTGTACGCGGCGTTCGAGGAAGCCGCGCAGCTGTCGGGCAGCGTGCTCGACAGCGAGACCGGTGCGCGCTACCAGCGCGAGATCCTGTCGGTCGGCGGCAGCCGTCCGGCGATGGACTCGTTTGTCGCGTTCCGCGGCCGCGCGCCGCAGATCGACGCGCTGCTGCGCCACGGCGGGATGGCAGCATGAGCGCGGCCGCCCTGCCCGCCAGCGGCCCGCTTCGCATTGCCAGCTGGAACGTCAACTCGCTCAAGGTGCGCCTGCCGCAGGTGCTGCAATGGCTGGCCGAGCAGGACCAGGCCGGCGCGCCGATCGACGCGCTGTGCCTGCAGGAACTGAAGCTGCCGGACGACAAGTACCCGCTCGCCGAACTGGAGAACGCGGGCTTCCACAGCATCTACACCGGGCAGAAGACGTACAACGGCGTGGCCATCCTCGCCCGCGACGCCAGCATGCCCGGCCCCGCCGACGTGGTGCGCAACATCCCCGGCTTCGAGGACGCGCAGCAGCGCGTGATCGCTGCCACATACGGCGACCTGCGGCTGGTCTGCGCCTACTTTCCCAACGGGCAGGCGCCGGACTCGGACAAGTTCGTCTACAAGCTCAAGTGGCTGGATGCAATGACGGCCTGGCTGCGCGAAGAAATGAAGCGCTACCCGAAGCTGGCGCTGCTGGGCGACTTCAATATCGCGCCGGAAGACCGCGACGTGCACGACCCCAAGAAATGGGAAGGCCAGAACCTGGTCTCGCCGCAGGAGCGCGCCGCCTTTGCCGCGCTGGTGGAGCTCGGCCTGGCGGATGCGTTCCGCCAGTTCGAGCAGCCGGAGAAGGCCTTCTCGTGGTGGGACTACCGCATGATGGCGTTCCGCCGCAATGCGGGCCTGCGCATCGACCACATCCTGCTGTCGCCGGCATTGACCAGCGGCTGCAGCGCCTGCGTGATCGACCGCGTGCCGCGCACGTGGGAGCAGCCATCTGACCACACGCCGGTGGTCGCCACGCTCAGTTGCAGCTGAACGCGCCGCTGGCGCCGCGCGCGGGTTCAGGCAAGTCCGCACAAGCCCCGCTCGCCGCGCGGCGCCGCGCCCGCTACACTGCGGGCATGAGCCACACCCGCCAGGCCATGTTCCGCCACCGCAACCTTCCTCACCTGCTGCTGCAAGCGCGCGAGACATTGCTGGCCGGCTTTCGCCCGATCCTGCGGCAGTTCGGCATCACCGAGCAGCAATGGCGCGTGATGCGCACGCTCAACGAGCGCGAGCCGATGGAGCCTAACCAGCTGGCCGAAGCCTGCCTGATCCTGAGCCCCAGCCTGACCCGCATGCTGTGCGGCATGGAAGACGCCGGGCTGGTCGAACGGACCCGCTCTGCCACCGACCAGCGCCGCCAGCTGGTCAGCCTGACGCCGTCGGCGCGCGCCATCATCGTGCAAATGGAGCCGCTGGTCGATGCACGCTACCAGGAGCTGGCGCAGCGGCTCGGCCCCGAGCGTCTGACCGAGGTCTACCGTGCGCTCGACGCGATGCTGGCCGGCCTGGCGCCGCGGCCGAACCTGCCCGAATCCACCCCGCCCGAATCCGTTGCCTCGCCACCGCCTGGGCGCGGCGGCGAGGCCGGCTGAGCCTGCCCCTTCATTGCCGATGCCCGCGTCCCATCCCGGATCACTCCTGCCGCGCCTGTTCCCATGGAGCCAGCGCGTCGACAAGACCACGCTGCGCGCCGACCTGGTGGCCGGCCTGCTCGGCGCCGTGCTGGTGCTGCCGCAGGGCGTGGCCTTCGCCACGCTGGCCGGCCTGCCGCCGCAATACGGCATCTACAGCGCGGTGGTGCCGTGCATCGTGGCGGCGCTGTTCGGTTCGAGCTGGCACGTGATGTCGGGGCCGACCAACGCCAATTCGCTGGCATTGTTCGCGATGCTGAGCCCGCTTGCGTTTGCCGGCAGCCCGGCCTATATCGGGCTGGCGCTGGCGGTCACCATCGTGGTGGGCGTGATGCAGCTCGCCGTGGGCACGTTGCGGCTGGGCACGCTGGCCAACTTTATTTCGCCGTCGGTGCTGCTCGGTTTCACCTGCGGCGCCGCGACGCTGATCGGCCTGTATGCGCTCAAGGACCTGTTCGGGCTGGCGGTGCCGACCGGCACCAGTGCATTCGGCGTGCTGCGCCACCTGTTCGAGAACATCGACGCCATCAACTGGGGCGCGGCCACCGTAGGCGCGGTCACGCTGGTGGTGACGCTGCTGTGCAAGCGGCTGTGGCGGCGGCTGCCGTTCATGCTGCTGGGGCTGCTGGCCGGCTACGGCGTGGCGCTGCTGCTGAACCAGTCCGGCGCGGGCGGCGCCCACCATGTCAACGTGGTCGGGCCGATCCCGTCGGCGCTGCCGCGCTTCCACCTTCCCGATGTCGACTGGCGCAAGCTGCCAGACCTGCTGGGCATCGCCTCGGCGCTGACCATCGTCGCGCTGGGCCAGTCGATCTCGATCGCCAAGGCGGTGGCGCTGCGCTCGGGCCAGCATATCGACGCCAACCGCGAGTTCATCGGCCAGGGCCTGTCCAATATCGCGGGCGGCTTCTTCTCCGGCTATATCTCGTGCGGCTCGCTCAACCGCTCGGTGCCCAACTTCGAAGCCGGCGCGCGCACGCCGCTGGCCAGCGTGTTCTCGGCGCTGTGGCTGGTGGCGCTGGTGGCCGTCAGCGCCCCGCTGCTGGCACAGATCCCGATGGCGGCGATCGCCGCGATGCTGCTGCTGGTGGCGTGGGGCCTGCTCGACACCGCGCGGCTGCGCCGCATCTTCACGCTCAGCCGCACGGAGTTCGCCATTGCCATCGGCACCTTCGCCGCCACGCTGGTGATCCGGCTGGAGATGGCGGTGCTGCTCGGCACCGTGCTGTCGCTGGTGGCCTACCTGTACCGCACCTCGCGGCCGGCCGTGCGCAGCCTGGTGCCCGATGCCGACGATCCCGGCCGGCGCTTCACGCCGCTGGACGAGCTGCGCCGCCCGCAGCCGGAATGCCCGCAACTGAAGCTGCTGCGCATGGAAGGCGCGATCTATTTTGGCGCGGTGCAGTACGTGACGGATCGCCTGCACTGGCTGCGCACGGTCAACGCCGGCCAGACGCACCTGCTGGCGATGACCAAGAGCATGAACTTCATCGACCTGGCCGGTGCCGAGATGTGGGAAAACGAGCTCGCCGAACGGCGCGCGCTGGGCGGCGACCTGTACTTCCACCGCCCGCGCACGCAGGTGCTGCAGACCTGGGCGCAGACCGGCTTTACCGACAAGCTCGGGGCCGACCATATCTTCCCGACCAAGCGGCAGGCGCTGCACACGATCGTCGGCGAGCTCTCGCCGGACATCTGCGCGCAATGCACCGTGCGGATCTTTGAAGAGTGCGCGTCACGGCCTGGCGCCGCAGCCCCGGCAGCACAATGAACTGAAGCGCCGGCACGCCGGCATGAGCGGCGGCCGCGCACCAGCGTTCAGCAACAGTACGCTGCAGGAAAAACCAGGAAACTGAAACGGGAAAACCGGGAATCTGCCTGTGCCGGCGTTGCCGGCTTGGCACGCAAGGCCGGACGGCCCTACGTCTGGGAACCTGATAACAGATGGGCGCCCGCGGCATGCCGGGGCCTGGCCGGGGCATCCATCCGCATCAGATCGGCGCCACGTGGGCGCGCTTGACGACGATTGGCTGGGGCGCGCCCTGCTCGATCAGCACCACGGCGGCGCGTTCGATGGTTTCGCGGCCGGCACGGAATGCCTCTTCCAGCGACAGTACCTGGTCGGCACTGAAGCCTTCCCACAGTGCTTCGCGTGTCACCACGCAAGTCACCTTCTCGCCATTGACAAGTGCCTGGAACAACAAGCCTTCATTATTGATGTCGTAGCGCTCTTGCTCTTGGAATTTGATTTCCATCGGTGCAGCCCTCCATATGCAAGTGGAGAAACATCCTAACATGGCTCCGGCAAAATCGTATGGAGAGAGCCCATGCGAATGCGCTCATTGCGAAGACCATCACGGCCGCCTTCGAGTTCCATCCGCGCGTATGTGCGCCTCCCGGTCACAACGACGGGGGTTGTTCCGGCAAGTGCATCAAACATTTGACAGCGCCGGAAATCATGCTAAAATCTCGTTCTTCGTTGGGGCGTTAGCTCAGTTGGTAGAGCAGCGGACTCTTAATCCGTAGGTCGAGTGTTCGAGTCACTCACGCCCCACCACCGAATACAGAAAGGCCGGAAGCAGCAATGCTTCCGGCCTTTTGCTTTGTGCGCTTGCTTGATTGGCTTATCCGCTGCGGCGCAGGCACATGCCCACGCCACAGCAGTCCGTGCATCAGGCGCCCTGGCTGGCCCGCTCGAACAGCGTACGTGCCAGCGCGCGATGGCGCAGCAGCACGTTGGGCAGGTCGGCCGTCAGCAGTGCACCGTCGCGCACCACTTCCCTGCCGTTGATCACGCTCGCCGCGACATTGGCCGGCGTGCAGAACACCAGCGCCGCCACCGGGTCATGGCCGGCGCCGGCAAAGCCGACCTGCGACATGTCGAAGGCGACAAAATCCGCCGACATGCCCGGCGCCAGCGCGCCGATATCGTCGCGGTTGAGCACGCGCGCACCACCCAGCGTGGCAATCTCCAGTGCCTCGCGCGCGCTCATGGCGGCCGGCCCGTAGCCAACGCGCTGCAGCAGCATGGCCTGGCGCGCCTCGCCCAGCATATGCGCGCCGTCGTTCGACGCGCTGCCGTCCACGCCCAGGCCCACCGGCACGCCGGCATCGCGCATGGCCCGCACCGGTGCAATGCCGGACGCCAGCCGCATGTTCGAGCACGGGCAATGCGCCACGCCGGTCCCGGTGCGGGCAAACAGTGCGACGCCCTCGTCGTCCAGCTTGACGCAGTGCGCATGCCACACATCGCGGCCGACCCAGCCCAGGTCCTCGGCATACTGGGCCGGCGTCAGGCCGAATTTCTCACGCGAGTAGGCAATGTCGTTGTCGTTCTCGGCCAGGTGCGTGTGCAGCGACACGCCATAGTGCCGCGCCATATTGGCCGATTCGCGCATCAGGTCGCGCGACACCGAAAACGGCGAGCACGGTGCCAGCACCACGCGCAGCATCGCGTGGCGCGCACTGTCGTGGTACTGCTCCACCAGCCGCTGGCTGTCGCGCAGGATGGCGGCCTCCTCTTCCACCACCACGTCCGGCGGCAAGCCGCCCTTGCTGCGGCCCACGCTCATCGAGCCGCGCGCGGCGTGGAAGCGCATGCCCATCTCCTGCGCCGCGGCAATCGAGTCATCCAGGCGCGAGCCGTTCGGGAACAGGTAGAGGTGGTCGCTGGAGGTGGTGCACCCGGACAGCATCAGCTCGGCCATCGCAGTCTTGGTCGACACCGCGATCATTTCCGGCGTCAGGTGCGACCACAGCAGGTACAGGTTGGTCAGCCACGAGAACAGCTCGGCGTCCTGCGCCGCTGGCACCGCACGCGTCAGGCTCTGGTACATGTGGTGGTGGGTGTTGACCAAGCCGGGCGTGACCACGCGGCCGCGCATGTCGAGCACCTGCGCGCTGCCGTCGTCGACCATGCGCCGGTACTGCGGCGGCAGTTCCGAGGTGGGACCGACCCAGTGCACGGCGGGGCCTTCGGCAACCAGGGCGCCATCGCGGATCTCGCGGCGCTGCGCATCCATGGTGACCAGCACGTCGGCGTTCAGGGCAATCAGGGTCATGGCGGAATTCCTTCTGCAAAACGAATTGGGGGACGGGATGGCCGCCAGTCTACGGTGGCGAGGTGCCATCCCCCAAGCGCAGAATTCCGATCATCCTGTCCACAAAAAGTGGACACCCGAGACACCCTGTTGCTCAGCGCGCCTGCGCGAACAACACCGCCAGCGCGTCGCCGATGCGCTCGGCCATCAACTCGGCCGCGGCGCTGAGCGGGCCGCGAGCGCGCGCCACCAGCGTCAGCGTCTGGCCCTGCAGGTGGCGGTCGCGCAGTGGCACGTAGACCAGCGCCTGGCGGGCGCGCTCTTCCATCACATCGAGCGGGTTCAGCAGCGCGATGCCGGTGCCCAGCATCACCAGTTGCCGGATCAGCGCGGTCGAGGTGGACTCCGCCACCGGCGAGACCTCGATCGCATTGCGGGCAAAGGCCGCGTCAAGGATGGCGCGGATCGACAGCGAGGGCGCCGGCAGGATCAGCGGATAGCCGACGCATTCGCTCAGCAGCGCCGATTGCCGGGCCGCCAGCGCATGGCCCGGCGGCACCACCGCGCCGATCTGCCAGTCGCTGGTGGCCAGCGCGCGGAAGGCGGGCAGCTCAGGCAGGTCATAGCCAAGGCCCAGGTCGGCGTCGCCCTGCTCCACCGCCGCGATGATGTCGGCCACCGGCAGGTCGGCCACGCGCACCACAATGCCCGGGTAGCGCTGGCGGAAGTCATGCACCAGCGATGGCATCAGCGAGCCCGCCAGGCCGGCCGTGACCGCCACGGTGACCTCGCCGCGGCGCGCACCCTTGAAGTCCTCGATGCGCTCGCGCAGCGCATCATGCTCGCGCAGCGTCTGGCGCACGTGGGCCAGCACCATCTCGCCCAGCGGCGTCAGCCGCAGCCGCTTGTTGATGCGCTCGAACAGCGGCGCGCCCAGTTCCGCCTCCAGGTCCAGGATCTGGCGGTTGACCGCGGTCGGCGCCACATGCAGTTGCTCGGCCGCCTTGCGGATCGAACCGCGGCGGACGACCTCGTCGAGATAGCGCAGGACTCTGGCGTGCATGGGCTGGGCAAGCTGGTGGATCGGAACCACCGCGCGGCGGGATAAGCACGGTGGCCTGGCATTGTAGCGGCCAGTGCAGCCTGGCTCGCAAAAATTGCGCGAAGGCTATTGCGTCTTATCCGATACCTTGCTACAATCTTTTTCTTCGTTGGGGCGTTAGCTCAGTTGGTAGAGCAGCGGACTCTTAATCCGTAGGTCGAGTGTTCGAGTCACTCACGCCCCACCAGCGAATTCAGGAAAAGCCGGAAGCCTTGCTTCCGGCTTTTTTCATTTCCGCCGCGCTGCTTTGCGCGCGCGGTCGGCATCGCTGCCGGTTTCTTGATACGCGGGTTCTCACCAATTCCCCTGCGCCCGCTTTCCCGGTTGAATCGCATCCGCGCACATTGTGGAACATAGTTCCGTATCGCGGAACTATCGCAAGGTGCCGGCCGTCGCCGCATCCCGGCACGGCCCGGTCATGCCAGCGCGGGGATCCGTGACAGCGCGGGGCGCAGACGAAAGGTCTGGGTCCGAAGAAACGCCTGCAGCCCGCCTGGCGAATCAGTGAAAGAAGAACGGAGGCACTCCTTGAAAGCAGTTATCAACGCCGGCGCAGCCGCCTGCATCGCGGCCCTTGGCCTGGCCCACGGCCTGGCCCAGGCCCAGTCCTACCCCAACAAGCCGATCCGCCTGATCGTTCCGTTCGCGGCCGGCGGCACCACCGACATCGTTGCGCGCGCGGTCTCCGACGGCCTCGGCCGCGAGCTGGGCCAGCCGGTGGTGGTGGAAAACCGCGGCGGCGGTGGCGGCGCTATCGGCGCCGACGCGCTCGCCAAGTCCGCCCCGGACGGCTACACGCTGGGCATCGCCACCGTCAGCACGATGGCGACCAACCCCGCCACCAACCCCAAGAACCCGTACGACCCGCTCAAGGACTTCGCGCCGATCACCAACCTCGTCAACGTGCCGAACGTACTGACGGTCAACCCGAAGGTGCCGGCCAAGACCCTGAAGGAGTTCGTCGCGATGCTGCAGGCCAGCCCCGGCAAGTACAGCTACGCCTCGGCCGGCAAGGGCAGCATCTCGCACCTGGACGGCGAGCTGTTCAAGGACATTACCAAGACCGACATGGTCCATATCCCCTACCGCGGATCGGGCCCTGCGCTGAACGACACGCTGGCCGGCCAGGTCAACGCGCAGTTCGACAACCTGCCGTCGTCGATGCCGCATATCCAGGCCGGCAAGCTGCGCGCGCTGGCAGTGGCGGCGCCCAAGCGGGTCGAGGGCCTGCCAGACGTGCCGACCTTTGCCGAAGCCGGCATGAAGGACATGAACAACATGGCCTGGTACGGACTGGTGGCCCCGGCCGGCACGCCCACGGCAATCATCACGCGCGTGCATGATGCCGCGGTCAAGGCGCTGCAGGACCCCAACGTCAAGCGCCGCCTGGCCGACAGCGGTGCCTACACCGACGGCAACACCCCGGCGCAGTACGCCGCCCAGATCAAGCGCGAGCTGGACCTGCGCAAGAAGATCGCACGCGACCAGAACATCACACTGGAATAACCGCACGGCGAAACCGTCCCGCGAGGGGTCATGACCGGCTGCCACCTGGCAGCCGGTTTTTTTATGGCTGCCGGTTGAAAATGTGCCATCAGTCACCCACATCTGTCCCAGGATCGTTGCATTTGATCCGGCGCAGTACGCAGGCAACGCCATCGGTATTCAATACTTGTAGAAGAAACTTTCACTTTGCGGACAAGCGCTGACTCGGTACATTAACCGGGTGTTCCGCCACATGTGCCCGGCCGTCACCGGCCAAGCTCGGCCCCAAAACCGGATTCGCGCAGGCGCTGCGCGACCGTCAATCGCGAGGATAAGCAAGATGCTGAAGAAGACCGTTTCGACCCTGATCGTTGCAGCACTGGCCGCGCTGGGCGCGACGCAGGTCTATGCGCAGAAGAACTACACCGAAGGCGGCGATCTCTACGGTGGCAGCCACACCAAGAAGGCCAGCCCGAACCAGAACCCCGCCAAATCCGGCAAGTTCGACCCGTACACCGATGGCGCCAAGCAATCGACCAAGTCGGACCTGACCAACTCGGGCAAGAAGTTCGACCCGAACACGGATGGCGCCAAGTCCGGCAAGTTCGATCCGTACACCGACGGCGCCAAGGCCGGCAAGGCTGATCCGTACACCGACGGCGCCAAGGCGCCTGCCAGCCAGGGCGGCAAGGCGCAGTAAGCCTGCCCCGCCTCCAACCGGCGGCACCAAGGCAAACAGCCCGCTTGCGCGGGCTGTTTTGCTTTTTGGCGGAGGCGGCGCTCAGGCAGCCATCGCCTGGGCCGGCTGCGCGGGCAGCATGGTGCCGCGGTCGCGGAAGCCGACATGCCAGGACAGCGCCTCTTCCAGCAGGTGCGGGGTCTGGCCGCCATGGGTGCTGGCGCGCCGGAAGTAGTCGCCCAGCAGCTCGCGGTATTGCGGGTCGGCACAGTTGTCGATGACCGTGCGCGCGCGTTCGCGCGGCGCCAGGCCGCGCAGGTCGGCCAGGCCGTGCTCGGTGACGATGATGTCGACGTCGTGCTCGGTATGGTCCACGTGCGCCACCATCGGCACGATGCTCGAGATATCGCCGCCCTTGGCCACCGACTTGGTCACGAATACCGACAGGTGCGCATTGCGCGCAAAATCGCCGGAGCCACCGATGCCGTTCATCATGTGCGTGCCCCCCACATGCGTGGAGTTGACGTTGCCGTAGATGTCGCACTCCAGCGCCGTGTTGATGGTAATCAGCCCGAGCCGGCGCAGGATCTCAGGATGGTTGCTGATCTCCTGCGGACGCAGCAGCAGGCGCGAGCGATAGCGGTCCAGGTTCGACAGGAAGCGCTGGTACACCTCGCGCGTCAGCGTCACCGAAGAGGCCGAGGCAAACGCCAGCCGCCCCGCATCCAGAAGTTCGATGGTGCTGTCCTGCAGCACCTCGGAATACATCTGCAGGTCACGGAACGGTGAATCGACCATGCCGTGCAACACCGCGTTGGCAATGGTGCCAATGCCCGCCTGCAGCGGCTGCAGCGAGGGCGAGAGCCTGCCGGCGCGGACTTCGCGCAGCAGGAAATCGTTGAGATGGCCGGCGATATTGCGGGTATCGGCATCCGGCGGCAGCGCGTTGGACGGGCTATCGTCCTTGGCGGTGATGACGATGGCCGCGATCTTCTCGGGATCGATGGGGATATACGGCAGGCCAATGCGCTGCTCGGGCGCAATCAGCGGGATCGGCTGGCGGTACGGGCGCTGCACCGGGAAGTAGATGTCGTGCAGCCCTTCCAGCTCCAGCGGCATGTTCAGGTTGATCTCGACGATCACCTTGCGCGCCAGCATGGCGAAGCTGGCCGAGTTGCCGACCGAGGTGCTGGGGATGATGCCGCCCTGCTCGGTAATCGCCACCGCTTCCACCACGGCAACGTCCACCGGTGCGATCTGGCCGGAGCGCAGTTGCTCCACGGTCTCGGACAGGTGCTGGTCGATGAACATCACTTCGCCTGCGTTGATCTTGCGGCGCAGCGTCGCGTCGGACTGGAACGGCAGGCGGCGCGCAATCACGTCCGCCTCGGCCAATACCCGATCGATGTCATTGCCCAGCGACGCGCCGGTCATCAGGGTGATGCGCAGCGGCTCGGTGGCCGCGCGCCGCGCCAGCGCAAACGGGACTTCCTTGCAGTCGCCCGCGCGCGTGAAACCGCTCATCCCAACCGTCATGCCATCGCGGATCAGCGCGGCGGCTTCGTCGGCCGAGACTACCTTGTCGTGCAGCCTGGCCAGGCGAATGCGTTCCTTGTACATCCTTATCTCCGGTCTGGCGGCCGGGCCCGTGCCCGCGCCGCGCGCCCCTGCTGGCCTGAAGGCTCGTTGGCGGGGTCTCCGGCAGGCAGTGTAGCCAGCCGCATATATTCTGACTGTGATTTAAAGTCATGGCTTCCAGTCGCTTTATTCATAGTCAAAGCCATGCCAGGGGTCGTGCGGGATACTATGTTCCTGTGGTGCCACAGGGCATTCCCGACCTGTCACAATTCCGGCAAAAGATTCTGGTAGTGTCTGGCCCATCGGTCGACCGTGCCCCGCCAGAGAGGCTGCGGCGTCCGTGCCGCCCGGGCCGGCCATGCTCCGGCCCCTGGTACCCGCACGACGGATGCCAGCGCATCGCAGTGGCGGCAAACCAAAACAGGAGACGCCATTCATGCAGCCAAGACCCCTCGAACCCAGCGAGCCGGTTGTCCTTGCCCTGGTTGATGCCGTAACCGCCTGGCAGGGTGCGTTGGAACAGACGCTGTGCGCCTCTGGCCTGAACTACGCCCAGTGGCTGCTGCTGCGGGCCATCCGCCAGGATGCGTTCGTGCGCGGCTCGCCCTTGACGGGCCCGATGCCGATCGATGCCGCTCGTTCCGAGAAGATGCTGGATGAACTGCAGCGCGACGGCTGGATCGAATACGCCGGCACCCAGGCGCCCCGCATTGCAGCAAGCGCAGCCAACCGGCTGCAGCGCACCGCGCAGGCCCTCAGCGCGCTGCACAGCGTGTCGGTGGCAGCGTTCAGTCCGCAAGAGCGTGCTGCGCTGGGCACCCTGCTGGAGCGGATGAAGACCACGCTGAGCGACCACACCACGCGCCAGGTTCGCGCCGGCACCGAAGCCGCCCGGCAGGAGACGGCTGCCGCGCCCTCGCATTGCCCCGGCCTGCCGCCGGTCGCGCACCGCCCCACCTCCTGCCCCACCCTCGCCGCCACGCGCCTCTGAGCGCCGCGCAAGCCGTCCCGCGGGCAGCAGCGGGAGCCGCCCACCTTTCTTCACGCGCCATCGTCATACCCGCCACTTTTCTTGCGCCGGGCAAGCGGTTTTTTCCTAAAGTATGAGCATGCCCCGGCACATGCCGCGGGCCGCCCATCGACACCGCGAGGAGGGATCATGCCGCAGGAGAACGAAGACAAGGTCGCGCACCTGCTGGACGAACTGGCCAGCTTCGCGCGCGAGCGGCTGCCGGCGGCGATGTTCGCCGTGGTCGAGCCCTTCCTGCTGCACTACTACGACCAGGCCGACGCCGAGGACCTGCTCCAGCGCGACGTCGACGATCTCTACGGCGCCGTGATGGCGCACTGGCAGACCGCCCAGAAATTCACCCCCGGCAGTGCGCGCATCCGCGTCTACAACCCCAACCTGGAAGAGCACGGCTGGCATTCGGACCACACCGTGGTCGAGATCGTCAATGACGACATGCCCTTCCTGGTCGACTCGGTGACGATGGAGATCAACCGGCAGGGACTGGCGCTGCACTCGGCCATCCATCCCGTGTTCCGGGTCTGGCGCGACGCGCGCGGCGGCATCGAGCGGATCGCCCCGGGCGGCGCCGGCGAGACCGGGGACAGTTCGCGCCTGGAATCGTTTATCCATTTCGAGATCGACCGCAGCGGCGAGGCCGCGCGGCTGGAAGCGCTGCGCAGCGCCATTGCGCAGGTGCTGGTCGACGTGCGCGCGGCGGTGGAAGACTGGCCGAAGATGTGCGACATCACCCAGGCCACCATCGCCGCGATGGCGCAGGCGCCCGACGCGGCCTCGCCGGAAAGCGCCGAAGCGCGCGCCTTCCTGGACTGGATGATGGATGACCACTTCTCCTTCCTCGGCCAGCGTGACTACCAGCTGGTGTCGCAGGACGGCCGCTACTTCCTGCGCGGCGTGCCGGGCTCGGGCGCGGGCATCCTGCGCGAAAGCCTGCGCGAGCCTGATGCCGAAGACCTCACGCTGCTGCCCGCCGCGGCCACCGCGATCATCGAAGGGGCCTCGCCGATCTTCCTGACCAAGGCCAATTCGCGCGCCACCGTGCACCGGCCGGGCTATCTCGACTATATCGGCGTCAAGCTGCTCGATGAAAACGGGCAGCTGTTCGGCGAGCGGCGCTTTGTCGGCCTGTACACCTCGACTGCCTATATGGCGCCGATCGCGGAAATTCCGCTGGTGCGGCGCAAGTGCGCCAATATCCTGGCGCGCGCGGGCTTCCTGGCCAAGGGGCACCTGTACAAGTCGATGGTGACCATCCTTGAGCAATATCCGCGCGATGAACTGTTCCAGGCCACCGAGGACGAACTGTTCGACATCACCACCGGCATCCTGCGGCTGCAGGAACACCAGCGCACCCGGCTCTTTGTGCGGCGCGACCGCTTCGACCGCTTTGTCTCGTGCCTGGTGTTCGTGCCGCGCGACAAGTACAACACCGACCTGCGCCAGAAGATCCAGAAGCTGCTGACCGCGGCTTTCCACGGCACCAGTTGCGAGTTCACGCCACTGCTGTCCGAGTCGCCGCTGGCGCGCATCCAGCTCACCGTGCGCGGCGAGCCCGGCACCATGCCGCACGTTGATACGCGCGAGCTGGAGGCGCGCATCGTGCACGCCAGCCGCCGCTGGCAGGACGATCTCGCTGAAGCCCTGCATGAAAGCCACGGCGAAGAGCAAGGCAACCGGCTGCTGCAGCGCTACGGCGGCTCGTTCCCCGCCGGCTACCGTGAGGACTACCCGGCCCGCACCGCGGTGCGCGATATCGAGCTGATGGAGCACGCGCTGCGCGGCAACGGCATGGCGATGAACCTGTACCGGCCGATCGAGGCCGCGCCGGGGGTGTTCCGCTTCAAGGTGTACCGTGCCGGCGAGCCGATCGCGCTGTCGCACAGCCTGCCCATGCTGGAACACCTGGGCGTGCGCGTGGATGAAGAGCGCCCCTACCTGATCGAACCCGACAGCGGCGCGCCGGTATGGGTGCACGACTTCGGGCTGGAGATTGCCGACAGCGGCAGCGCGGCGGAATTCGACATCGCGCGCGTCAAGGCCTTGTTCGAGGATGCCTTCGCGCGCGCCTGGCACGGCGAGATCGAGAACGATGACTTCAACCGCCTGGTGCTGCGCGCCGAGCTGGCCGCACGCGACGTCACCATCCTGCGCGCCTATGCCCGCTACCTGCGCCAGGTGGGCTCGACCTTCAGTGACGCCTATATCGAGCGCGCGCTGACCGGCAACGCGGCCATTGCCGCCATGCTGGTCGGCCTGTTCGTGGCGCGCTTCGACACCTTCAGCGAGGTCGCCACCGACACCGCCCGCCAGGCGCGCTGCGACAAGCTGCTGGCCGATATCGGCGCGGCGCTGGACAAGGTGCCCAACCTGGATGAGGACCGCATCCTGCGGCTCTTCCTGGGCGTGATCAACGCCACCGTGCGCACCAACTATTTCCACCGCGGCGAGGAAGGCCAGCCGCGCCCGTATGTGTCGTTCAAGTTCAATCCCGCGCTGGTCCCCGGCCTGCCCGAGCCGCGCCCGATGTTCGAGATCTGGGTCTACTCGCCGCGCGTTGAGGGCGTGCACCTGCGCGGCGGGCGCGTGGCCCGCGGCGGACTGCGCTGGTCAGACCGGCGCGAGGACTTCCGCACTGAAGTGCTGGGCCTGATGAAGGCGCAGATGGTCAAGAACACGGTGATCGTTCCGGTGGGCTCCAAGGGCGGCTTCGTGGTCAAGCGCCCGCCCCCGCCCACCGACCGCGATGCATTCCTGCAGGAGGGCATTGCCTGCTACCAGACCTTCCTGCGCGGGCTGCTGGACCTGACCGACAACCTCGTCGGCGGCCAGCTGGTGCCGCCACCCGAGGTGGTGCGCCACGACGACAACGACCCCTACCTGGTGGTCGCCGCCGACAAGGGCACCGCGACGTTCTCCGACTTCGCCAACGCGATCTCCGCCGAATACGGCTTCTGGCTGGGCGATGCCTTTGCGTCCGGGGGCTCGGTCGGCTATGACCACAAGAAGATGGGCATTACCGCGCGCGGTGCGTGGGAATCGGTCAAGCGGCATTTCCGCGAGATGGGTGTCGATATCCAGACCACGGACTTCACCGTGGCCGGCATCGGCGACATGTCGGGCGACGTGTTCGGCAACGGCATGCTGCTGTCGCCGCATATCCGGCTGGTGGCGGCTTTCGACCACCGGCATATCTTCCTCGATCCCGACCCGGACACGGCAAGGAGCCTGCAGGAGCGCACGCGGCTGTTCGGCCTGCCCCGCTCCAGCTGGGCCGACTACGACGCCACGCTGATCTCCGCCGGCGGCGGCATCTATCCGCGCAGCGCCAAGACCATCGCGCTGTCGCCGCAGGTGCAGGCGGTGCTGGGGGTCACGGCAGCCACGCTGTCGCCGGCCGAGCTGATCCACGCCATCCTGATGGCGCCGGTCGACCTGCTCTACAACGGCGGCATCGGCACCTACGTCAAGTCCAGCCAGGAAACCCACCTGCAGGCCGGCGACCGCACCAACGACGCGGTGCGTGTCAACGGCAATGACCTGCGCTGCAAGGTGGTCGGCGAAGGCGGCAATCTCGGCTTCACCCAGCTGGGCCGCATCGAGTTCGCGCGCAAGGGCGGGCGCATCAACACCGACGCCATCGACAACTCGGCCGGGGTGGACTGCTCGGACCACGAGGTCAATATCAAGATCCTGCTCGGGCTGGTGGTTGCCGACGGCGAAATGACCGAGAAGCAGCGCAATAAGCTGCTGGCCGAGATGACCGACGAGGTCGGCCTGCTGGTGCTGCAGGACAACTACTACCAGACCCAGGCACTGTCCGTGGCCGGGCGCAGCAGCCCCGCGCTGCTCGACGGCGAGGCGCGCCTGGTGCGCTGGCTGGAGCGCGCCGGACGGCTCAACCGGCCGCTGGAGTTCCTGCCTTCGGAGGAAGAAATCGCCGAGCGCAAGCTGGCCGATGAAGGCCTGGCATCGCCCGAGCGTGCCGTGCTGCTTGCCTACAGCAAGATGTGGCTGTACGACGAACTGCTGGCCTCCGACGTGCCGGAAGACACGCTGGTCGCCGGACTGCTGTCGGACTATTTCCCGGTGCCGCTGCGCCAGCGTTACGCCGACGCGATGCAGCGCCACCCGCTGCGGCGCGAGATCCTGTCGACGCACCTGACCAATATGCTGGTCAACCGTATCGGCGCCACCTTCGTGCACCGGATCATGGAAGAGACCGACGCACGCCCGGCCGATATCGTGCGCGCCTGCCTGATCGCACGCGATGTCTTCGGCCTGACCACCCTGTGGCAGGAGATCGATGCGCTGGACAACCGTGTGGCCGATGCCGAGCAGGCGCGCATGTTCGGGGCCGTGGCGCTGCTGCTGGAGCGCGCGTGCCTGTGGTTCATCCGCTATCTGCGCAGCGGCAGCAAGGCCGCCGAGGACCTGGCGCGCTTTGCCCAGGCCGCGCAATGGCTGGCCCCGCAACTGCCGCGGCTGCTGCCGCCGGCCGATGCGACGGCACTGTCAGAGCGCACCCGGGCCTTGACGGATGCAGGGGTCGACGAAGCGCTGGCTGTGCGCGTGGCCGGCAGCGAGATCTCCGCCGCCGCGCTCGATATCGCCGAAGTGGCCACCGCATGCGAACGCAGCCTGGACCTGGTGGCGGGGGTTTATTTCGCGCTGGACAGCCACCTGAGCTTCAGCTGGCTGCGCGAGCGCGCGCTGGCGCTGCCATCGGACACGCACTGGGACCTGCTGGCACGCACCACCACGCTGGAAGACCTGGGGCGGCTCAAGCGCGCACTGACCGTCAGCGTGCTGTCACAGGCGGGTGAACTGGATACGCCCGAAGCCATGATCGATGCCTGGCGCTCCAGCCGTCATGGCGCGCTGGAACGCTTTACGCGCATGCTGGCCGACCAGCGCGCCTCGGGGGCTGCGGGGCTGTCGATGCTGTCGGTCGCGGTGCGCGAGATCGGCATGCTGGAACGCGCATAGCGCTGGCCAGCCCGCGCTTATTCGTCTGCTTCCGCGTCCGTGTCGAGGTCCGCATCGTCACCGATGCCGGCGCCGGCGCCACGCGGGCGCAGTTCCAGCCCGAGCAGGACCAGCAGGTCGAAGGCATCGGAAAGCAGGTGTTTCTGCCTGGGCAGCAGGCTGGCGTACGGCATGTCGTAGATCGACTGGTGCGCGGCACGCTCGCCCTTGAGGCCGCGGTCACGCGCGATATCCGACAGCAGCGCGGCAAACCCTGAGAGGTCCTGCGCTGCCAGTGCTGAATTCAATACCTTGGCGATCACTTCCGGCGAAGCGTTCGCCCAGCCCATGCGTTCAGCATTGGAGGCAGAGTCTTGAGGAAGGTCGGCAAAGTCCATGATTGTGTATAACGGTCCCGCCTGAGCAAGCTTAAGGCGGCAACCATGTGGATTTGACCCCACATGCGTGGGGTGACATGGCTTGCCGTCCGCCGATCCGGGCTAGCGCGGTACCGGCTTCGCCGCCACCTGGCGGTAGACCGTGCTGCCGTCGCGCGCGATGCGTGCCTGGACGTGATTGCGTGCGCCGCACTGCGGGCAACGGAACACGGGACCCTGCCCTTCATTGCGGATCTGCACCTCATTCGGCTCCCAGCGCGCACCGCAAGCCTGGTTCCCACAAACAAACATGAAATCTCCTTGAAACAGACGCCCGAGAGCCTGAGCCGGGCGCGATACGGGGCATGGCCGCACTGCCCGGTGGCGGCGCGGCCATGCCTGCTCAGCCGTGATTATCAGGCCAGTCGACCGGGCGCGCGCCCATTCGCCACATATTCGGCGGCTCACCCAATGCCGTGCTCTGGTACATCCAGGCGCCGCAGCCGGTGCAGCGCCAGCGGCTGTCGACCTTGCACCGGTTGCTCATGGCCGCAATGCCCGAGGCAGCCAGGTGCTCGTGTGGCGGCACGCTGGACGGTTCGCCCACCAGCTGATGACACAGGTCACAGGCGTGCATCGGCATCTCCTGTCATGGCGATGATTGCGCGCCGGCGCCCTCAGCCATTGTGCTGCACCCATTGCCGCGCCCACGAAATCGCCGCGGCGCGCGCATCTTCGGGCGTGGCGTGCGTGGCCGGCGGCGCGCCGCCCTCCAGCACCACGGCGCCCGACTCCCAGATATCGCACAGGGCCTTGAATCGCCCCATGCCCAGCGCGTGGCAATACACGTGGATCACGAAGCCGCCGTACTCCACCACGTCAGTGGCAGTATCGGTCAGCGCCTGATCCGCGGTGGGATCGGACGGCACCAGCGGCACATCGGGCTGGCGCAGCACCCGCCGCTCCGCGGCCGTGCGCACCAGCATGGCGCAGGCACCGCCCACCGCCGCGCCCAGCACCACGCCCAAACCAAACCAGCAAGCCCTGCTCCCGCACCTCGCCATGGCATCCCCCGCAGCGACCCTGCCGGTCCTGGCACGACCATGCTGTGCGACCGGCATCGCTTTCAGGTTATACCAATACAGGCCGACACCGCTTGCCACCAACTTCCACGCGGCAATGGCACAGCGCCGCAGGGTGTGGCGGCGCACGAAAATGAGAATCGTCGGGGATGACCGAAGCGCTGGCCAGAGCTATACTGTACATCCATACAGTATTCGGATACTGCCCATGCCCTTGTACCAGTCCGATTCCATCCTGCTCGAGGCCTACTACTTCGGCGACGACAGCGAATCCCTGCGCCTGCCTTGCGGCAGTGTCTGCGTGGACGCCGGCGCCATCCTCGTCGACGGCATCGAGCCACTCCAGTTGCAGGCCCTGCGCTGGACGCCGGATTTCCTGTCCTTCGACGCCCAGGGCACCCGTCACCGCTACCCGGTCAGCCGCCCCACCCTCGTCGGCCCCGGCCAGGCACGCTTCGCACTGCTTTAAGCTACGGCTTCCGCATCGCCGATGCGCCACGCCGCTTGCCCACATGCCAGACCTCAGCCCGACCGCCAGCCAACTGATCCGCTCGCTCGACCTGCAGCCGCATCCGGAAGGCGGCTACTACCGCGAAACCTATCGCGGCGAAGAGCAGGTCGTCTGCCAGGACGGCCGCACACGCGCAGCCTGCACCGCGATCCACTACATGCTGTGCGGCAACGACTATTCCGCGTGGCATCGCATCCGGTCCGACGAACTCTGGCACTACCACGCAGGCTCCCCCGTGGACGTGCACCGGATCGTGGACGGCACCATCGTCACGCAGCGCCTGGGCGACCCGCTGCGGCATCCCGGCGCGGCCTTCCAGGCAATGGTGCCCGCCGGCCAATGGTTTGCCGCCGAACGCGTGGATATGGCCGATGGCATGGACTTCGCCCTGGTCGGCTGCACCGTGGCACCAGCCTTCCAGTTCAGCGAATTCGAACTGGCCGACGCAACGGCGCTTGCCGGCCTGGCATGCGGACATGACGCGCTGTTGCGCAGGCTGGCGCGCTAGCCTCCACCCAAAAAACAGCCCGCGGCGGCGGGGTGCGGGCGGGCTGGTGAGTACAGCGGGACCAGTCTAAGCCAGGGTACCGGCGCGCCATGACGGGAGAACCCGGGTATCTCGCCGCCTTTTCTGGCAACGGTCGAGCAGCGCGTATAGCCCAACAGGCACTCAGGATGCGGATTCATATCCTGCAGCACAGATAATCTTGGGTCCACCCATTATTTGCAGCTACAATTATTCTGTATGGACATCACTCGGCGTCATTGATGAGCGCCTCTATTGCGTGGTGTTCACCCAGCGCGGGAATGCAATGCATATCATCAGCCTGCGCAAGGCCAACAAACGCGAGGCAAGGAACTATGTCGACCAAGCCTAAGATCGTCGTGCCGACCGACGAAGAGGACGCGGCCATCAACCGCGGCATCGCTGCGGATCCGGACACGTACGAGGTCTCGGCGAAAGAGATGCAGGCCATGAAGCCGCTCGGCAAGCGCGGCCGCGGTCGACCCAGGCTCGCCAGCACCAAGGAACTGGTGAGCATTCGCTATGACGCGGACATACTGGATGCATTCCGCGCCAGCGGGGAAGGTTGGCAGACGCTGATGAACGCAACGCTGAACGTTGCGCTTCAACAGGCCATGGACATTACCTACGTTGGGGGCCCACTGCATGGAACCACGGTCCGTGACAACCCCAACACCTTGTCATCCGTTCTCACCTATCGCCCGGTAACAGCCTTCGCGAACGACCCTGCGCATCAGGCAACGTATCGTCGGGTAACCCTCGAACGTGCCATTGGAAACAACGTCGAACGCCGCGAGTTCTTTGTGAGTGACAGTCTCACCGACAGCGAAGCCGATTCCCTGGTCCAGCGAGAAGACCTTTGGCCTATGTCAGAGCCACACCATGCCTGAGTATTGGATGCGGTCCAATAGGGCAGCTTGGCGGGCTACCCGGAGTCAGCCAGCACCGGCCGCGTCCAACCAAGCTCGCTGATGCAATCGGCGACCTGCCCTTCCCGGGCGTCCGAGTGCTTGCGTGCGTTGCGCATATATGGCGCAAGCTCCACAGGAAAAGTAAGAACGACAGCAGCGATCGCTATCGTTGCAACAGGTTAGGTAGAAAGCGGGCCTGCTTTTCGCAGTAACAGCCAGCGCCGCGCATGGCGGGCCGAAAGGTCATGCACTTATCCACGCTTGCATTCGACCTTCTCTTCGTATTCACCGTCGTCCTTCCATTCGCGCTCGATCAGGCAAGGGCCGTCGCGGTACTTCTGCTTCCGCTCATAGCCACGCGGGCCGCCCTTGCATTTGCGCTCTTCCTTGTATTCGCCATCGCGCTTCTGTTCGCGTTCGATTTCACAAGGGCCGCTACGGAATTTCTCTTGGTACTCACCGCCACGATATGCGCTCGGGTAGCCGCGGTCATCGGCGCGTGCGGCAGCCGCGGCCGTCAGCCAGAGGAGCGCAAGGGTAGCCACACAGAGCTTTCGGAACATAAGTGGGGAATCGGTCGGGAGGATGGCAGAGCATAGCAACGGGCATCGGCGACGGCTGTATCAAAGCGTTACCGCACTGGCCGGCCATTTCCACGCAGAAAATAAAAAACCCGCCTGGCTATTCACCAAGCGGGTTCTGTCTGGTCGGGGCGAGAGGATTTGAACCTCCGACCACCTGCACCCCATGCAGGTACGCTACCAGGCTGCGCTACGCCCCGAAGCAAAAGATTATAACAGAAGCATTTCCCGTATGACTAGCTCCCGACGTCGAAATTATCCGTGCTTCGCGATCTCCCGCAGTTGCGCGAGCAGGTGCTGCACTTCGACCAGTTCATTGCGCAGGCCGCCGATGTCGACCGACAATGCCGCCGCATTTTCTTCGCCAGCCTCTGCGGCCTCAGGCGCTGCCGCTGCCCCACTGTGATGACGGCCTTCATCGAGGCGATTGCGCGCGCCGTTGATGGTGAAGCCCTGTTCGTAGAGCAGTTCGCGGATGCGGCGGATCAGCAGGACTTCATGGTGCTGGTAGTAGCGGCGGTTGCCGCGGCGCTTGACGGGCTTGAGTTGCGTGAACTCCTGTTCCCAATAGCGCAGGACGTGCGGCTTGACGGCGCAAAGCTCGCTCACCTCACCGATGGTGAAGTAGCGCTTGGCCGGAATCGGCGGCAACGCGATGCGATCGCTGGATTTGTCCGACATGTGGTGTGTAGACGAGCGTCAGGCCATGCCGGCCATGCGGTTGGCGCACACCAGGTGCGCGCCCAGAAGCATACCGATGCCGGCTTCGGGAAGCAATCCGCCGTTCGGGTGACGCGTCAGCCGACGATGCCCGCGCGTTCTTCCACCAGGCCCTTGAGTTTCTGGCTGGCGTGGAACGTGACCACGCGGCGAGCGGTGATTGGAATGACTTCGCCGGTCTTGGGATTGCGGCCGGGCCGCTGCGGCTTGTCGCGCAACTGGAAATTGCCGAAGCCGGACAGCTTGACGCTGTCGCCCTGCTCCAGCGCTTCGCGGATGACGTCGAAGAAGGCCTCGACCATATCCTTCGATTCGCGCTTGTTCAGGCCCACCTGGTCGAACAGCATCTCGGCGAGTTCGGCCTTGGTCAGCGTGGGAACTTCGGTCGCGCGCGCATCCGGCATCGCGTCGTCAAGGGAGGAAGCCTGCCGGTCGCTCATCTCACCCAGTGCTGCAGCGGTCATGGAATTCGCGTCTCGATCATTCATGTCGATCGCTCAAGTGTGTGTCTGGCGATCCGCCCGGGGCAAGCCCGGGCGCCCTTGTTTATCGTGTGTCCGTCGCGTACTTGTTGCGTACTGGCGATGGCTCAGCCGCGCAGCCGGGCCTGGAAGGCCTCTGTCAGCGCGTCGACCATGCAGCGCACTGCGCTGTCGACGGTTTCGTCCTGGAGGGTCGACCCAGTATCTTGCAAGGTCACCCGGAACGCAAGGCTTTTCTCGTCCGCGCCAATGGCAGCGGAAGCGCCCTTGGGACGGAACTCGTCGAACAGCACCAGGCTCTGGCAGTAGCGGCCGTAGCCCTGCTTTTCCAGTGCCGCGCGCATGGCGTCGAGCAGGTCCTGCACGCGCACCGATTGCTTCACGACCATGGCCAGGTCGCGCACGGCGGCCGGGAACTTGGAGATCTCGGTGTACACCGGCAGGCCGGTGTCGCGCAGCGCGTCAAGCGCCAGCTCGAACACGACCGGGGCGTGCGTCAGCTCGTATTCCTGCAGCCAGCGCGGATGCAGCTCGCCGACCACGCCCACCGCCTTGCCGTCGAGCAGCACGCGCGCGGCGCGGCCCGGGTGCAGCGCCGGGTGCGACACCGGCTCGAAGCGCGGCACGCGCGGATGGAACAGTGCCTCGACATCGCCCTTGATGTCGAAGAAGTCGACGTTGCGCGCGGGGATGCCCCACTGCTCTTCGAACGCCGGGCCATAGGCAATGCCCGCGGCCATCATCGGCTGATCGTAGCCGGCCACCGTCAGGCCGCCATCCTTCACGCTGGCGTCGCGATGGAACACGCGGCCCACCTCGAACAGGCGCACGCGCGCAGCCTTGCGGTTCAGGTTGTAGCGCACCTTGTCGACCAGGCCGCCGATCAGCGTCGAGCGCATCACCGCCAGCTGGCTGGCGATCGGGTTCAGCAGGCGGATCGGGTTGTCGTTGGCGGCGAAGTCGCGCTCCCACTTCTCTTCGACGAAGGCGAAGTTGATGACTTCCTGGTAGTCGCACGCGGCCACGGCATGGCGCACCACGTGGCTGGAGCGGCGGGCCTCGTTGGTCGGGCGCATCTCGCTTTCGGCGATCGGCGGACGGGCCGGGATGCGCTCGAAACCATAGATGCGGGCCACTTCCTCGATCAGGTCTTCCTCGATCTCGATATCGAAGCGGTAGCTCGGCGGCGTGACTTCAAACACCTCGCCCTCGGCGCCCTGGGTGCGCGTGAACGGCAGCTGCAGGCGCTGGAATACATCGGCGATGGCCGCAGGCGACAGCTCGATGCCCAGCACGCGCTCGGCGCGCGCCACGCGCAGGCTGACCGGCTTGCGCTGCGGCAGGTTGACCACGTGGTCGTCCACCGGGCCGGCCTGTCCGCCGCAGATCTCGAGGATCAGCGCGGTGATGCGCTCGATATGCTCGACCGTGGTAGCGTAGTCCACACCGCGCTCGAAGCGGTGTCCGGCATCGGTCGAGAAGTTATAGCGGCGGCCACGGCCCTGGATCGCAGCGGGCCACCAGAATGCGGCCTCGAGATAGATGTCCGTGGTGTCCAGCGTCACGGCGGTGCTGTCGCCGCCCATGATGCCGGCCAGGCTTTCGATCTCCTTGTCATCGGCGATCACGCCGACCTGCTCGTCGACCTCGATGGTATTGCCGTTGAGCAGCTTGATCTTCTCGCCCTTGCGGCCCCAGCGCACGTCCAGGCCGCCGTGGATCTTGCTCAGGTCGAACACGTGCGACGGACGGCCCAGTTCCAGCATCACGTAGTTCGAGATATCGACCAGCGCGGAAACACTGCGCTGGCCCGAGCGCTCCAGGCGCTGCACCATCCATGCCGGCGTGGCCGCGCGCGCATTCACGCCGCGGATCACGCGGCCGGAGAAGCGGCCGCACAGGTCCGGCGCCGACACCTTGACCGGCAGCTTGTCCTGGATCGTCACCGCCACCGGCGTCATCTCCGGCAGGTTCAGCGCAGCGCCGGTCAGCGCCGACACTTCGCGCGCCACGCCGTGGATCGACAGGCAGTCAGCCTTGTTCGGCGTCAGCTTGATGACAAAGACCTGGTCGTCCAGGTCGAGGTACTGGCGGATGTCCTGGCCGACCGGCGCGTCTTCCGGCAGCACCATCAGGCCACCGTGGTCCTCCGACAGCTTGAGTTCGCGCGCCGAGCACAGCATGCCGTAGCTGTCCACGCCGCGCAGCTTGCCGATCTTGATCTCGAACGGCTTGCCGCCATCCTCGGACGGCGGCAACACGGCGCCGACCAGTGCGCACGGCACCAGGATGCCGGGCTTGACGTTGGGCGCGCCGCAGACGATCTGCAGGGTCTCGCCGGTGCCGGCATCGACCTGGCACACGTTGAGGCGGTCGGCGTTGGGATGGCGCTCGGTCGACAGCACGCGCGCGACCACCACCTTGTCGAACGGCGGCGCGACCGAGCCGACCTCTTCCACTTCCAGGCCGGCCATGGTCAGCGTGTGCGACAGCGCGTCGGTGGAGATCTTTTCAGGGTTGGCGAAGGTGCGAAGCCAGGATTCCGAGAATTGCATGGCGCTTCTGATCCGGTAAGTATTCTGTGTGGTCGTTGACGAGGGGACGGCGGCGCGTCAGGCGAACTGGCGCAGGAAGCGCACGTCACCCTCGAAGAACAGGCGCAGGTCGTTGATGCCATAGCGCAGCATGGTCAGGCGCTCCAGGCCGGAGCCGAACGCGAAACCGATATAGCGCTCGGGATCGAGGCCCATGTTGCGCAGCACGTTCGGATGCACCTGGCCCGAACCGGAGATCTCCAGCCACTTGCCGTTGCCGAAGGCCATGTCGATCTCTGCCGACGGCTCGGTGAACGGGAAGTACGACGGGCGGAAGCGCACCTGGATGTCATCGCGCTCGAAGAACTTGCGCAGGAAGTCGGTGTACACCCCCTTCAGGTCGGCAAAGCTGACGTCCTCGCCGATCCACAGGCCTTCGACCTGGTTGAACATCGGCGAGTGCGTGGCGTCGCTGTCGACACGGTAGGTGCGGCCCGGGCAGATCACCTTGATCGGCGGCATCGCCTTGCCGGCGTACTTCTCGACATGCATCTTGGCGTAGCGGACCTGCATCGGGCTGGTATGCGTGCGCAGCAGCAACAGCTTGTCTTCGCTGTCGCGGCCATCCACGTAGAACGTGTCCTGCATCGAACGCGCCGGATGGTTGTCCGGATTGTTCAGCGCGGTGAAGTTCATCCAGTCGGTCTCGATCTCGGGGCCGTCGGCCACATCGAAACCGATCGAGCCGAAGATCTGCTCGACGCGCTCCCACGTGCGCATCACCGGGTGCAGGCTGCCGCGGCTGACCGCACGGCCAGGCAGCGTGACGTCGATGGCCTCGGCGGCCAGGCGCGCGTTCATCAGCGCATCGGCCAGCGCCTGGCGGCGTGCCTGCAGGGCAGCTTCAACCTGCTGCTTGATCTGGTTGATGCGGGCGCCTTCCGTCTTGCGGGTTTCCGGGTCGAGCTTGCCGAGGCCCTTGAGCAGTTCGGTCAGCGCGCCGGTCTTGCCCAGGAAGCGGGCCTTTTCGTTTTCCAGCGTGGCGTTGTCGTTGGCAGCGGCGAAGGCGGCCTGGGCATCGGCGACAATTTGATCCAGATCCTGAGACATGGCGGCGGTCGTGGGATTTTTGGCGTCGGGCCGGTACGCACCGGTCCGACGTGGGTTGGCACTACGTGCGGTGTTCGTTTCGAATGCGGTCTCGGCAACCGGATAGCGGCAACTGAAACGGCATTCGAAATAAAAACGGGGCTCGGTGAGGAGCCCCGTTTCAGCGGACCTTGCGGTCGGCGGTCGACCTTGCGGTCGGTGCTTGCCCGGCAGCGCTTACGCGCTGCCGCAGCCGGCATCAGGCAACGGTGGCTTTCACCTGGTTGACGATGGCGGCAAAGGCAGGCTTGTCGTGAATAGCCATGTCCGACAGCACCTTGCGGTCCAGTTCAATCGAGGCCTTCTTCAGACCGTTCATGAACACGCTGTAGGTCATGCCATGCTCACGCGTCGCGGCATTGATACGCGCAATCCACAGAGCGCGGAACACGCGCTTCTTGTTGCGGCGATCGCGGTACGCGTACTGGCCAGCACGCATGACCGCCTGCTTGGCGATGCGGTAGACATTATTGCGACGGCCGCGGTAACCCTTGGCAGCATCGATGACTTTCTTGTGACGGGCCCGTGCAGTGACCCCACGCTTTACTCGAGGCATGTAATTCTCCTTTCGTTTTCGTCAGGGGTTATGCGTAAGGCATCATCGCGCGCACCGACTTCAGGTTCGTCTCATGGACGTCCTGAGTACCGCGCAGTTGACGCTTGTTCTTGGTGGTCTTCTTGGTCAGGATGTGACGCTTGAAGGCCTGGCCACGCTTGAACGAACCGTTCGGACGGGCAGTAAAGCGCTTGGAGGCGCTTTTCTTCGTCTTCATCTTCGGCATGAAAAACTCCAGCTCATATGACATGCATGCAGGTGGACGGCTCACGCCGACGCTTGCAAGACCCGCATCCACTTGTTGTTGCACAGCGGCCCTTGCGGACCACGCGCGACTTCCGCGCGAAGCAACGCCGGGATGCCTGGCATCCCGGCCGCTGCACCGCGCAGGAATTACTTCTTCTTCTTGGGGGCGAGCACCATCACCATCTGGCGCCCTTCCATCTTCGGCATCTGCTCGACCTGGCCGATTTCTTCCAGGTCCGCCTTCAGGCGTTCGAGCATGCGCGCGCCGATTTCCTGGTGCGCCATCTCGCGACCACGGAACCGCAGCGTGATCTTGGTCTTGTCGCCGTCTTCCAGGAAGCGCTTCAGGTTGCGCAGCTTGACGTTGTAGTCGCCATCATCCGTACCCGGCCGGAACTTGACTTCCTTGACCTGGATGATTTTCTGCTTCAGCTTCGCCTCGTGGGCGCGCTTGGCTTCCTCGTACTTGAACTTCCCGTAATCCATGATCCGGGCGACGGGCGGAACCGCGTTCGGCGCGATCTCGACCAGGTCCAAGTCCTTATCTTCAGCCAGCCGGAGCGCGTCCATGAACTTGACGATGCCGAGCTGTTCGTTATCAACCCCTACCAGGCGCAGCTCAGGCGCGCTGATTTCCCGGTTGATGCGATGACCTTTGTCCGTAGCGATGTTGCGTTACCTCAAGAAGACAAAAAAACAAGCCGTGCTCACCACCCATCAGGCTTTGCTGGCGACGTCGTTTTGCAGACGCTCAACAAACGCGGAGACGGGCATCACACCCAGATCCACGTTGCCACGGGCACGCACGGCCACTTGACTGGCATCCCGCTCCTTGTCGCCCACTACCAGCAGGTAGGGAACCTTTTGAAGCGAATGCTCGCGGATTTTATACGTAATTTTCTCATTACGCAAATCAGCCTTGGCCCTAAACCCTTGTTTTTGCAGCAATTGCACGACGCTTTCGGCGTATTCCGCCTGCGAATCCGCAATATTCATGACCACCACCTGCTCCGGGGCCAGCCAGGCCGGCAGCGCACCGGCGTGGTTTTCCAGCAGGATGCCCAGGAAACGCTCGAACGAACCCAGGATGGCCCGGTGCAGCATCACCGGGCGCTTGCGCGAGTTGTCCTCGGAGACGTATTCGGCATCCAGGCGCTCCGGCAGCACCAGGTCAAGCTGCAGCGTGCCGCACTGCCACGAGCGGCCGATCGCATCCTTGATGTGGTACTCGACCTTGGGGCCGTAGAACGCGCCCTCGCCCGGCAGCTCTTCCCAATCCACGCCGCAGGCGCGCAGCGCCAGGCGCAGGCCCTCTTCGGCGTGATCCCAGATCTCGTCCGAGCCGGCACGCTGGTCCGGGCGCAGCGACAGCTTGACCTTCACATCCTTGAAGCCGAAGTCGTCGTAGACCGAGAACGCCAGTTCGTTGAAGGCCTTGGCCTCCGCCACGATCTGCTCTTCCGTGCAGAAGATGTGCGCATCATCCTGCACAAAGCCGCGCACGCGCATCAGCCCGTGCAGCGCGCCCGACGGCTCGTTGCGATGGCAGGCGCCGAATTCGGCCAGGCGCAGCGGCAGGTCGCGGTACGAACGCAGGCCGTGGTTGAAGATCTGCACATGGCCCGGGCAGTTCATCGGCTTGATCGCGTAATCGCGCTTCTCCGACTCCGTGACGAACATGTTCTCCTTGTAGTTCTGCCAGTGGCCGGACTTTTCCCAAAGCGAACGATCCATCACCTGCGGCGTGCGGACCTCATCGTAGCCGGCGTCCGTCAGGCGGCCGCGCATGTACTGCTCGACGGCCTGCCACACCTGCCAGCCCTTCGGGTGCCAGAACACCATGCCGGGCGCCTCTTCCTGCAGGTGGAACAGGTCGAGCGTCTTGCCCAGCTTGCGGTGGTCGCGCTTCTCGGCCTCTTCCAGCATGTGCAGGTAGGCTTCCTGGTCTTCCTTCCTGGCCCAGGCCGTGCCGTAGATGCGCTGGAGCATCTCGTTGTTGGCGTCGCCGCGCCAGTAGGCGCCGGCCACCTTCATCAGCTTGAAGACCTTCAGCTTGCCCGTGGACGGCACGTGCGGGCCACGGCACAGGTCGACGAAGCTGCCTTCGCGGTACAGGCCGATTTCCTGGTCGGCGGGGATCGAGGCGATGATCTCGGCCTTGTACTTTTCGCCCATCGACTCGAACAGCGCCACCGCTTCGTCGCGGTTCCATACTTCGCGCACGACCTTCTCGTCCTTGCGGGCGAGTTCCGTCATCTTCTTCTCGATGGCGGCCAGGTCTTCGGGCGTGAAGGGACGCTTGTAGGCAAAGTCGTAGTAAAAGCCGTTTTCGATCACCGGGCCGATCGTCACCTGCGCTTCCGGATAGAGCTCCTTGACGGCATAGGCCAGCAAGTGCGCCGTGGAGTGGCGAATCACATCGACGCCATCGGCGTCCTTGTCCGTGACGATGGCCAGCCCCGCATCGCGATCAATCTTGTAACTCGTGTCGACCAGCTGGCCGTCCACCTTGCCGGCCAGCGCGGCCTTGGCCAGGCCGGCGCCAATGCTCTGCGCGACTTCGGCAACCGTCACCGGGCCGGGAAACTCGCGGCGGGACCCATCCGGCAGCGTGATTGCGATCATTTCGACTCTCCAGGATTCCGCCGGCGGCGTCTTGCGCTTCGCCCGAGCGGATCAAACTGCATCTTGTGGCACCGGCCCTGAATGTCTGCGGGACCGGCGATTTATTCTTTGCTGCCCTGCCCTGCGGCACCGGAAACGCGGCAGCTTATCAGGGCGCTGGCAGGCGACAGACGAAAAAAAACGCGGCCAAGGCCGCGTTTCTCTTTGTCAAACCCGATCCAACCGGGTCGAAGGCGCACCTCGACTACTGTCGCTTGCCAGCGGTAGTAGTTCGCGGTGTCATAACCATGATGCCCTTCCGTTCCGTATGGGGTTGAATCGGACTTGCCGCACTTCTTTTTACTGCTTTACTGCAATTCGTTGGTAGGCTCGATTGGACTCGAACCAACGACCCCCACCATGTCAAGGTGGTGCTCTAACCAGCTGAGCTACGAGCCTAGCGAAGCCGCAAGTATAGCATCACTTTCTTTTCGCCTGCAACACCCCCTGCACGTCTTCGATCAACTGCAGCGCGCGCTGCAGCTGCGTGGCCTCGGACACTTCGGCAGTGAACTGCATGCGCGCAACGCCCTTGCTGGAGAGCGTCTTGACGCCGGTGACGTTGATCTTCTCGCGCGACAGCACTTCGGAGATATCGCGCAGCAGCCCCTGGCGATCGATCGCCTCGACATGGATGTCGACCGGGTAGACCGCGGCGTGGCTCTTCTGGCCCCACTCGGTCTGGATCACCCGCTCCGGCGCGCGCCCGGCCAGTTGCTGGAAGGTGTGGCAGCTGCGCCGATGGATCGACACCCCGCGCCCGCGCGTGACAAAGCCGACGATGTCGTCCGGCGGCGCCGGCTTGCAGCAGCGCGACATCTGCGTCATCAGCGAATCCACGCCCACCACCAGCACGCCGCTCTTGGCGCCGCGCGCCACGCTGGTCGCGCGGCTCTTCTTGGTGACAGCGTCTTCCTCGCTCAGCGGCACCTGGACCTCGCCCTCCGGGTGTCGCAGCGCGTGCTCCACGTGGCGCAGGCTGAACTCGTCCTTGGCCACTGCCGCAAACAGGTCCTCCGGCGTCTTGAAGCCCAGCCGCGTGGCCAGGTCTTCCAGCTTGACCGCGGTCTTGCCTTCGCGCTGCAGGGTCTTGTCGATCAGCACGCGGCCCTGGGCGATGGTCTCCTGCGAATCGAGCGCATTGAACCAGGCCCGCACCTTGGCCCGCGCGCGGCTGCTGGCCAGGTAGCCCAGGTCCGCGTTGAGCCAGTCGCGTGACGGGCCGCCCTGCTTGACCGCGATGATCTCCACGGTCTGGCCGTTCTTCAGCGGCGTGTTCAGCGGCACCATGGTGCCGTCCACGCGCGCGCCGCGGCAGCGGTGGCCGAGGTCGCTGTGCAGGTAGTAGGCAAAGTCCACCGCGGTGGCGCCCTGCGGCAGCGCCACCACGCGCGCCTGCGGCGTCAGCACGTAGATGTGGTCGTCGATCGCGGCGTGCTTGATCTGCTCCCATGATTCGTCGTGCGCCACGCTGTGGTCGGCATCGTCCTTCCACGCCAGCAGCTGGCGCAGCCAGGCAATCTTCTCGTCATAGCGCTCGCTGGCGGAGAACTGCCCGGCATAGCCGCGGCTGCCCGCTTCCTTGTAGCGCCAGTGCGCGGCCACGCCGTATTCCGCGAAGTGGTGCATCTCGTGGGTGCGGATCTGCACCTCGAAGGCGCGCCCGTCATCGCCGATCACCACCGTATGCAGCGACTTGTAGCCGTTGGCCTTGGGCCGCGAGATGTAGTCGTCGAACTCGCGCGGGATCGGCTGCCAGATATGGTGGACGATACCGAGCACCGTGTAGCAGTCCTTGATATCGTCGACGATCACGCGGAAGGCGCGCACATCGTACAGGTCGGCAAAATCCAGCTCCTTGCCGCGCATCTTCTTCCAGATGCTGTAGATATGCTTGGGCCGCCCGCTGACCTCGGCACGGATGCCGGCGGTCGCCAGCTCGGACTGCAGCCGTTCGATGGCGCTGCCGATATAGCCTTCGCGCTCGATGCGCTTCTCGTCCAGCAGTTTGGCGATGCGCTTGTAGGTATCGGGCTGCTCGAAGCGGAACGCCAGGTCCTCCAGCTCCCACTTCATCTGCCAGATGCCGAGGCGGTTCGCCAGCGGCGCGTAGATGTCCAGCGTTTCGCGCGCCACGCCGGGCAGCGGCGCCTGCTTGGTCTCGGCCAGCCAGCGCAGGGTCTGCAGCCGCGAGGCCAGGCGCACCAGCACCACGCGGATATCCTGCGCAAACGCCAGCAGCATCTTGCGCAGCGCCTCGACCTGCTCGTGGCGCGCCTGCGCTTCGTTCTTCGAGGGCTCGGCATCGGGGCGGCTGCCGGCAATGGCGCCGATGCGCAGCAGCTGCCGCACACCGTCGACCAGCCGTGCCACCTCGTCGCCAAAGCGCGGCGCGATCTCGGCCTCGGTGCCGGGCACGAAGGCCACCAGCCCGAACAGGCAGGCGGCGGCGCGCGCGGCGTCGTCGACGCGCAGGCCGTCGAGAATGCGCAGCATGCCCTGCGCGTGCGACTGCACGGTCTCGCCGGTGGGCAGCGCGACCTCGGCACCATGCTCGCGCACGTAGGCCAGTGCGCGCTCGACCAGTTCGGCATCCGGAATGCCCGCGACCCGACCGGTCAGGTCGGTGGACGTCACCATGTCACAACGCCTGCATCAGTTGAGCGCAGCGGTCACCACCACTTCGATCAGGTAATCGGGATTGGCCAGGCGGGCTTCGACGGTGGCGCGCGGGGGCGTGTTGCCTTGCGGCACCCAGGCGTCCCAGACTTCGTTCATCTCGCCGATCTGGTCGACATTGGTCAGGAAGATCTGGCACGACAGGATGCGGGTCTTGTCGCTGCCGGCCTCGGCCAGCAGCCGGTCGATATGGCCGAGGACCTCGCGCGTCTGGCCGCGGATATCGGCCTTGGGATCGACCTCGGGCACCTGACCGGCGAGATACACCACGCCGTTATAGACCGCGTATTCGGACAACCGCTTGCCCACGTGGGCGCGCTTCAGTTCAAGGTTACTCATGACAATGCGTTGACTGATAAAAACAAGGCCGGCATGCGATGCAATCAGGCCCCGGTAAAGAACTGCCGGGCGATCGCAATCTGCGCCGGATCGACAAAGGTCGGGGCATGGCCCACGTCGGGCACTTCCACCGAGCTCACATGCTTGCCGCGTGCCACCATTTCGGCCACGGTCTCGCGCAGCAGCAGGTCCGACTGCGCACCGCGCACCACCAGCACCGGGCCTTCGATGGCCTCGAAGCTGCGCCAGAGCGCGGCCTCGCCGGCGGCAATGGCCTCGGGCGTGGACTTGCGGAACGGCACCGCCAGTTGCGGATCGTAATGCAAGCCCCATTCCAGGCCGTCGGTGCCCTGCACCGGCTTCAGGATGGCGGCGTTGAGCTCGCGCCACTGCTCGGGCGTATGGCGGCCGAACGATGCGCCGATGGTCTGCAGGTAGGCCAGGCCTTCCTCGAAGGACTTGAAGCGCACCGGCAGCCCCAGGTAGGCGCCGATCCGTTCCACCGCCGACGGCGCCAGCTTCGGGCCCACGTCGTTGAGCAGCAGCTTGCGCACCGGCGATTTCGGCAGCCCCGCCAGGCCCATGCCGATCAGCCCGCCCATCGAGGTGCCGAACCAGTCCACCTTCTCCACATTGAGCCGCGCAATCAGCGTAACCATGTCGGACACGTACTGCGGCACCACGTAGCCGTTGGCATCGGCCAGCCATTCCGAGCGGCCGCGCCCGGCCACATCGGGGCAGACCACGCGGTAATCGCCGCACAGCGCACTGGCGACGGCGTCGAAATCGCGGCCGGTGCGCGTCAGCCCATGCGCGCACACCAGCACGCGCGGATTGGCGGGGTCGCCCCACTCGTGGTAGGCCATGCGGTGCAGGCCCGCCGGACTGATGCACTGGACAAAACCGAGACGCGGACTGGCAGACATCTGGACTCCCTGACGAACCGGACCGCGGACCGCAAAAAGACGGCGCTGCCGGAGGTTGAGCAAAGCTGGATTGTACGCCGCAGCGGGTACAATGCCACAGCACAGTGTCAGCGCCCCGCATGCGCGGCCGCGCACCGCCACGGCGCGCTCCGCCAACCCTGTGGCATCCCTTCTGTGGCATCCCTTTCTCTCGACGGAGGCTTACATGCTCAACGGCAAGACCGCACTGGTGACTGGCTCGACCAGCGGCATCGGGCTCGGCATCGCGAAAGCGCTGGCGGCCCAGGGCGCCAACATCATCGTCAACGGCTTTGGTGACGCGGACGCCGCAAAGGCAGAGATCGCGCAGGCCGGCCAGGGAATCCGGGTCGGCTACCACGGCGCTGACATGAGCAAGGCGGCCGAGATCGAAGACATGATGCGCTACGCGCAGTCCGACTTCGGCGGCACCGACATCCTGGTCAACAACGCCGGCATCCAGCACGTGGCCGCGATCGAGGATTTCCCGCCCGAGCGCTGGGACGCGATCATCGCCATCAACCTGACCTCGGCCTTCCACACCACGCGCCTGGCGCTGCCCGGCATGAAGCAGAAGGACTGGGGCCGCATCATCAATGTCGCCTCCACCCACGGGCTGGTGGCCTCGGCGCAGAAGTCCGCCTACGTGGCGGCCAAGCACGGCATCGTCGGCTTCACCAAGGTGACCGCGCTGGAAACCGCGCAGACCGGCGTCACCGCCAACGCGATCTGCCCGGGCTGGGTGCTGACGCCACTGGTGCAGAAGCAGGTCGAAGCCCGCGCGCAGAAGGAGGGCATTCCGGTGGAACAGGCCAAGCGCGAGCTGGTGCTGGAGAAACAACCCTCGGGACAGTTTGTCACGCCCGATGAGCTGGGCGCGCTGGCCGTGTTCCTGTCGTCCGAAGCAGCCCGCCAAGTCCGCGGCGCGATCTGGAACATGGACGGTGGCTGGGTGGCGCAGTAAGGAGCAAGCGATGCAACGACGCAGTTTCCTGCGCGCGCTGGCGCTGGGCGCGGTCTCGGCCGGGGCGCTGGCACCGGTGGCCGGCGCGCTGGCGCAAGCCGCCAAGCCGCTTGCCATCGACGTCTACAAGAGCCCGCTGTGCGGCTGCTGCGAGGATTGGGTCAAGCACCTGCGCAGCAACGGCTTCACCGTGACGGTGCATGATGTCGAGGACACCGGCGTGTACCGCAAGCGTTTCGGCATGCCGGAACGCTTTGGCTCCTGCCACACCGGGTATATCGGCGGCTACGCCATCGAGGGCCACGTGCCGGCGGCGGATATCCGCAAGCTGCTGGCCGCAAAACCCAAGGCCGTCGGCCTGGCCGTGCCGGGCATGCCGGTCGGCTCGCCCGGCATGGAACAGGGTCCGCGCAAGGACCCCTTCGACGTGCTGATCGTAAAAGCGGACGGCGCCGCTTCGGTGTTCGCCAGCTACAACAAGCAGGCAGGCTGACCTGCGGCTACCGGGCGCGCCACGGCGCGTCCGGGCTTCAGCCTGCGGCGGCCAGGCTCGCCAGTGCCGCCTCTACCTCTCCCCAGATCGCTTGTTCCTCGGCCTCGGTGCATGCGCCGTGCTGGCGCTTGGTCGCGCCGAGTCGGTTCAGCACCAGGTGCCGGTCCGCCGCCACGCCCACGCTGGCCAGGCAGGCCTTGACACAGGCCAGCGGGCAGCCATCCAGCGCCAGGATCGGCCGCCCCGAGCGCGCCACTCGCGTCAGCGCCGGCACGCCGCCGCCCACGCCGCTGATGCAGGACATTTCGGCACGGCCGCCGCGGTCGAGCCGTACCGCGCAGGCATTGGCCAGTTGCGCGACGCTGGAGCAGCCGGAGCAGGCGTAGACCAGTGGCAAGGATTGGTTCGGGGAAGCCGGCATGGCGCACCTTCCGTGAGGGTTCGACCGCGGCAGGGTCTGCGCCTTGCCGGAGAGCAGCCAGCTTAGTGCGCAGCGATGTTGCCGGGCTATTCGCCGGAAGAGCTAGGGAGTGCAGCCGGCTGGCGTAGCCCGGCCGGGCAATTCCAAAGCGAAGCGACCCGAAAAAAAGCCCCTGCGGCGCATCGCACCTCAGGGGCCCTGCCAGGCTTCGGAGCTCAGCCCGCTTACAGCAGCGGAGCGCCCGTCTTGGCCTGGATTTCCTCGCGGCTGACACCCGGAGCCGTTTCCACCAGCTTCAGGCCTTCGTCGGTCACGTCGATCACACCCAGGTCGGTGATGATGCGGTTGACCACGCCCACGCCGGTCAGCGGCAGGTTGCAGTCCTTCAGGATCTTGATGTCCTCGGTGCCGTCCTTCTTCTTGGCGGTGTGTTCCATCAGCACCACGACGCGGCCGACGCCGGCGACCAGGTCCATTGCGCCGCCCATGCCCTTGACCATCTTGCCCGGGATCATCCAGTTGGCCAGGTCGCCCTTCTCGCTGACCTGCATCGCACCCAGGATCGCCAGGTTGATGTGGCCGCCGCGGATCATCGCGAACGAGTCGGCCGACGAGAAGATCGACGAGCCCGGCAGCGTCGTCACGGTCTGCTTGCCGGCGTTGATCATGTCGGCGTCGACTTCGTCCTCGGTCGGGAACGGGCCGATGCCTAGCAGTCCGTTCTCGGACTGCAGCCACACTTCCATGCCTTCGGGCACCCAGTTGGCCACCAGCGTCGGCAGGCCGATGCCCAGGTTGACGTAGAAACCGTCCTGCAGCTCGGTCGCGGCGCGCGCGGCCATTTCGTCACGTGTCCATGCCATGATGCGTCTCCTTAGCTGGCCGCGCGCACGGTGCGCTGCTCGATGCGTTTCTCGGGGGTGGTGTTCAGCACCAGGCGCTTCACGAAGATGCCGGCCAGGTGGATTTCATCCGGATCCAGCTCGCCGGTCTCGACGATATGCTCGACCTCGGCGATGGTGACCTTGCCCGCCATGGCGCACATCGGGTTGAAGTTGCGCGCGGTGCGGCGGAACACCAGGTTGCCGGCCCTGTCAGCCTTGTATGCCTTGACCAGCGCCACGTCGGCGGTCAGCGAACGCTCCATCACGTACTGCTGGCCGTCGAATTCGCGGATTTCCTTGCCTTCGGCGACGATGGTGCCGACACCGGTCTTGGTGAAGAAGGCCGGGATGCCCGAGCCGCCGGCGCGCAGCTTCTCGGCCAGCGTGCCTTGCGGCGTGAATTCCAGCTCAAGTTCGCCCGCCAGGTACTGGCGCTCGAACTCCTTGTTCTCGCCCACGTAGGACGAGATCATCTTCCTGATCTGGCGCGTGGCCAGCAGCAGGCCCAGGCCGAAGCCATCGACGCCGGCGTTGTTGGAGATGCAGGTCAGCTGCTTGGCGCCGCTGTCGCGCAGCGCGGCAATCAGCGCCTCGGGGATGCCGCACAGGCCGAAACCGCCCACGGCGATCGTCTGGCCGTCGCGGACGACGCCTGCAAGCGCTTCTGCGGCGCTGGCGTAGACCTTGTTCATGCTTCGCTCCTTCCTCGGTAGTTCCCTGTCGCTCTTCCCGCCACCGGGTTGTGCAGCGGGCGACGCAGGGAAATTGTAACGGTACAATCGGCAACAGGCGGGCGACAGTCGCCGCAACTCGTCCGACCGACAGCATACGCAAGCACAGCCGGCTACGCCATTACGTAAAAATACATAAGCAGATGCCCGCAATCGACTACCAGACCGCCTTCCAGCTCGCCCCCGTGGGCCTGGTGCTGTCACGCGAACGCGTGATCGAAGACTGCAACGAGGAGGTCTGCCGCATTTTCGGCACCACGCGCGAAGCGCTGCTGGGCCAGTCGTTCCAGGTGCTCTACCCCACCGCCGACGAGTTCGAGCGCACCGGCGCGCGCATTGCGCCGATCATGGGCACGCGCGGCATGTACTCGGACGAGCGCATCATGAAGCGCGCCGGCGGGGAATTGTTCTGGTGCCATGTCACCGGGCGCGCGCTGGACCGCACGCAACCGCTGGGCGCCGGGATCTGGACTTTCGAGGACCTGTCGCAGAAGCGCCAGGTCACGGCCGAGCTGACCGCGCGCGAACGCGAGATCGCGGCGCAGCTGGTGGAGGGAAAGACCAGCAAGCAGATCGGCAAGCTGCTGGCGATCAGCCCGCGCACGGTGGACATCTACCGGGCGCGGCTGATGAAGAAGTACGGGGCCAGTACCTCGGTGGACCTGGTGCAGCGGCTGGTCAACCACTGAGCCCCGTGGCGGGCGTCAGCCCTCGATGATCGCGCGGATCTCTGCCGGCACCGGCACCGACTTCTCCTGCGTGTAATCGCACCACACCACCTTGGCCCCGCCCTCGGCCCAGACCACGTCGGGCAGGTCGGTGCGGCGGATTTCCATGCGGGTTTCGAAGCTGGTGCGGCCGAGCTGGCCGGCGTAGACGCGGCACTCGATGTCGCCCGGGTAGCGCAGCTGCTTCAGGAAAGTCATGTGCGCATTGATGATGACCGGCCCCTGCCCGCCTGCATCCTTGCCGCCACGGCCCAGCGACGCGAACCACTCGATGCGCGCCTGCTCCAGGTACTGGAAATAGACGGTGTTGTTGACATGGCCCATGGCATCCATGTCGCCCCAGCGGATCGGCATGACCACCGTATAGACGTGCTTCATCACAGCCTCCAAAAGAACAGGCCCGCCGAGTCTGGCGGGCCCTCTGCGTGGCTTAGCGCTTGGCGATCGCGCCTTCAGCCTTGGTCACCAGCTCGGCGCCGATCTGCTTCTTCCACTTGTCGTAGACCTTGGCGGTGGCCTTGCGGAAGGCGTCATGCTCGGCCGGCGTCAGGTGCGTAACCTTGACGCCGTGCGCCTCCATGTCCTTCCAGGCCGGCGCGCCCGGCTCGGCCAGGCCCTTGCGGGCCAGCGCGATTTCCTGCTTGCCGGCGTCGATGGCGGCCTGCTTCACGATCTCGCGGTCGGCCGGGGTCCAGCTTTCCCAGATCTGCTTGTTGACCACGAAGATCAGCGGGTCAGCCACGTAGCCCCAGGTGGTGACGAACTTCTGGCCCACCGTGTACAGCTTGGCGGCGGCGAACACCGACTGCGGGTTCTCCTGCCCGTCGACCGCGCCCGAGGCCATCGCCGGCTGCGCATCGGCCCAGCTCATCTGGGTCGGGTTGGCGCCCAGCGCGTTGAAGGTCTCGATGTACAGCGGCGAACCGACCACGCGCAGCTTCATGCCCTTGAGGTCTTCCGGCTTGCGGATTTCGCGCTTGGAGTTGGACACCTCGCGGAAGCCATTCTCGCCCCAGGCCAGCGGCACCACGCCGGCTTTTTCCAGCGTGGTGAAGATCGACTTGCCGACTTCGCCCTGCGTGAGCGCGTCCAGCGCCTTGTAGTCGGGCATCAGGAACGGCAGCGAGAACAGGTTCAGTTCCCTGACCTGCGGCGACCAGTTGATGGTCGAGCCCACCGCCATGTCGATCACGCCCTGGCGGATCGCCGAGAACTCGCGGGTCTGGTCGCCGGCCACCAGCGAGGTGCCCGGGTACAGCTTGATATTGATGCGGCCGTTGGTGCGCTGCTTGACCAGGTCGGCCCAGATCTCGCCGCCCTTGCCCCACGGGAAGGCCGGGCCGAGCACCAGCGACATCTTGTACTCGGACTTGTAGGTCTGGGCCATTGCGCCGGCGGGGGCGAAGGCGGAAGCGGCAATGGCGGCAGCCGTTGCGAGCATCAGGGCACGACGTTTCATTTCATCTCCTCTCGGGAAAGCGTCAATTCTTGTTGGTGAATGCGGAACATCAGTAGCCGAGGTACTCAGGCAGCCAGGTCGCCAGCGGCGGATAGGCCAGCACCATCAGCATGGCGATAAACATCGCCAGCAGCATCCAGATCACCCAGGGCACGGTTTCTTCCATGCGCACCCGGGCAATCCGGCACGACACCATCAGGTTCACGGCCAGCGGCGGCGTGAACTGGCCCAGCGCCACCTTCAGCGTCAGCACCACGCCGAACCACACCGGGTTCCAGTGGAAGGCATTGACAATGGGCAGCAGCAGCGGCACGAAGATCAGGAAGATCGAGATGCCATCCAGGAACATGCCCACCGTCATCAGCAGCAGCACGATCAGCGCCAGCACGCCGTACTCGCCCAGCCCGGAATTGGCGATGGCGTGCGCGAGCGGGTCGATCACGCCCAGCGTCGACAGCGCATAGGCGAAGATGCCGGCCAGCGCCACCACCAGCAGGATCACCGCCGAGGTCTCGGCCGCCTCCTGGAAGATCGTGAACAGGTCGCGCATGCCGATGCTGCGGTACACCACCATGCCGACGAAGAGGCCGTAGACCACCGCCACCACGGCGGCTTCGGTCGGCGTGAACCAGCCGGCGCGCATGCCGCCCAGGATCAGGAACGGCGCCACCAGCCCCCACGCGGCCTCGCGCAGGCTCTTCCAGAACGGCGGGCGCGCCAGCGCGGCCTCGATCGCGCCCATGCTGTGCCTGCGCGCCAGCCACACCGCCGGAACGATCAGCGCCACGCCGGCCAGGATGCCGGGGATCATGCCCGCGGCGAACAAGGCCGGCACCGATGCACCGGGCACCAGCACGCTGTAGATGATCAGGGCCACCGACGGCGGGATCAGGATGTCGGTCGCGGCTGCCGCGCCCACCACCGCGGCGCTGTACGAGCCCGGATAACCGGCGCGCGACATCGCCGCGATCATCACGCCCCCCACCGCGGCCGCGTTGGCCGGGCCGGAGCCCGAGATGCCGCCGAGGAACATCGCCACCAGGATCGCCACCAGCGGCAGCATGCCCGGGCCGCGGCCAACGATGGCGATGGCAAAGGTCACCAGCCGCTGCGCCACGCCGGAACGGTCGAAGATCGACCCCACCAGCACGAACATCGGGATCGCCAGCAGCGGATACTTGGCCAGCCCCGCATAGAAGTTCTGCGGCACGGCCAGCAGGCCAAACATCTGGGTGTCGAGGTTGGACAGGCCGATGGCAACCAGGCCACCCAGGCCCAGCGACACGCCGATGGGCACGCCCAGCAGCATCAGGCCGATAAAGACCACGAACAAAGTGATGGCGACGAACGTCATTGCGCCTTCTCCGTCGTGGTGGTCTTGCCTTCATGCAGCGCCTTGAGCGCGCGCACGTTGCGCAGCACCAGCCCCAGCGCGCGCAGCGCGATGCCGGCCGACAGCACCGGCAGCCAGATCGAGTACCACCAGCTCGGCACGCCGATGCCCGGCGAGGTCTCGCCGAAGGAGTACTCATCCCAGGTAATGCGTGCGCCCAGCACTGCCAGCGCGATGAACATCACCGCCACGGCCAGCGCCGACAGGAACGCCAGGCGCAGCTGGCGGGCCTCGCTGCCGCGTTCGAAGAAGAATTCGATGCGGATATTACGGTCGCGCGCCACCGCGGCGCTGCCGGCGACCAGCGCCAGCACGATCATCAGGAAGACCGAGAACTCCTCGGTCCAGGCAAACGACTCGTCGGTGAAATAGCGGACCACCACGTTGGCGAAGGTGATGCCGACCAGCAGCACCATCACGATCACGCCAATCCAGTCCTCGATGCGGGGCGATACCCGGAAATCAGCGTCCTGCGCTTCGTCGGCCGCCTGCGGGATCACCGCGGAATCGACGACGTGTTGCGGCACGGCGTTGCGCCGTGCCTCTTCTTGTTGCTCCATCTCCCCGGCCTCCGGTCCGGGCCGCTCGGGCCATGCGGCCACCGCGGCGTTTTTCTATTTGTATGTAAAGACTTAATCTGCAGACATGGCGGATTATGCCAAGACTGGCCCGCCACGCACGAATTTTCTTTGATGATTGATGTGTGCTGACTACGGCGCACCCAAGGGGACCGGATAAGCCCTGGGGCGTGCAAACCGGCCATCCCACGGCGCTTTTGGCGCGCAACCGGGAAGCTGGGGCCTTGCGCCCCCGGGTCAGCGATCAGGCGGTCAGACCATGCCGTCGTCGGCGGTGATGACAGCCCCGTTGATGAATTGCGACTGGTCGGATGCCAGCAGCAGCAACAGGCCGTCGAGATCCTCCGGCTTGCCCAGGCGCTTGCGCGGCAGCATCTGGATCAGCTTCTGGCCCGCGTCCGAGTCCCAGTGGTGGTGGTTGATCTCGGTATCGATATAGCCCGGGCAGATCGCATTGGTATTGATGCCATGGCGCGCCCATTCCAGCGCCATGGCCTTGGTCATGTGCACCACGGCCGCCTTGCTCATGCAATACACGCCGATCTGCGACAGCACCTTCAGCCCCGCCACCGACGCGACATTGACGATCCGCGCCTGCGGCAGCGGGCTGCCGTTGCGCTCGGCGCCCTTGGCGCGCGCGATCATGCGCTTGGCCACTTCCTGGGCGACGAAAAAGGCGCCGCGGGTATTGGTGTCGAACACGAAATCGAAGTCATCGGCGGTCACATCGGTCAGCTTCTGCGTGGTCGACACGCCGGAGTTGTTGACCAGGATGTCGATGGAGCCGGCCTCAGTCTCCGCATGCGCCACCGCGGCGCGGATGCTGTCCGGGTCGGTGACGTCCAGCCGCACCACATGGGCGCTGCCGCCCTCGGCCTCGATCGCCGCGCGCAGTTCCTTGAGCCGCTCGGTGCGGCGCGAGGCCAGCACCACCTTGGCGCCGGCGGCGGCCAGCACCGTCGCGAAACGCGAGCCCAGCCCGCTTGAAGCGCCGGTGACCAGCGCGACCTTGCCTTCCAGATTGATCGACAAACCCATGATTACCTCTTGTGCGGGAGCTCCTCCGGCCTATTCGGGAGCAGAAGGCAGCATATCAAAAAAAAGAACGACCGTTCCAAAAAAATCCTTGCCTGTGGGTGGCGAGTCCCGGACAATGCCGGAGATTCTAAGAACTTGACCAGCAAAGGGAAAGAGGGAAAACGCGCGATCCGGGAGTCTTTGGACCCCAAATCGCTGCCAACTCACCCACCCGCGGCTCCCGTCCGCGCGCTGGCCCGGTTCTCGGCAAAACGATCACCGCATTTCCCACAATTGCAAGCAAGCAGCAAAGAAATAGAGGGTTAGAGACAATGGATCAGCAACAGCTCCTGGAGCAGTTCGGCCCGCGCGAAGCCATGGAATACGATGTGGTCATCGTCGGCGGCGGCCCCGCCGGCCTGGCCACCGCCATCCGCCTGAAGCAACTCGCGCAGGAGAAAGGCGCCGACGTCAACGTGTGCGTGCTGGAAAAGGGCTCCGAGCCCGGCGCCCACATCCTGTCGGGCGCCATCATGGACCCGCGCGCCCTCAATGAACTGATCCCGAACTGGAAGGAACTGGGCGCGCCGCTGAACCAGGCAGTCACCGAAGACAAGTTCCTGTTCCTGAACGAGTCCGGCTCCAAGGGCACGCCTCCGGCCCTGCTGCCCGAGTGCTTCCACAACGAAGGCAACTACATCATCAGCCTGTCGAACTTCGTGCGCTGGCTGGGCCAGCAGGCCGAGGCGCTGGGCGTTGAGATCTTCCCGGGCTTCCCCGCCGCCGAAGTGCTCTTCAACGAAGACGGCTCGGTCAAGGGCGTGGCCACCGGCAACATGGGCATCAACAAGGAAGGCGAGCCCACCGACAACTTCCAGCTGGGCATGGAACTGCATGCCAAGTACACCATCTTCGCCGAAGGCGCGCGCGGCCACCTGGGCAAGCAGCTGATCGAGAAATTCAAGCTCGATGCCGGCAAGGATCCGCAGAGCTACGGCATCGGCCTGAAGGAGCTGTGGGAGATCGACCCGGCCAAGCACAAGCCCGGCCTGGTGGTGCACACCGCCGGCTGGCCGCTCGACCCCGCCACCTACGGCGGTTCGTTCCTGTACCACATGGAAGACAACAAGGTCGCGGTCGGCTTTGTGGTCGGCCTGGACTACACCAACCCGTGGCTGTCGCCGTTCGAGGAATTCCAGCGCTTCAAGACGCATCCGGAAATCCGCCAGTACTTCGAGGGCGGCAAGCGCCTCTCCTACGGCGCGCGCGCCATCACCGCCGGCGGCCTGCTGTCGCTGCCCAAGACCGTGTTCCCGGGCGGCGCGCTGGTCGGCTGCGATGCCGGCTACCTGAACGCCTCGCGCATCAAGGGCAGCCACGCCGCCATCAAGACCGGCATGATGGCCGCCGAGGCCGCCTATGACGCGCTGCAGGCCGGCCGCCAGCACGACGAGCTGGCCGCCTACCCGGCCGCGTTCGAGCAGAGCTGGCTGCACAAGGAACTGCTGCAGGCCAAGAACTTCAAGCAGTGGTTCAAGAAGGGCCGCACCACCGCCACGTTGATGACCGGCATCGAGCAATGGCTGCTGCCCAAGCTGGGCATCCGCAACCCGCCGTGGACCATCCACCGCGTGAAGCCGGACCATGTGTACCTGAAGCCGGCGGCCGAGTGCCAGAAGATCGAGTATCCGAAGCCGGACGGCAAGCTGACCTTCGACCGCCTCAGCTCGGTGTTCATCAGCAACACCAACCATGAAGAGAACCAGCCGGCGCACCTGACGCTCAAGGACGCCAGCGTTCCGGTCAACATCAACTGGGACAAGTACGCCGGCCCCGAGTCGCGCTACTGCCCGGCAGGTGTATATGAGTTCGTGCAGGACGAGACGTCGGGCAAGGAGCGCCTGCAGATCAACGCGCAGAACTGCGTGCACTGCAAGACCTGCGACATAAAGGATCCGACCCAGAACATCGTCTGGGTGACGCCGGAAGGCGGCGGCGGTCCGAACTACGTCGGGATGTAAGCCTGCCGCGCCAGCGGCAGAAAAAAACGGCACCGGAAACCCGGTGCCGTTTTTCTTTGGGCGATGCAGCGCGGCTATCGTGCCTGCCGCCGCGCGGCCATCGCCTTGTCGACCACCTCGGCCTGCAGCGCCTCGGCGGGATTGCCGAAGGCCTGGCTGCGCAGCACATCCAGCTGCTGCCGGCGGTCCTGCTCCGACAACCCCGGGAATGACTCGATCTGCGCGCGCCGCGCGGCGTAGTCGTCGTAGCGCTGTTGCCAGGCCTGCCCGGCTTGCGCCTGCTGCTGGTAGCGCTGCGCCACCTCGGCACCGTAGGCCTGCGCCAACGCCGCACCGATGTCCTGCGCACTGCGGCCGGCGGCCTGCATGCCGGCGATGGTGTCGCTGATCGCCTGCGGACGCGCGCTGGCCTCCCGTGCCGCACGCAGTGGCTCGGGCAGCGTGGCTTCGAGTTCGGCCAGCCGCTGCCGCCGCTGCGCGTCATCCAGGCCGGATTGCGCCGCGATGTCGAGCCGCGCCAGCATGGCATCGTCATACGCCTGCTCGTCGCCGAACCAGATTGCCGCCACCTCCGGCAGCAGGTGCTGCCGCGCGCCGTTGCGCCCGGCCTGCAGCGCGCGCAGCTGCTGCACTTGTGCCGCATCCAGCGTGCCGTTCGTATCCGCCTGCGGCTTGCGCGCCGCCAGCGCTTGAATCTCGGCAAGATAAGCCAGGTAGCGCTGCCACAGCTGCCACGCCTGCCCTGCCGCGGGCTGCGGCACGCGGCGGCGGATATCGTCGTACACCAGCCGGTCCAGCGCGTCGGCGCCGCCGGCGTCGTGGCGGGCGCTGAGGAAGTAGTCGAAGTAGGTGCGCAGCGCGCGCGTCAGGCGCAGGTTGCCTTGCGCGTCGAGTTCGGGGCCCGCGGGCACGTCGACGCCGGACAGCGATGGCAAGGCAGCCACGCCGGCGGGTCCGGCGTCTGCCGATGTCGCCGAAGGACTCGCAGCGGTGGTGATCGCTGCCGGGCGCTGCGGCACGGCAACCGGGCCAGACGGCATCGTCAGCCAGTACACCGCGGCCGCCGCCGCGCCGGCCGGCATCAAGGCCAGCCAGGGCCGCGGCGAGCGCTCAGAGCTGGTCATTGCGCAGCCGGTTGGCGTGGCTGAGGATGACCGTGCGCGGATCGACGTCCTGGTACAAGCCGGCCATCTGGTTCACCTCGTCGAGATGGTTCCAGTAGTAGCCCGTGGCCAGCACCCGGCCCCACTTGCTGCTGCAGACCGAGACCAGCCCGTCATTGGGGCCGGCGCCCTTCAGGTCCATCAGCCCGGCCGAGGCCGACATCATCACCGTGGTCGGGTCCAGCAGGTTGGAGCGCAGCAGGCTGAACGGCCCACCCTGCCCGGTCCAGGAATACGCGGCCTGGGTATGAGTGACGAGGTTGCCCGCGGCATCGCGCGCCTGCCGTTGCTCGGACACCGCGCCAGCAGTATTGCAATCCGGCCCCAGTGCCGATTTCGTGCCGGGCACCAGCGTGGCATTGAGGCGCGCATTCTGCTCGGCGGCGCCGCGCGTGGTCAGGATCCTGAGCGAGGCCAGCGCATCCTGGTCCAGCGCCTGCCCGTTGCCGATGCCATTGAACCAGCCCACCGTATCGAACACGCCCTGGATGATGCCGACGAGTACCGGCCCGGCGATCGGAATACTGTTGACGCCATTGATCAGGTCCAGCACGGTGTCGGCCACTTCGCTGCCGCGATGCGGGCTGCCGACGGTGGTGACCGAGGCCACGTCCTGCGGCGACATCGCCGCCAGCATGCGCGAGGTCGGCCCGCCCTGGCTGTGGCCGATCAGGTTGACCTTGTCTGCGCCGCTTTCCAGCTTGACCGCGCGCACATAGGCCTGCAGCGCCAGGGCGCGCTCTTCGTCGCTGTTGAACGACGGCACCGTGGCCACATAGACTTGCGCGCCGTTGGCCCGCAGCACTTCGGGGATGCCATACCAGTAGTCGAGCACACCACCCATCTTGGCCGCGCCAGTCAGTCCGTGGACCAGCACGATCGGGTAACGCGTCTTCGCGTAGTCGCCGCTCGCGGCCAGGGCTGATGCTGGCTGCGCCAGCATGGCCGCTGCGACCAGCGGGGCTGTGCCTGCGAGCCTGCGCAAGGCCTTGCCGGCCTTCTGCTCGCGTAGCGCGGGCGTGCGTCGTCCGCACGCGTGGTGTCCGCTGTGCTCCATCTTGTCTCCTCGGTGGTGGGTCTTTTTATGTTGGAAGCAGTAGAGACTGGCCGCCCCGACGAGACAATCAAAACATTAGCGGATTCCCTCTAAACGGCCGCTACAGCCGCGGGCTGCAAGGGCATGCGGGTGCTGGAAAGCAGCTGTTCGTAGATGTAGCACTGCAGCAGCGTCAGCTCGCGCTCGGCCAGCACGTCGAAGGCCACGCCGAAGGCCGGGAAGTCGGCATCGTCGCTGGCCGCGCCGGGGGGTGCGAGGCGGATCCAGCCATCGATGGTGACCTCGCTGTCCAGTGACGCCGTGCGCATCTTGAAGCGCAGCCGCACGCGGCTGCCCGGCGCCGGCGCCGGCGCGGTGGTCTGCACCAGCGCGCCACCGGTGCTGAGGTCGGACAGCAGCGCCAGCCGCGCCGTGCCGGTGTCGATGCCGTCGTCATCGCCGGGCTCGGTCAGGTAGGCGGCCAGCCGGGTTGGCACGCGCGCAGCCTTGCGTACCGGCGTTGCGTGCTTCTGCACCGGCGCCGACAGCACCAGGTAGCGAAACGGGCTGCGGCACACGGCGGTGATGGTCGAGGTGAAGCTGTGGATGGCGTGTCCGGAGAAGCCGCGCAGCAGCACGGCATCGCCCGCCTGCAGCGGCAGGTCGCGCCCGCCGAGCTGCGGCCAGGTGACAAACAGGCCCTGCTCGATAAAACCGATCAGGCGGCTCGCGGCCGGGCGCGCGGCCTCGCCCTCATGCTTGACATGCAGCAGCGTGCCGACCTGCAGGCCAAGCGGCCCGGTGGTCGGACGCAGTTCGTCATCGGCATCGTCGTGGCTATCTTCGCGGCAGACCACGCCATGGCGGAACACCAGCGCCAGGTCGCGTTCATCGGGAATGACACTGCCGCTGCCGAGCACCAGGTTGCCCTCGCCATCGAGCAATGACCAGGGCAGTGGGTATCCGACGGGAAGATCGTTAGGTGTGAGCTGGATCATGGCTGTTCGCAGTAGGCCCCCGCATTGGATGCCAACGGGGCATGGCAAGCCTTGGGCGGAGCCGACGCGCAGGATCCGCCACCTGTATCAGGCTTCTATCGGCGCCGGAGCGGCGAAATTAAGCCCTCGGCGATTGAGCAGAAACGCATGTGTAGCATTCGCTCCCTACGGAGACCTTGACGTCTCGCAAAGTTGAGCCGAAAATCTCCAAAAGCTGTCTGACAGCCTGACATATCAAAACCATGACCATCCTGCCCCGCCCGGCCTCGCTCGCCAGCCGCATCGCCCAGACCCTGCACGACGACATCCTCGCCGGCCGCTACGGCGCGGGCGCGCGCCTGCCAGCAGAGACGAGCCTGGCCGATAACTTCGGCGTGAGCCGGCCGATCGTGCGCGAGGCCATCGCCCAGCTGAAGGCCGATGGCGTGCTGGTGACGCGCAAGGGCTCGGGCGCTTATGTGTCGGAGACCCCGGGCGGCCAGGCATGGCGCGTGGCCAGCGCGCCCGACGGCGGCCCGACGCTGGCGCAGCTGTTCGAACTGCGCCGGGTAGTGGAAACCGCCTGCGCCGAAATGGCCGCGCAGCGGCACACGGATGCCGATATCGATGCCATCCGCGGCGCGCTGGCGGCGATGCAGGCACAGGCCGACGGCCAGGGCGACATGGCCAGCGCTGCGGCGGCCGACATGGCCTTCCACCATGCCATTGCGGAAGCCGCGCACAACCCTTGCTTTACCGGCCTGACCGATTTCGTCAGCCAGCAGATGCTGGCCGCGCGCCAGCGCGCCTGGGAGAACACCGCGCGGCTGCGTGTGACGACAGGCGCGCCGCGCGCCGCCGACCAGGAACACGCGGCGCTGGCCGAAGCGATTGCCGCCGGCGATGCCGCGGCCGCCCGCAGTGCCGCGCAACAGCACCTTGCGGCCGCCGCCGCCCGCCTTGGCCTGACCGCCTGAGCCCCCCCAACACACAGACATTGGAGCAAGGAACAACCATGGAAACAGTGGATTGCGTCGTCATCGGCGCCGGCGTGGTGGGACTGGCGGTGGCGCGCGCACTCGCGCTGCAGGGCCGCGAAGTGATCATCCTGGAAACCGAGAACGCCTTCGGCACCATCACCAGCGCGCGCAACAGCGAGGTCGTCCACGCCGGCATCTACTATCCGGCCGGCTCGCTCAAGGCACAGCTGTGCGTGCGCGGCAAGGCCATGCTGTACGACTACTGCGCCAGCCACCACGTGGCGCACCAGCGCTGCGGCAAGCTGATCGTGGCCACCAGCGAGGCCCAGGTGGCAACGCTCGAAGGCATCCGCGCCAAGGCGGCGGCCAACGGCGTGGACGACCTGCGCCTTGTCAGCCGCGCCGAGGCGCAGGCGCTGGAGCCGCAACTGCAGTGCCATGCCGCGCTGCTGTCGCCGTCGACCGGCATTGTCGACAGCCATGGCCTGATGACCACGCTGCTGGGCGACGCGGAAAACGCCGGCGCGATGCTGGCGGTGCAGTCGCCGGTGCTGGGCGGCGCGGTGACGGCGGACGGCATCCGGCTGGAGATCGGCAGCGAGGATGGCAGCGCCACCACGCTGCTGGCGCGCACGGTGGTGAACTCGGCCGGGCTGACCGCGCCGGAACTGGCGCGCCGCATCGACGGCATGCCCGAGACCCATATCCCGCCGCAGTACTACGCCAAGGGCTGCTATTTCACGCTGGCCGGGCGCGCGCCGTTCTCACGGCTGATCTACCCGGTGCCCGAGGCGGCCGGGCTGGGCGTGCACCTGACCATCGACCTGGGCGGCCAGGCGCGCTTCGGCCCCAATGTGCGCTGGATCGACGACATCGAATACGGCGTGGATCCGGCCGACGCCGACGGCTTCTATGACGAAGTGCGCCGCTACTGGCCGGGGCTGGCCGACGGCGCGCTGCAACCCGGCTATGCCGGCATCCGCCCCAAGATCAGCGGCCCGCACGAGGTTGCCGCGGACTTCCGCATCGACGGCCCCGCCGTGCATGGCGTGCCGGGGCTGGTTCACCTGTTCGGCATCGAGTCGCCGGGGCTGACCTCGTCGCTGGCGATCGCCGAGCGGGTCTGCGCGGCGCTGGCCTGAACCGCGCCATCGCCTTTCGCGCGGAAGCTCATCACCGCACAGAACGCGCCGGCCGCCGCGGCGATAGCGGCCAGCCCGAAGGTATGCTCGGGCGCCAGCGCGTTCCAGGTCCAGCCCATCGCCAGCCCGCCCAGCGTGCCGCCGACGCCGTAGGAAATGCCCGTATACAGCGCCTGCCCGCGCCCCTGCAGCGGCCCGGCAAACCAGGCCTGCAACCGCTTCAGGCTGGCGCTGTGGTGCGCGGCAAAGGTGGCCGCGTGCAGCACCTGCACCAGCGCCATGAGCCAGGCAAACTGGGCAAGGTAGCCGGTCAGGCCGAAGCGCAGCGCCGCCAGCACGAAGGTGCCGGCCAGGATCGTGCGCAGCGCATAGCGCGCGAACAGCAGGCCCTGGTAGTAGAAGAAAACGATCTCGGCCACCACGCCGATGGTCCACATCACGCCAATGGCGAACTTGCTGTAGCCCAGCTGCGCCAGCCACAGCGAATAGAACACATAGAGCGCCGCGTGCGCGAACATCATCAGGAAGGCTGACGCCAGGAACCAGGCCACGTCCGGACGGCGCAGCAGCGGCAAGGCGCGCGGCGGCGCCGTGCGCGGGCCGTCGTCGGCGGCGTCATGCATGGTCAGCACCACGCCGGCCAGGATCGCCAGCAGCGCGCTGGCCACCCACGGGAAGGCGCGCATGCCGACTGCTTCGAACAACGCCCCGCCGGCCAGCACCGCGCCGATAAAGCCGACCGAGCCGAACATGCGGATGCGGCCGTAGCTATGGTCGAAGGCGCCGTAGCGGCGCAGCGTGGAGATGGTCAGGGCATCGCCCAGCGGCGACATCGCGCTGGTCAGCAGGCTCAGCGTCAGCATCATCGCCATCATGCCGCCGTAGCTGCCGACACCCGGCAGCATCAGGAAGGCCAGCAACGAGGTGAACGCGCTCACGCGCAGGATACGCACGCGCGTGTGCATCACGTCGGACAGCCAGCCCCACAGGTAGGGCCCGACGATGCGGCTGACCTGGAAGCTCGCCATCAGCACGCCGATCTGCACCGGGTTGAAGCCGCGGTCGGCGAAATACAGGCTGACGTACGGCGAGATCAGGCCGACGTAGCCGTAATAGCCAAGATAGAAGAGCCCGAAACGGGCGTAGTCGGGGCGGCCGGCGCCAGTGGCACCGCCGCCCGCGAAAGGCGTGGCCAACGCGAGGTCAGGTCAGGGGGTCTGGCCGGCCTGCGCGGGAATGCGCGGCGTATCGACCTTGACGTCGCCGCACTGGGCACGGTGGCGCAGGGCGTGGTCGATCAGCACCAGCGCCAGCATGGCCTCGGCGATCGGCGTGGCGCGGATGCCCACGCACGGGTCGTGGCGGCCGAAGGTCTCGACGGTGGCGGCATTGCCGGCCTTGTCGATCGATTCGCGCGGGGTGCGGATGGAAGACGTCGGCTTGATCGCCAGCGACACGGTGACGTCCTGGCCGGTGGAAATGCCGCCCAGCACGCCGCCGGAATTGTTGGTGCGGAAGCCCTCGGCGGTCAGCTCGTCGCCATGCACGCTGCCGCGCTGGGCCACGCTGTCGAAGCCGGCGCCAATCTCCACGCCCTTGACCGCGTTGATGCCCATCATGGCGTGGGCGATATCGGCGTCGAGCCTGTCGAACAGCGGCTCGCCCAGGCCCACCGGCACGTTGCTGGCCACCACCTCGATGCGCGCGCCGACGGAGTCGCCGTCGCGGCGCAGCGCGTCCATATAGGTTTCGAGCTCGGGGATGATGTCGGCGTTGGGCGCGAAGAACGGGTTCTCCGGCACGTGCGACCAGTCCGTGAACGGCACTGCGATCTCGCCCAGCTGCGACATATAGCCCCGGATCTCGGTGCCATACTTTTCGCGCAGCCACTTCTTGGCCACCGCCCCGGCCGCCACCACCGGCGCGGTCAGGCGCGCCGACGAGCGGCCGCCGCCGCGATGGTCGCGGATGCCGTACTTCTGCCAGTAGGTGTAGTCGGCATGGCCCGGGCGGAAGGTTTCGACGATATTGCCGTAGTCCTTGCTGCGCTGGTCGGTATTGCGGATCAGCAGGCAGATCGGGGTGCCGGTGGTCTTGCCCTCGAACACGCCGGACAGGATCTCGACCTGGTCGGGTTCCTGGCGCTGCGTGACGTGGCGCGAGGTGCCGGGCCGGCGGCGGTCCAGGTCGCCCTGGATGTCGGCCTCGGTCAGCGCCATGCCCGGCGGGCAGCCATCCACCACCGCGCCGATGGCGGGCCCGTGCGATTCGCCGAAGGTGGTAACAGTGAAAAGCAGGCCAAGGGTATTGCCGGACATGGTGGAAACCGCACAGGAATTGGGGAAGGCCTCCATTGTAAGGCCAATGGCGGGGCTCGGGCGGCCGCAGGGCGGCCCGGCAGGCTCAGGCGGCGGCGCTTGCCGGGGCCAGTTCGGGGTAGAACTCGGCGCGCATCCGCTCCATATAGGCCACCAGGTTGGCATGCCCCTCGGCCGCGGTGCGGATCGGAGTGTCGAATACGGGGCACAGCAGGCTGCCGGCAAAGGCAAACAGCGTGGCGTCGGCCCCGCATGGCGCGTTGCCCATCAGGTAGGGCTTGTTGCCCAGGATGTCGGCGATCGAGGTCACGCCCTTGCTGGCCAGCGCCACCAGGTCTTCTTCGCTATGCCGGCCCAGACCCTGCCCCCACAGCGTCTTGCGCACCTTGTAGCGCACCAGGCGCTCGGCCAGGCCGCGCACCGGCGCCGGCACGCCGCGGAAGAACAGGGCCGGCCCCTTGTCGAAGTTGGCCTGGTCCAGCCAGCGCACCCGCGCCACCGCCCAGTACAGGTGGTCTTCCATCAGCTTCTCGGCGGCCCAAGCGATGCCGCGCTCGGCCGCGCTCAGGCCGGCGTCGAAGTCGATGTGGTAGGTCTTCTCGATATGCCAGCGGATCAGGGTGGAATCCGCCACGATCCGGCCCATGTCGTCCAGGTAGGGCAGCTTGCCCCTGGGCGCGCGCCGCAGGCTGCCGCGGCGCGCCTGGTAAGGCAGTCCGGCCAGCTTGAGCAGCATCTCGGCCTTGGTGACGAAGGGGCTGGCGTCGGGCAGCCCGAAGGCGGGGCCAAAGGTGTAGAGCGTGATCATCGTGGACTCGGGTTCCGCACAACGGAGTTAGCGCCAGTCGCCGCGCAGGGCCTGCACCATCTGCTGCAGCCCTTCCGGGGTGGCGGCCTCGGGCGGCACGGGCTCGCCCACCACCAGTTCCAGCCGGTTCAGGATGCCGCGCCGGAACGGCCGCGACATCGCCGGTGCCCCCTTGCGCGAGAAGAAGCTGCCCCACAGCCCGCGCAGCGCCATCGGCACCACCGGCACCGGCGTGCGCCGGATGATCTGCTGCACGCCCTGCTTGAACGGGTTGATCTCGCCGGTGGCGGTGATCTTGCCTTCGGGGAAGATGCAGACCAGATCCCCCTCGCCCAGCGCCTGCGCCACGCTGTCATAGGCACGCCTGAGCATGTCCGGATTCTCGTGCGCCGGCGCGATCGGGATCGCGCGGGCCTGGCGGAAGAACCACGACAGCAGCGGCACCCTGAAGATGTTGTGGTCCATCAGGAAGCGCACCGGACGTGGGCTGCAGGCCATCAGCACCACCGCGTCGGCAAAGCTGACGTGGTTGCAGACCAGCACGGCCGGGCCGTCGGCGGGAATGCGCTCAGCATTGACGCGGCGCAGCCGGTAGAGGGTATGGACCAGGATCCACGCGATAAAGCGCAGCAGGAATTCCGGCACCAGCGAGTAGATGTAGACCGCCACCACCGCATTGAGCAGCCCCACCACCAGGAACAGCTGCGGGATGCTGTAGCCCGCCTGCGTCATCGCCACGCCCAGCAGCGAAGCGGCAATCATGAAGAAGCTGTTCAGGATGTTGTTGGCGGCGATGATGCGGGCGCGGTGCGTGGGCGCGCTGCGGCTCTGGATCAGCGCGTACAGCGGCACGCTGTAGAAGCCGCCGAACATGGCCAGCAGGAACAGGTCCGCCAGCACGCGCCAGTGGCGCGGCTCGGCCAGGAAGCCGCCGATGCCGCTCAGCGCCACGGGTGCCTGCCCCTGGCTGGCAAAGTACAGGTCGACCGCGAACACCGTCATGCCGATCGAGCCAAACGGCACCAGCCCGATCTCGACATGGCGACCGGACAGGCGCTCGCACAGCAGTGAACCGGTGCCGATGCCCAGCGAGAACACCGCCAGCAGCAGCGTCACCACGTTCTGGTCGCCGCCCAGCACATCCTTGGCATAGCTGAAGAACGAGGTCAGGAAGGTGGCGCCCAGGAACCACAGCCACGAAATGCCGAGCAGGCTCAGGAATACCGTGCGGTTGCCGCGCGCCAGCACCAGGTTGCGCCAGGTCTCGGAGAACGGGTTCCAGTTGATGCGCAGGTCCGGCTGCGGCGCCGGCGAAACCGGGATGCGGCCCGACACCAGCCGCCCCGCCACGGCGATCACCACGCATACCGCGCCCACGTACATCGGCCCCACGATGGTTCCGCCCTGCTGCAGCCCGGCCAGTTCGCCGCCGATCAGCGTCCCGATCAGGATCGCGACAAAGGTGCCCATCTCCACCATGCCGTTGCCGCCGACCAGTTCGCTTTCATCCAGGTGCTGCGGCAGGTAGGCAAACTTGACCGGCCCGAACAGCGTGGAATGCAGCCCCATCAGGAAAGTGCCGGCGTACAGCAGCGGCGCGCTGTGCCAGGCAAAGCCGGCCAGGCCCAGCACCATGATGGCGATCTCCAGCGACTTGACCAGCCGGATCAGGCGCGACTTCTCCAGCTTGTCGGCAATCTGCCCGCTGGTGGCCGAGAACAGCACGAACGGCGCGATAAAGATGGCCGAGATCAGGAAGGCCGCGCTGCGCGCCTCAACGCCCTCGAACAGCGCCGTGTGGTAGGTCACCAGCGAGGTGAAGGCGACCTTGAAGACGTTGTCGTTCATCGCCCCGAGGAACTGGGTCCAGAAGAACGGGGCGAAGCGGCGCAGGCCGAGCAGTCGGAACTGGCTGGGTTGGCTCATGGATGGGCCGGTCGGTCAGCGGACCGCCGCGGAAGTGGGAACGCCGGCAAGTTTGCCGGAGCCGGCGCCCGGCCGCCACCCTGCCACGGCCGCGTGGCGCCAATCGAGGGTATTTCCGAAGGAAGCTTCAGGCCGGGCGGCCCGGCGCCATCACTCGGCGCGCTCTTCCGGCCAGTCGCGGATATAGGCCTTGAGCATCTTGTTCTCGAAGCTCTGGTCCTCGACCACGGCCTTGGCGACGTCGTAGAAGGAGATCACGCCCATCAGCGTGCGGTTGTCGAGCACCGGCAGGTAGCGGGTGTGACGTTCCAGCATCATGCGGCGGACCTCGTTGACGTCGGTCTCCATGGTGCAGGTCAGCGGCGCATCGTCCATCACCTTGCGGATGCTGGTGCTGCCGACGTTGCCATTGTTGCGGGCCAGCGTCTCGATGATCTCGCGGAAGGTCAGCATGCCGACCAGGTCGCCGTATTCCATCACCACCAGCGAGCCGATATCGTGCTCGGCCATGGTGTGGACGGCTACCAGCAAGGAGGTGTCAGGCGTCACGGTATAGAGCGTATTGCCCTTGATCTGGAGGATGTCGCTGACTTTCATGTTGGTCTCCGCTGCCTGCGCTCAAACTGAGGGCATCGCTCCGGCCGGGGGCACAGGGGGCGATACCGGTCACATTGTTATCTGTCTATGGGTGTGCGGGCGCGCGCTGCATCACGGCGCCCCGTTGGCCGATCCTAGCCCAAACCCGCCGTCAAAGTAAAGCGGGAGGCCGGTTTGCGGGCGTCGGCGCGCGCACGGTGCTACGATGCTGGCCGGAGACAACTCAAGGCCGACCGATCATGTCCGGAACCCGATTCGACACGCTGGCACTGCACGCCGGCGCCGCGCCAGACCCCGCAACCGGGGCCCGCGCCACCCCCATCCACCTGACCACGTCCTTCGTGTTCCGCGACAGCGAGCACGCCGCGTCGCTCTTCAATATGGAGCGCGCGGGGCACGTCTACTCCCGTATTTCCAACCCCACCGTGGCCGTGCTGGAAGAGCGCATCGCCGCGCTGGAGAACGGCGCCGGCGCCATCGCCACGGCCTCGGGCCAGGCCGCGCTGCACCTGGCGGTGGCCACGCTGATGGGCGCGGGCTCGCACGTGGTGGCCTCGTCGGCGCTGTACGGCGGCTCGCACAACCTGCTGCACTACACGCTGCGCCGCTTCGGCATCGAGACCACCTTCGTCAAGGCGCGCGACATCGACGCCTGGCGCGCCGCGATCCGGCCCAATACCCGGCTGCTGTTCGGCGAGACCCTGGGCAACCCGGGGCTGGACGTGCTGGACATCCCGACGCTGGCGCAACTGGGCCAGGACAACGGCATCCCGCTGCTGGTGGATTCCACCTTCACCACGCCCTACCTGCTGCGCCCGTTCGACCACGGCGCCGGCCTGCTCTACCACTCGGCCACCAAGTTCCTGGGCGGCCATGGCACCACCATCGGCGGCGTGCTGGTGGAAGGCGGCACCTTCGACTTCGAGGCCTCGGGCCGCTTCCCGGAACTGTCCGAGCCGTACGAGGGCTTCCACAACATGGTGTTCACCGAGGAAAGCACGGTGGCGCCCTTCCTGCTGCGCGCGCGCCGCGAGGGCCTGCGCGACTTCGGCGCCTGCATGAACCCGATGGCCGCCTGGCAGCTGCTGCAGGGCGTTGAGACGCTGCCGCTGCGCATGAGCCGCCATGTCGACAACACCCGCAAGGTGGTGCAGTTCCTGGTCTCGCACCCGATGGTGGAGTCGGTGTCCTACCCGGAACTGGAATCGCACCCCGACTACGAACTGGCCAAGCGCCTGCTGCCGCGCGGCTGCGGCGCGGTGTTCAGCTTCAACCTGAAGGGCAACCGCGTGGCCGGCCAGCGCTTCATCGAGAGCATGTCGCTGTTCTCGCACCTGGCCAATGTGGGCGACGCGCGCTCCCTGGTGATCCACCCGGCCTCGACCACGCACTTCCGCATGGACGCGGCGGCGCTGCAGTCGGCCGGCATCACCGAGGGCACGATCCGGCTCTCGATCGGGCTGGAAGACCCGGATGACCTGATCGACGATCTCAAGCGCGGCCTGAAGGCGGCCGAGAAAGCGATGAGCGGCAAGGGAGGGCAAGCCTGATGGAACTGACCATTGCCGGCCAGCCGGCCTACGCCTATACCGGCGGCAAACCCTTCGATCCCGCCCTGCCCTGTGCCGTGTTCGTCCACGGCGCGCAGAACGACCACAGCGTGTGGGCCCTGCAGACGCGCTGGTTTGCCAACCACGGCTTCTCGGTGCTGGCGGTGGACCTGCCGGGCCACAACCGCAGCAAGGGCGCGCCGCTGGCCACCGTCGAGGCCATGGCCGACTGGGTCATGGCGCTGGTGGCGGCCGCCGGCGTGAAGGCGCCGGCCTTCGTGTTCGGCCACAGCATGGGTTCGCTGATCGCACTCGAATGTGCGGCGCGGCATGCGCAGGCGGTGCGCGGCATCGGCCTGCTGGCGACGGCCTACCCGATGAAGGTCTCGGACGCGCTGCTGGACGCCTCGCTCAACCGCGAAGGCGACGCCATCGCCATGGTCAACACCTGGTCGCATTCGAGCCTGGCCAACAAGCCGTCTTCGCCGGGGCCGGGCGCGTGGATGCACGGCGGCAGCCAGCGGCTGATGGAACGCGTGTCGCGCAACAACCCGCAGGCCCATGTGTTCCACAATGACTTCTCGGCCTGCAATGCCTACGCCCATGGCGAAGAGGCCGCCGCCGCAGTGGCCTGCCCGGCGCTCTTCATCACCGGCACCAAGGACATGATGACGTCGCCCAAGGCAGCCCAGGCGCTGGCCGGCAAGATGGCCAAGGCAAGCCTGGTCACGGTGCCGTGCGGCCACGCGCTGATGGGCGAACGCCCGGATGAAGTGCTGGACGCGCTCGCGGCCTTTGCGCGCAAGGTGGTCGCGGCCGGCTGAGCCTGGCCCCGGATGGCTGGCCGGCCACGCCGGCGGCCAGCGTCCCGACACCCCGGTGCAGAAGGTCTACACTGCACAAAACAAGACCTGCCGGAGACAGCCATGGCCCACGCCCGCGCGCGCGAGTTCGAGAACTTCGCGGCCTTTTATCCCTACTACCTGAGCGAACACCAGAACCGTACCTGCCGGCGCCTGCATTTTGCCGGGTCGACGGTAGCGCTGCTGTGCCTGGTGGCGCTGGTGGTCACCGGCAATGCATGGTGGCTGCTGGCCGCTGTGCTGGCAGGTTATGCCTTTGCCTGGGTCGGGCACTTTGGTTTCGAGAAGAACCGGCCCGCTACGTTCCGGCATCCGCTCTACAGCCTGATGGGAGACTGGGTGATGTATGCCGATATCTGGCGCGGCAAGATTCCGTTCTAAGCAACCTCACTGCCGCAGGGGGGCGGGCCTTACACCTGCCCATGCCAGCCCGGCGGCACCACTTCCAGCGTGCGCCGCTGAGGGTGGCTCCCCCCATCCCCTTCAGTCGGCGGCAGATTGGCCGGCTGCTGCCGGAACACCGCCTCAAGCGTCTGATCCAGCTGCGGATTGTCCAGGACCGACTTGAGCGCATCCGCCCCTTGCAGCTGCTGCGCCAGCGCGGTGCGCGGCAGCCGCGGCAGGTTCAGCACCAGCCGGTCATGCAGCGTGCGCAACGTCACCTGTGACGGATTGCACAGCAGTGCCCAATGGGCCTGACCACGCTCCTGCTGCAAGCGCCCGACCAGATGCATGGCCTTGAGCTTGCCCAGCAGGTCCGACAGGTAATCGGCCTCGACCCGCAGCTTGCGGCCCAGGTCCAGTTCGCCAACGCTGCGCGGCACCTCGTCGCGCGCGCGGTAGAGCAGCAGCAGCACGCCCAGCGCATCGAAGAACTCGCTGCCGGCAAAGGTGCGGCGGCGCCAGTAGCCCTGCCGGATCACCGGCAGGTTGGCGGCAATGGTCGCACCCAGCAGCGTCACCAGCCAGCTCAGGTAGATCCACAGCAGGAACAGCGGCAACGCGGCGAAGGTGCCGTAGACCGCGGTGTAGGCCGGGATCTCGGTGATGAAATAGCCGAAGCCGCGCTTGGCGAACTCGAACGCGACCGCCGCCACCAGGCCAGCCACGATGGCATCGCGCCATTCGACATAGGCATTGGGCACCGCCGTGTACAGGAAGGCGAAGGCCAGCGCCGACAGCAGCACCGGCGTCGCGCCCACCAGCAGCCCCAGCCCCACCGGCATGGTGCCGACATAGCCCGCCGAGACCGAGATCAGGTAGGAGCTGATCGACAGGCTCGCGCCGATCAGCACCGGCCCGAAGGTCAGCACCGCCCAGAACACCAGCACCCGCTGCGCCAGCGGGCGGCGCTGCTTGACGCGCCAGATCGCGTTGAGCGCGTCTTCCACGGTCAGCATGGTCAGCACCGAGGTGACCATCAGCCCGCCCAGGCCCATTGCGGTCAGCCCGCGCGCGCTCTTGGCGAACATGCCGAGGTAGCGCTGGATCGATTCACTGACGTTGCCGGGGATCAGGTTCTGGAACAGGAACGCCTCGATGGCGTTGCGGAAGTCGCGGAACACCGGGAACGCGGCCAGCAGCGCGAACGCCACCGTCAGCACCGGCACCACCGCCAGCACGGTGGTGAAGGTCAGGCTGGCCGAGACCTGCGGCAGCCGGTCTTCGCCGGCGCGGCGCAGCGCATAGCGCGCCAGGGCGCGTACCTTCTGCAGGTTCCATTCCCGGCGCAGGCGGGCAACGCGAGGTCCAATCATGCGCAAACAACCTCCTGGATCTGGTTCTGACGGATAAACAGGCGGCCCGCGGCACCGGGGGCGCGAAGCCGATGGGAGATGGCGCGGGGGGCGCATCTATAATACGCGCATTGCTTCCGGCACCTTTCGCGCAACACCACCCCGCCACCGCCGGCCATCCCGCTCCATGACCGACATCCTCGTCCTGTATTACAGCCGCCACGGCAGCACCCGCAAACTAGCCGAACTGATTGCCAACGGTATCGACAGCGTCCCCGGCGCCCAGGCCCGGCTGCGCACGGTGCCGCCGGTTTCCACCGTGTGCGAGGCCACCGCGTCCGATATCCCGGCCGACGGCCCGCCCTATGCCGAGCTGCGCGACCTGGAGGAATGCGCCGGCCTGGCCCTGGGCAGCCCCACCCGCTTCGGCAACATGGCCGCGCCGATGAAGTACTTCCTGGACGGCACCGTGGCGCAGTGGCTGTCGGGTGCGCTGACCGGCAAGCCGGCCTGCGTCTTCACCGCCACCGGCAGCCTGCACGGCGGGCAGGAAACCACGCTGCTGTCGATGATGCTGCCGCTGCTGCACCACGGCATGCTGATCCTGGGCCTGCCGTATTCGGAGAAGGGCCTGATGACCACGGCCTCGGGCGGCACACCCTACGGCCCCAGCCACCATGCCCACGGCGACAACCGCGGCCCGGTCACGGAAGACGAATCGGGACTGGCCATCGCCATGGGCCGGCGGCTGGCGCAGACCGCGCTGCGCCTGGCGGGAGGCGCGGCATGAGCCCCATCCCCGAGAGCGACCAGGCGCTGCACAGTCCCTGGCTGTACCGGTTCAGCGTGGGCAGCCTGCTGGCGCTGATGGTGCTGTGCATTGCCTGGGAATGGTTCCTGGCGCCGCTGCGCCCTGGCGGGTCGTGGCTGATCATCAAGTTCCTGCCGCTGCTGCTGCCGCTGCGCGGCGTGCTCACGCGCAACCGCTACACCATGCAGTGGTCGTCGATGCTGATCCTGCTGTTCTTCACCGAGGGCATCGTGCGCGCCACCAGCGACCGCGCGCCCTCGTCCACGCTGGCGTGGGTGGAGGTGGCGCTGACGCTGGTGTTCTTCACCAGCACCATCCTGTACCTGCGCCCCTACAAGCGCCGCGCCCGGGCGGCGGGCAAGCCAGCCGCGCCCAAGTCCTGACCCTCACTCCGCCATCGCCATGACCTCGCCTCAAGACTCCTTCCTCGCACTGTGCCGCGCCGCGCTGGGTGCGCAGCACGTGCTGACCGATGCAGCCGACAAGGCACCCCACCTGACCGACTGGCGCAAGCGCTATCGCGGCGAGGCGCTGGCGGTGCTGCGCCCCGGCACCACCGAGGAGGTCGCGGAGGTGGTCCATGCCTGCCATGCGCACAAGATCGCCGTGGTGCCGCAAGGCGGCAACACGGGCCTGTGCGGCGGCGCCACGCCGGTGGCCGGGCAGGAGCAGGTGGTGGTCTCGCTGCAGCGGCTGCACCGCATCCGCCAGGTCGATCCGCTCAACAACACCATCACGGTCGAGGCCGGCGTGGTGCTGCAGCACCTGCAGGAGGTGGCGCGCGAGCACGGCCGGCTGTTTCCGCTGAGCCTGGCGGCCGAAGGCAGCTGCACCATCGGCGGCAACCTGTCGACCAATGCCGGCGGCACCGCGGTGCTGCGCTACGGCAATACGCGTGAGCTGTGCCTGGGCCTGGAAGTGGTGACGCCGTCGGGCGAGATCTGGCACGGCCTGCGCGGGCTGCGCAAGGACAACACCGGCTACGACCTGCGCGACCTCTTTATCGGCGCCGAAGGCACGCTCGGCATCATCACCGCGGCGGTGATGAAGCTGTTCCCGCTGCCGCGCGCCTCGGTCACCGCGCTGGCCGCGGTGCAGAGCCCGCGTGCCGCGCTGGCGCTGCTGGCCATCGCACAGTCGCATGCGGGCGCCATGCTGACCGGGTTCGAGCTGATGTCCGCGCTCAGCATGACGCTGGTGACGCGGCACTTCCCGCAGCTGCGCTATCCGTTCGCAGACATCCACCCGCAGCTGGTGCTGCTGGAACTGTCCGACAGCGAAAGCGAAGCCCATGCGCGCGGCATCTTCGAAACCATGATGTCGGCCGCCTTCGATGCCGGCGTGGTCGCCGACGCGGTGGTGGCGGAATCGGTGCAGCAGTCGCGCGATTTCTGGAACCTGCGCGAGCATATCCCGCTGGCGCAGGTGGAAGACGGCAAGAACATCAAGCACGATATCGCCGTGCCGGTGTCGCGCGTGGCGGACTTTATCGAGACCACCGACGCGCTGCTGCAGAACGCCTTCCCCGGTGCGCGCATGGTGACCTTCGGCCACCTCGGCGACGGCAACCTGCACTACAACGTGTCGCCGCCGGAAGGCGTCGACCACGAAGAATTCCTGGCGCACCAGGACCAGGTCAACCGCATCGTGCACGACAGCGTGCGCTCGCATAACGGCTCGATTTCCGCCGAGCACGGGCTGGGCCAGCTCAAGCGCGAGGAAAACCGGCTTTACAAGAGCGAGGTCGAGCTGGCGATGATGCGCGCGATCAAGGGCGCACTCGATCCGCAGGGGCTGATGAATCCGGGCAAGGTGATCTGAGCGCGCCGCGCCATCATCGCACCAGTGCCTCGCGGATATATGCCGCCACCGCCTCCAGCAACTGGTCGAGATGGCCGCGCAGCACGGCGAAGCCGCCGTGCTGCGCGAACCTTGCCTCGTCCATATAGAGCGCGCGGTTGATTTCGATCTGCAGGCTGTGGCAGCCGCGCGCCGGGTCGGCATAGGCGCGGATCAGCTCCGCGCCCTTGTATGGCCAGTTGATGCCCACCCGGTAGCCGTAGCCGCGCAGGCACTGCGCCACCAGCTCTATAAACACCGGCGAGCAGGTGGCGCCGTCGCCGTTGCTGATCACAAAGTCAGGCCGCTCCGCGCCATTGTCCACGTTCATCGCATTGCCGCGCGATTTCATCGAATGGCAGTCGATATGCCACACCGCGCCCGAGCGCGCATGATGCTGCGCCAGCAGGCCGGACAGTGCTGCGTGGTAGGGATCGTAGTAGGTCTTCAGCAGGTATTCCGCCATGTCCGGCGACAGCCGCGCGGCGTACACCGGCACACCCGGCAGCGCCAGCCGGCGCAGCACGCCCATGCCGCGCCCGGACTTGTCGCTGGGCTGCACCGCATAGGGCATGGCGCCGTCGATCAGCGCCGGATCGATGTCGTCGCGGGCGCGGTTGACATCCACCATCCAGCGCGGAAAGCCCGCGCACAGCAGCGTGCCGCCCACCATCGGCGCATGCGCGAACAACTGGTCGACATAGGCGTCCCAGCCCGTCAGCAGGGCTTCGGGGGGCGCCGCCAGCGGCAGGGTCTCGGCATGCACCAGCCCGCTGTGCGGGGAGTCCACCACCAGCGGCAGCGCCGCGCCGGCCGGTTCAGTCAGCGAATAAGGAAGGGCCATTATCAGAATTTGTGCTGAATGCCGATGCCGACCGTGGTCACGGTGTCACCGGGCTTGTGCGAGTTGGGATCCTCGCGATCGAAGAAGACATAGGGCGTGGTGCGTTTGCTCAGGCTGTAGCCATAGCCGGCCTGCACCTTCTTGAGCCGGCCTTGCGGGTCGCGCTGTACCGCGCGCTCCATGTAGTTCACGGTGAGCTTGTGGGCGCCATAGGGCACGGTGAAGCCGACCAGCCAGTAAGGCACGTCGGTGCGAGTGGCGGCAGTGCCCGCGTAGCGGTCGCGCCCATAGATGCCGTAGATATTGACCACGGTAAAGTCGTACGACGCCGCGGCCTGCACCTTGTCGCGGAAATCATTGGCCACCAGCCCGCCGGTCTTGGCATCGCGCGAATAGCCCACGCCCGCGGCAAAGTTGCCGGCAGCGTAGTTGAGGCCAAGGTCGTACTGGCGGAAGTCATCCTCGGCCTGCACCGGCGACCTGGCGTTGGGCGTGGCCGGATCGGGTCCCGCCAGGTTCACGCGCGCCCGCACTGAAAAGCCGCCGAACTCCGGCGTCATATAGCCCAGCGCGTTCGACACACGGTTGCGCGCGTTCAGCACCTTGGTGCCGATGGCGGTGGCGCCCGCATCATGGATGACGAAGTCGATGTTCTGCGTCACCTGCGAATAGATCGGCGATCCGACGATGGTGGCAGAATCCAGCCGCCCCATCGCGATCGCTCCGAAGCCTCCCTGCAGTCCGACAAAGGCATTGCGAAACTGCGGGTTGGTGGCCGTACCGCTGTCGGCGGCAAAGCCCTGCTCCAGCCCGAACGCGGCGCGCAAGCCCCCGCCCAGGTCTTCGCTGCCGCGCATGCCCCAGCGCGAGGCGTTGTCGACCATCTGCGTGGCGCGGCCGTCCGGCCCCTTCTGGTATTCGATATCGGTGTCGAGGCGGCCATACAGCGTCACCGATGCGTCGGCCGCCGCCGACAGCAGCGCCAGCGCGCCGCCGATGCAGGCGCATGCGAGCGCGCTCTTGGTCTGGATACCCTTCATGCTTCTGCTCCCTCTCTTGTTGTGTGCCAACGCACAATTCCCCCTCGGGTGATCCCAACTGCCGCGTTGTCTGTCCGCGCAGCGCGCACGCTCCCCGCCCGCCGCGCGCGCGGCGGGATGGCATCGATGCACAGGGGGAGCGTGGGCCGGCCGGGCGGCGGCTATCTAGTCATTCAAGTGGCAGGCGGACAGCCGCCCACCGATATCGCGCAGCACCGGCACTTCGGCCGCGCAACGCGCGCTCGCATGCGGGCAGCGCGGATGGAAGGCACAGCCCGTGGGCGGCGCCAGCGGGCTGGGCAGTTCGCCGCGGATCGGCTGGTGCGCGGGCGGGCTGGCGCCCAGGCGCGGCGCGTCGGCCAGCAGGGCACGGGTATAGGGATGGTTGGGCGCAGCGAACACGTCGCGCGCAGCGCCGCTCTCGACGATGCGGCCCAGGTACATGATCACCACGCGGTCCGACATATGCTCCACCACCGCCAGGTTGTGGCTGATGAAGACATAGGTCAGTTCGTGCTCGCGCCGCAGCTGCATGAACAGGTTGATGATCTGCGCCTGCACCGAGACGTCGAGCGCGGACACGGCCTCGTCGCAGATCAGCAGGCGCGGGCGCAGCGCCAGTGCGCGGGCAATGGCCACGCGCTGGCGCTGGCCGCCGGAGAATTCATGCGGAAAGCGCTCGGCATAGCTGGGATCAAGCCCCACCTGCTGCAGCAGATCGCCGGCGAACGACGCCGCGCGCGCACGCTTGACCATGCCGTGATAGACCGCGCCTTCGGTAATGGCCTGGCCGATACGCAGCCGTGGGTTGAGCGAGGCATAGGGGTTCTGAAACACCATCTGCACGGCGCGGTGATAGCCGGCGGACGCGATATCGGCGCGCTTGCCTTCCCACGCAATCTCGCCGCCCGTCTGCGGCAGCAGCCCCGCCAGCATGCGGCCCAGCGTCGACTTGCCGCAGCCGGACTCGCCGACAACGCCCAGCACCTCGCCCTTCTTCACCTGCAGCGAGACATCATTGACGGCATGCACCGCCTGCACCGGCTTTCCGGCCATGCGTCCCAGCAGGCCGGGCTTCATGGAGAAGCGTTTCTGCAGGTTGCGCGCTTCGAGCATGACTGTCATGCCACCTCCAGGGGATAAAAGCAGCGCAGCGTCCGGCCGCGCACAGTGGTTTCGGCGGGCGCCTGGCGGCATGCGTCCTGCGCGCGCTGGCAGCGCGGCGCAAAGGCGCAGCCCGGTGGCAGCGCGGCCAGCGCCGGGGCCGCGCCCGGGATCGCGCGCAGGGTTGCGCCGCGCATGGCCGGCGTGGGCAGCGAATCCAGCAGCCCGCGCGTGTACGGATGCAGCGGCCGCTCGATCAGGTCGGCGACCGGGCCCTGCTCCACCACCCTGCCCGCGTACATCACGCAGACGCGGTCGACCAGGTCCTTGACCACGGCCAGGTCATGGCTGATCCAGATCGCGGCGGCACCGGTCTCGCGCACCAGCTGCTTCATCTCGTAGAGGATCTGCGCCTGGATGGTGACGTCCAGCGCGGTGGTGGGCTCATCGGCAATGATCAGGTCCGGGCGGTTGATCAGCGCATTGGCGATTGCCACGCGCTGGCGCATGCCTCCCGACAGCTCATGCGGATAGGCGCGCATGCGCTCCTCCGGCGCCGGGATGCCCACGCGCGTGAGCGCGTCGACTGCCTGCGCGTGCGCTTGCGCGCGGGTGCGGCGGTGATGCACCAGCACGGTCTCGGCCAGCTGGTCGCCCACGCGCATCACCGGGTTGAGCGACATCATCGGGTCCTGGAACACCATCGCGATGCGGTCGCCGCGCAGTGCCTGCCACTGGCGCGGCGAACACGCCAGCAGCTCCTGCCCCTTGAAGCGCACCGAACCGCCAGTGACGCGCCCGGGCGGGTCCAGCAGGTTCATCAGCGAAAACGCCGTCACCGACTTGCCCGAGCCCGACTCGCCGACGATGCCGAGGATCTCGCCCGGCTCCAGCGCGAACGACACGCCATCCACCGCCTTCACGGCCCCGCGCGCGAGCGCGAAGCTGGTGCTCAGACCGGTAACTTCCAGTAGTGCCATGCCGGGCTCCTTACCCTTCCAGCCGCGGATTGAGCACGCGGCGCAGGCGGTCGCCCACCAGGTTGATCGAGCCGATCAGCAGCACCAGGGCCACGCCCGGGAAGATGCTGATCCAGTACTTGTTCGACAGCATGTATTCGAAGCCATTGGCGATCAGCATGCCCAGCGACGGCTGCGTGCGCGGCAGCCCGATGCCGAGGAAGCTCATGGTGGCCTCCAGCGTGATCGCATGCGCGATCTGCAGCGTGCCGGTCACCACCAGCGGCGCCATGCAGTTGGGCAGGATATGGCGGAACATCACGCGCAGCGCCGGCAAACCCTGGCCGAGCGCGGCCTCGACATATTCCTTGCGCCGCTCCACCTGCGCCGCGCCGCGCACGGTGCGGGCAAAGTAGGCCCACTGCACGATCACCAGCGCCAGCAGGGTCTTGTCCACGCCCTGCCCCAGCACCGCCAGCAGGATCAGCGCCACCAGCACCGCGGGCAGGCTCAGCTGCAGGTCGACCACGCGCATGATGGCGGCATCCGCCACCCCGCCGAAGTACGCCGCGGCCAGGCCCACGGCGCTGCCGACCATCAGCGCCACCACCGCGCTGATCACGCCCACGCCCACGCTGATGCGGATGCCATAGAAGATGGCGCTGAGCAGGTCGCGCCCGGCGCCGTCGGTGCCCAGCCAGTAGTGCGGCTGGCCTTCGTAGCCGATGCTGCCCGGCGGCAGTTCGGAATCGATCACCGAAACCGTGGCGAGGTCATAGGGATTCTGCGGGCTGATCACGTGGGCCAGCGCGGCCACCAGCAGCAGCGCCACCAGCAATGCCAGCGCGGCGGCAGAGACGCGCTTGGCGCAAAAGCGCCGCAGCAGCGAGGGCCGTGCCGCAGGCGGCGCGGCGGCAGGCGCCGGTTCCGCCGCGGCCGGCGCAAGCGCGGGCACGGCGGTGTCGGCTTCAGATACAGGCAGGGACATCGGTTCAGTCTCGTTATTTTGGAGGGAGAAAAGCGGCAGCGGAGGCGGGGTCTAGGCCGGCTTGTGCCGCAGGCGCGGGTCCAGCACCACGTAGAGCAGGTCGACCACCAGGTTCAGCACCACGAACAGCACCAGCGTGACCAGCAGGTAGGCCACCACCACCGGGCGGTCCAGCGCCAGCACCGAATCGATGATCAGCTTGCCCATGCCGGGCCAGGAGAACACCGACTCGGTCACCACCGAGAACGCGATCAGGTGGCCGAACTCCAGGCCGACCACGGTGACGATCGGGATCAGCACATTGGGCACCACGTGGCGCAGCACCAGCCGCGCGCCGCCCACGCCCTTGGCGCGGGCAAACTTGATGTACTCCTGGCCGGCCACTTCGCGCGTGCCGGCCTCGGTGAGGCGCGCGACCAGCGAGATCTTGAACAGCGACAGCGTCAGCGCCGGCAGCAGCAGAAAGCGCATGCCTTCCCAACTGGTCACCGACAGCGGCACGCCCAGCACCGTGCTGACCGGCCCGCGCCCGCCCGAAGGCAGCCAGCCCAGGTTCACCGAGAACACCAGGATGCCGATCATGCCGATCCAGAAGGTCGGCATGATCACGCCGCCGAGCGAGCACGCCATCAGCATCCGCGCCAGCCGGCTATGCGGCTTGAGGCCCGCAAACACGCCCATCGGGATGCCGATGCCCAGCGACAGCAGCAGCGCCGTCACGGCCAGTTCCAGCGTGGCCGGCACGCGGCTGACGATCAGCTCGATCGCCGGCCGGTTGTAGATGAAGGAATCGCCCAGGTCGCCGTGCAGGGCGCCCTGCAGGAAGCGCAGGTATTGCTGCGGCATGGGCAGGTCCAGGCCGAGCGCGTGGCGCGCCTCGGTGATTTCCTGCTCGGTGGCGGTGGGGCTGACCAGCAGGTGCACCGGGTCGCCGATCAGGTTGACCGCGCAGAAGGTCAGCACCGACATGATCCACAGCACCGCAAGGCTCTGCAGCAGCCGTTTGAGAAGGGTTTCGAACATGATGGTTAAGGGCGGGAGAGTCCGTGGCGCGGGTCAGCGTTGCGGGGCGGCGGGCGGCGCCGGGCGGATATTGCTGGCATAGGTGAAACCGTCGCTGCGCGGCTGCACCGCGAGCCCGTCGCGATAGGCCCACGCGGCGCGCAGGTGATGCAGCGGCACGATGCCCGCGTCGGCGGCCAGCTGCTCGGCCGCGCGCTGCTGCACCTGGTCGCGCGGCGCCGGCGCCATGGTATGCATCGATTCCTCGATCAGCGCATCCACTGCCGCGTTGGCATAGCCGCTGCGGTTGTTGGCGCCCAGCCCGGCGGCCTTGTCCTGCGCATGCGCCACCGCCACCAGCGGCTCCAGTGAATCGCCGCTGACCGCGCCGATGCCCAGCAGGAAGGCGCTGAACTCAGGCTTGCCGCCCTCGCCGCCCGAGGTGGCGCGGGTGATGTAGACCGAATACGGCAGCGTGCGCACCTCGGTGCGGATGCCGGCGCGGGTCAGCATCTGCCCCACCGCCTCGCAGGTCTTGGCGTCGTTCAGGTAGCGGTCGTTGGGGCAATGCAGCGTCAGGCGGAAGCCCTCGGGATAGCCGGCCTCGGCCAGCAGGCGGCGCACCCGCGCGGCATCGGCACGCGGCGCCGGCACCGCCGGGGCAAAGCCGAAGAAGCCCTGCGGCACCATCTGCCCGGCCGGCACGGAATCGCCCCTGGTCACGCGCGCCGCGATCAGGTCGCGGTCGATGGCCAGGCTGATGGCCTGGCGCACCCGGGCATCGCGCAACGGATTGGCCGCCAGCGGCTGGCCCGCGTTGTCCTGCACATAAGGCGACACCGCGCGCGCCTGGTCCAGCTGCAGGTAATTCAGCATGTACGAGGTCGCCGATACGGTGCGGATACGGCCGTTGGTGCGCGCAAAGGCTTCGGCGATGCTGGCCGACGAGGCGTCGATCACATCCACCTGCCCCGACAGCAGCGCCGAGGCCCGCGCCGGCTCCTTCGGGATGAACTGGAACACCACCCGCTGCCAAGGCTGCGGTGCGCCCCAGTAGCCCGGATTGCGCGCCAGCGTCAGCTGCTGGCCGTGCTCCCAGGCCACCAGCCGGTAAGGGCCGGTGCCGATGCTGGCACTGCCATGGGCAAAGTCGGCCTCGCGCACGGCCTTGCCCAGCGAGCGCGGCAGCATCGCCACCATGCCGATGTTCTGCGGCAGCACCGGGTTGGGCGAACGCGTGCGCACGCGCAGCGTCAGCGGCCCCGTCACCTCCACCGCCGCGACGGACTTCAGGTAGGTGCGGAAGGTACGCGCGCCGGGCAGCTTCATGGCGCGCTCGATCGAATAGCGTGCGTCCTCGGCAGTGAACGGCTCACCATTGCTGAAGCGCACGTCCGGGCGCAGCTGGAATTCCCAGTTGCGATCGTCCAGCTGGCGCCATGCCGTGGCCAGCTGGGGCACCGGGCGCAGCGCATTGTCCAGTCCGACCAGGGTCTCGTACACGTGGCCCCACAGGTTGCGGCCGGCGGCGTCCAGCACATGGGGATCGGCGGCGCTGATCTCGGCCTTGTAGCCGATGCGCAGGTCGGCGGCATGCGCGGCGTGGCCGGCCGCGAGCAGCGCGAGGGTGGCCAGGGCAGCCGCAATACGTGACGCCAGGTGGACAGCAAGCTGAGACATGGGGATCTGGTTTGTTTGTCGAAACATTGTTTCATTCAGTGATACCGCGTATCGAAGAATAAGACATCGAGGCCACTGTCGATAAGCAGGGTTTACCCCCTGTGATTCGCGCGGGCAAAGAAAAAGCGGCGCCGAAGCGCCGCTTTTGAGATATCGGGGATTTGCGCGGTCTTGCCCCGCGCCCAGCCGGATTCAGCCGCCGGTATGGCCGAGCGCGCGTGACAGCGCGGCGGCCTCCGCCACCACCATCGCCACATGCCGGTCCAGCGCCTCCTGCGTGGTCCGGCTGGCCGGGCTGGCGATGCTCAGCGACGCCACTGCCGCGCCGCTGTGGTCGCGCAGCGGCGCGGCGGCAGAGACAGCATCGGCATCGCGCTCGCCGAGCGATACGGCATAGCCGGCGGCGCGGATCGCCCCAAGCTCGTCGCGCAGGGACTGCGGCTCGATGATGGTCTTGGCGGTGAAACGTTCCAACTGGTGCGCCAGCACGGCGTCCAGCACCTCGGGCGCGGCGAAGGCAAGCAGCAGCTTGCCGGAGGCCCCCACATGCAGCGGCCGGCGGTTGCCGATCTCGGTATGCACGCGCACCGATTGGGTCGACTCATGCCGCGCCACACACACCGACTCCAGCCCGTCGCGCACGCGCACGATCACGTTCTCGCCGCAGGCCGCGCCGATCGCCGCCAGACGCGGCGCCACCAGCTTGACCAGGTCGAACTGCTCGCGCGCGGCATTGCCAACCAGCAGCGCGTTGTAGCTGAGCTTGTAGACCGCCGCCGGCGACTCGCGCGCGATCAGGCCGCGGTGCTCCAGCGTGGTCAGCAGGCGGAAGGCGCGCGCCTTGGTCAGTCCGGCGCGCCTGGCCAGCTCGGTCACGCCCAGCGACGGATGCTCGGCCACCAGCATCAGCAAACCCAGCGCTTCGTCCACCGCTTCAACGATGTAAGTCATCGATCCTTCTTGCCATGTTCATAAATGTCCCATCGCGGATTGTAGCCGCCACAAGCATGCGGTATGCACTGCGTCACACGGACAGGCGATTCAGGAGCGCCGCGAAGGAAGATGAATCAGGCAGCCTCCGGCGATGAGCGCATCACCTGCGAATCCCCCAACTGGGAATTTCGAACGCAAGCCCCGGCTTTTGATCGGCAGTACCCGCGCGCTGCAAGCGCTCGGCATGCAGCCGGGCGCTGTACTCTGACCGCCAGACGGTGGAGTTCCGCCAGGCAATGCCGCATTCTGGCGCGCATGAGGCCGCGCGCCCGAGGCAATCACCAGCGTCCCGCAACGCGGCCTAGACCTGCACCCGGCTGCGCTTGAGCTGGAACGCCACGGTCACCCGGTCCGCCGGATAGATCGTGTCGGTGATCTCCAGGATCCTGCCCTGCGCGTCCTTGTAATGGCGGATCAGCCGCAGGCCGGGCGAACCCGGCTCGGCGCCCAACACCCTTGCCAGCCGCCCATCGATCAGCACGCCGTGGATGACCTGCCGGATCTCGGCGATGGCCACGCCGCAATCGCGTTCGATCAGCGCGCTGACCAGCAGCTTGGGGTTGTTGCGGATGGTATCGGCCAGGTGCGCCAGCGAGGCGTCGATGTAGATGTCGGCGTGCGCAACCGGCGTGCTGCCCTTGCGTGCATCGACCCGCGTGCCGGAAAAACGCAGCCATTCGCTGCCGATCGGCGCCTCCAGCAGGCGGGCCTCGGCGCGGTCCAGCGTGACGCTGTGCACCGCCTCGATGCTGCGGATCTCGGTGGCTGCCACCCGCACCAGATCTTCGGCGGTGCCGAACGACTGAGTGTACGAGGCCTCGGGACTGGCGCTCTCGACGATGGTCCCCACCGCCTTCTTGCGCGAGATATAGCCCCAGTCCTGCAGCAGCTTGAGCGCCGCGCGCACCGTATGGCGGCTGACCCCATGCTGCCCGGCCAGCTCATGCTCGGTCGGCAGCAGGCTGCCGACCACGCGGCGGCCCTCGACGATATCCCGGACCAGGGTGCTGGCCAGCTCGGCATAGCGGGTCGAGGCCGCCCCGCCAGGAGCCACCGGTGCTTCCGCCCGCTTGTCGTTCAGTTGGTTGCGCATGGCGATGAGCTGGCCCCGGGCCGCTCCATGAAAATGGGTCCGCGCATTGTAAGGCAAGCGGCGGCACCCCGGGACCGCGCGCCTCAGGCCGCGAAGAAGCGCTTGTCGGCTTCGGCCGGCACCATCATGCCGGTGACCTTGGCCTTCTCCAGCACGCCCCAGAAATAGCGATAGGTGGCACGGTCATGCAGCTCGCCCTGGTACTGGATCGGGCCCCAGTCCGCGTCCTGCGCCGCGCACAGGATGCCGGCCGCGTCCTCCACCTCGGTGAAATCGGGACGCATGGCATTGACGATGGGCAGGATCTGCGCCGGATAGATGCTCCACATGCGCAGGAAGCCAAACTGGTTGCGCGCGCGCGTGGCATCGCCGCCGATCACCTCGGCATCCTTCAGGTTCAGGCAGACGTTGTGCGCCGGCACGATGCCGTTGGCCAGCGCCGCGGCCACCATGTCGGCCTTGGCGCGCGCCAGCAGCGCGTGCTCGAACTGGCCGGGGCTGCGCATCGCCGCCGCCGGGATGGCGCCGTGGTGGCCGCTGACAAAATCCATCAGGCCGAAGTCCAGCACCTCGATATTGGGCAGCGCCGCGATCTGGAACACATCGCGCAGCGCGCCGTGCGTTTCCACCAGCACGTGGACCGGGATCTCGCGGCCAAGCCCGGCCTTGCGCGCGGCCTGGCCGATGTATCCGATCACCTCGGCCACCTGCTGGTGGCTGGTGGCCTTGGGCACGGTGAGATAGGCCAGGCGGCTGCCGGCCTCGCCCACGATGATGTCGACGTCCTGCCGCCAGGCCGGATGCACGGGATCGTGGATGCGCGCGCCGGCGCGGCCGTGGCGGTTGCGCTCCGACGCGATCATGCGCGCCACCATGGCGGCGTGCTCGCGCTCCTGGCCGGCGGCGGCGCCGTCTTCGCAATCGCAGGTCACGTCAAAGACGGGGCCGTACTCGATCTGCAGGTCGAAAGCCTTGCCGATCAGCTTTTCGCTGCCGGCAAAGTGCTCGCACGCGGCCAGCACCGGGAAGGATTTCTCGCCGGCAAACAGCGCGTCGCGCGGATGGGTGGTGGTCATGGATGGCTCCTGGAAGCGGATGTTGGAATGGGTACGCAAGCCGGCTCAGCGGCCGCGGCGCGGCATGGCGATGGTGTAGTCGAGGTCCAGCACCACGTTGGCCGGATGGGCGGGCTTGCCGTCGGCGGCGGGCGGAAACACCACCGTGCCGGCTGCTGCGTTCTTGATGCCGATGGTGCGCAGGCGCAGCGCGCCGACATGCGCCAGCCCGAGGTCGAGCTTTTCCACCACCTGGGTGGCGCAGGCGATGGTGTCGCCGGCATAGGTGGGATTGACGTGGCTGCCGCCGTTGATCGCCAGCATCGACAGGCCGTTCTCCAGGCCGTCATAGGAGAGCGCCTTGCACAGCGAGATGATGTGGCCGCCATATACCAGGCGCTGGCCGCCCCTGGCCGCCATCGCAAAGCCGTCGAAATGCGCCCGGGCCGTGTTCTGGTAGAGCCGGGTGGCAATGCTATGGTCACTGTCGTTGACCGTCATCGCGCCGGGGTGGTCAAGGCGCTCGCCCGCCGCGTAGTCTTCCCACAGGTCCTGCACGCCGGTCATGGCGCAGATCTCGCGCACGCCGGGGCCGTAGCCGCCATGCCAGAGCCGCGCTGCCGGCACCACCGGCCCCGTCGCGGGCAACACGGCCTCGCCGCAGGCGGCGGCGTGGTCGCGCTTGTGCACCATGACCCAGCGGATCCAGGTCAGCACCGCTTCACCGTGCTGGTTGTGCGCGGTAGAGCGCACATAGACCACGCCGCTCTTGCGGTTCGAGTTCTCCTTCAGGCCGATCACCTCGCTCTCCACCGACAGCGTATCGCCCGGATAAACGTGGGCCAGGAAGCGCACATCGGCATAGCCCAGGTTGGCCACGGCATTGAGCGAGATGTCCGGCACGGTCTTGCCGAACGCAGTGTTGAACACCAGCAGGTCTTCCAGCGGCCGGCGCGCCAGCCCGAGTTGCGCCGCATTGGTGTCGGCAGTGCCCGGCGCCGCGCGGCTGCCGGTCAGGCCGATGTACAGGCTGCGGTCGCCTTCGGTCAGCGTGCGCGGCGTGGCGTGGCGCATGCGCATGCCCACGCGGAAGTCTTCAAAAAAATTGCCGCTCCGGTTCTTCTGCATGGCTCCTTCTCTCCTCGACTGGCGGAAGATCTCGTCTCCCACCATCATTATGTCCGTACATAATGGACGGAGCGACTACGTCTGTCAATGATCGGGAGAAGGTTGAAGGTATCCGGGAAAATTAGGGGAAATTATCCCACCCAATACGGGTGGCCCGGCCGATTTGACTTGTCACCCAAGCGCTCTTATCTCTTACTATGTACGTACATAAAGCCGGATACCGGACATCGCAGGAACCGACCAAAGGAGCGCAACGTGCAAAAACTGACCGACGAGCGGCGCATGATCCAGGACGCCGCGAGGCAATTCACCATGGACCGCGTCCTGCCAATCGCCAACAAGCTGGACCCCGAGAAAGGCCAGATCCCGCGCGAGCTGATCGATGAAATGGCCGAACTGGGCTACTTCGGCATCCTGATTCCCGAGGAATACGGCGGCCTGGGCCTGGGCGCCTATGAGTACTGCCTGGTGGCCGAGCAGCTGTCGCGCGGCTGGATGAGCGTGGGCAGCATGATCGCGCGCGGCAACGGCCTGATCGGCGCGCTCAAGGGCCTGTCGCCCGAGAAGAAGGCGGACTACCTGCCGCGCATGGCGCGCGGCGAATTCCTCGGCGCATTCTCGCTGTCGGAGCCCAACGCCGGCTCCGACGTGGCCAATATCTCGTGCCGCGCCGTGCGCGACGGCGACGACTGGGTCATTACCGGCAGCAAGTACTGGTGCACCTTCGCCGACGAGGCCGACTTCATCCTGGTGGTCTGCCGCACCGACCCCGTGATCGACCCCAAGGCCCGCCACCGTGGCCTGTCCGCCTTCATGATCGAAAAGCCGCGCGGCCAGCTGCCCGAGGGTGTCAAGGGCAGCCCCATCCCCAAGATCGGCTACTACGGCTGGAGCACCTGGGAGCTGGCTTTCGACAACTGCCGCGTGCCGGCCGACAAGATGGTCGGCGAGGAAGGCAAAGCCTTCTACCTGACCACAGCCGGCCTGGAAACCGCCCGCGCCCACACCGCCGCGCGCTCGATCGGGCTGGCCCAGGGCAGCCTGGAAGATGCCATCCTGTACGCACGCGAGCGCGCCCAGTTCGGCAACCCCATCGGCAACTTCCAGGCGATCCGCTTCAAGCTGGCGGACATGGCCACGCAGATCGAAGCCTCGCGCGCGCTGCTCTACGCCGTGTGCGAGCAGATCGACGACGGCCAGCGCTGCTCCACCGAAGCGGCCATGGTCAAGCTGTTCGCCAGCGAGATGTCGGAGCGCGTCACCAGCGAAGGCCTGCAGGTCCACGGCGGCGCCGGCTACACCACGCACTTCGCGGCCGAGCGCTACTGGCGCGATGCACGCCTGACCAAGATCTTCGAGGGGACCTCCGAGATCCAGATGCGCATCATCTCCGATGCGATGCTGGGCAAGGTCGAAGCCTGAACGCCGGAGCCTGACCATGCACGCCTCCACGCCATCGACGGATCTTGCCGGCGCCGGCATCAGCCGGCAGGCGGCGCGTTTCGCGGTCGACCGCGCATTGCGCTTTCCCGAGCAGGCGCTCGGCATTGCCCGCCTGTCAGTCTATGACTTCTTCGCGGTGGCGCTGGCCGGCGCCAGCGAGCCCGTCAGTCAGGCGGTGCGCGGGCTGGTCCGGGGCGAAGCCGGCGCCCCGCGGGCCAGCGCCTTCGGCATGGCCGAACGTGTGCCGGCGCGCGCAGCGGCGCTGCTCAATGGCGCGGTCTCGCATGCACTGGACTACGACGACACCCACTTCGACTTTGTCGGGCACCCGACCGTCGCCGTGTTGCCCGCCGCGCTGGCGCTCGGCGAGCAACAGCAGGCTGACGGCAAGGCCGTGCTGGAAGCCTTCCTGACCGGCGTCGAGGTGACCTGCCGCGTGGGCGGGTGGCTGGGCCGGCCGCACTACAACGCCGGCTTCCACCAGACCGCCACCTCGGGCGCCTTTGGCGCCACGGCGGCAAGCGCGCGCCTGCTCGGGCTCGATGCGGCGCAGGCTGGCTACGCATTTGGCCTGGCCGCCACCCGGGCGAGCGGCCTCAAATGCCAGTTCGGCACCATGAGCAAGCCCTTCCATGCCGGCATGGCTGCATCCAGTGGGGTCGAGGCGGCCACGCTTGCGGCCCTCGGCTTCATTTCGCGTCCCGACGCAATCGAGTGCGCCGGCGGCTTTGCGGCCACGCACGGCGCGCGCGAAGGCAGCGTGGCTGCCCCCTTCGACGGATTGCCGGACATCTTCCGTTTTGCCGATGTGCAATACAAGTTCCACGCCTGTTGCCACGGCACCCACCCTGCCCTGGAGGCGCTGCTGGCGCTGCGCGCGGACCACGCCTTGCATGCGCAGGACATCGAACGGGTCACGCTGCGCATCGACCCGCAGTGGCTGCCGGTCTGCTGCATCGAACGGCCGCGCACCGGCCTGGAAGCCAAGTTCAGCCTGTCGCTGACCGCGGCGATGATACTGGCCGGCATCGACACCGCTGCGCTCGATTCATTTGCCGACGCGCGCTGCGAAGACCCCATGCTGCTCGGCCTCGCCCGCCGCGTGATCATCGAAGCCGATCCGGCGATTGCCGACACGGCCTGCCACGCGCGCGTCGACACGCGCGCCAGCAACGTCCACACCACACACGTCGAACTGAGCGATCCGATGCCTTACGCGCACAAGGCCGCCAAGCTCAGGACCAAGGCCGCGGCCCTGGTCGGCGCGGCACAAGCGGAAGCGCTGTGGACCTTCGTCGAGGAACTCGATGCGCTGCCGGCTGCCGCGCTGTATCCCCGCATCCACGCTTTCATGGCCGGCGCCTCCGCCTGAGCCACCCCTCGGAGTCAAGCATGCAGCAATCACAACCGTCCGCTTCCAAGCCCGCTGGCGCTCTCGCCGGCCTGCGCGTGGTAGACCTCACCCAGATGCTGGCCGGCCCGTTCTGCACGCAGGTGCTGGCCGACCACGGTGCCGAAGTCATCAAGGTCGAAGCCATGACCGGCGACGGCACGCGCGTCACCGGCCCCTTCTGCGCCGACGACACGCTGCGCGACTTTGGCGGCTATTTCCAGAGCGTGAACCGCAACAAGCAATCGATCGCCGTCGACCTGAAGACCGAGGCGGGCCGCGAGATCGTGCGCAAGCTGATCGACCGCGCCGACATCGTGGTCGAGAACTTCCGCGCCGGCGTGATGGAGCGCCTAGGGCTGGCCTATGAGACCCTGCGCGAGACCAATCCGCGCCTGGTCTACGGCACCGTGCGCGGCTTCGGCGATCCGCGCAGCGGCGCAAGCCCCTATGCGCAATGGCCGGCCTATGACGTGGTCTCGCAGGCCATGGGCGGCATGATGGGAATCACCGGCCCGGACCGCGATACGCCCACCAAGATCGGCCCCGGCGTGGGTGACACCGTGCCGGCGCTGATGCTGTGCATCGGCATCCTGGCCGCGGTGCATCGCGCCCGCGAGTCCGGCGCAGGCCAGTTCGTCGACGTGGCCATGACGGACGCCGTGCTGGCCATGTGCGAGCGCATCGTCTACCAGACCTCCTACACCGGCACCGTGCCTGCGCCGGAAGGCAACCGCCACCCCCTGCTGTGCCCGTTCGGCCTGTTCCGCGCCCGCGATGGCCATGTCTCGATCGCCTGCGCCACCGACGCCTTCTGGGCCCGGCTGGCCCATGCCATCGGCCGGCCCGACATGGCCACCGACGAGTGCTTCGCCACCAACGCCGCGCGCGTGCGCAACGCGCAGCAAGTGATTGACGCCATCGAGGCCTTCAGCACGGCGCGCACCAAGGAGGAGATCGCACAGTGCCTGGGCGGCAAGGTGCCGTTCGGTCCGGTCTACACCTCGGCGGAGATCTTCTCGGACCCGCACTACCGTGTGCGCGAAATGCTGGTCGACGTTGAGCAGCCGGGCTCGGCCACGCCGGTCAAGATCGCCGGCGTGCCGATCAAGCTCAGCGCCACCCCCGGCGCGGTGCGCCAGCGCGCGCCCATGCTTGGCGAGCACACCGACGCGATCCTGCTGGCGGTGGGCTATGCGCAGGAAGAGATCGGGGGCATGCGCGCGGCCGGGGCAATCCGCTGACGTCACCACACACCCGTCAACAGGAGACACAATGAAACTGAAAGCACTCTTCACCGGGCTGATGCTCGCCGCGGCGGCGACGGCCAGCCACGCGCAAGCCTACCCCTCACGCCCGATCCGCCTGATGGTCGGCTTTGGCGCCGGCGGCCCCACCGACGTAGCCGCCCGCAGCTACGCCGCGCGCCTGGGCGAGATCCTCAAGCAGCCGGTGATCGTCGATAACCGCGCCGGCGCCACCGGCGGCATCGCTGCCAACATGGTCACGCATGCGGATCCCGACGGCTATACGCTGATCTTTGTCACCAGTCCGATGATGACGATGGTGCCAGTGGTGCAAAAGGCGGTTGGCTATGATCCCGTGAAGAGCTTCACCCCGATCGGTCTGGTCAGCGACTATGCCAACGTCCTGCTGGTGAAAGCCGGCTCACCGGTGCGCAGCGTTGCCGACCTGACACGCACCGCAGCGAAGCGCAACGGCATTACCTACGGCTCCGCCGGCATCGGCGCGTCCAACCATCTGTGTGCCGAACTGCTGGCGCAGATGTCCGGCACCACCATGCTGCATGTGCCCTACAAGGGCAGCGCGCAGGCGACCACCGACCTGCTCGGCGGCAAGATCGACTTCATGTTCGACGCTACCGGCACCGCGGTGGGACAGATCCGCGGCGGCACCGTAAGGGCGCTGGCCGTGACGTCGGCCCGCCGCAGCCCGGCGCTGCCCGACGTGCCGACCATGGCCGAAGCCGGCATCAGGCACTACAGCATGAGTGGCTGGTTTGCCGTGCTGGGGCCGCCCAACCTGCCGCGCACGGTGGTGGACACACTCACCCGGGCCAACCTTGCGCTCGGCCGCGACAAGGCCTACGAAGAAAGCATCCGCAAGGCCGGCTATGAGCCCATGCTGACCGGGCCCGCGGAGCTGACCGAGCACATCACGCGCGACCTCGCGCTGTGGCGCGGCGTGGCCGCCAAAGCCGGGATCCGGCCGGAATAGGCCCGCGGCGCTCGCAGCGCGTGAAACCATCAATTCTTATGTTCAGGAGCAGCAAAATGAGTGGATCCATGCAAGGCAAGGTGGCGCTGGTAACGGGCGCCGGTGGCGGAATCGGGCGCGGCATCGCGCTGGCACTGGCCGCAGCCGGCGCCAAGGTGGTGGTCAATGACCTCGGCGTGTCGATGACCGGCGAGGGCGGCGACGCTGGCCCCGCTCAGCG
>NZ_JBYSYA010000027.1:0-78409 GCF_058782785.1 Cupriavidus sp. FW306-01-F10A
AGGCAGTTTGCCGTGTGATCGCGTTGCGGCAGCCCACATTAGTTCGTACTGAATGGTATGGAAGGCACGCACGAAGCGTTCCGCGAATCTTATCCAGAGGCTATTGTAATGATAACAATTCTCATTTAATATCTTTCCATCGACTGCGCCATAACCGGCGCGCCCTTTTTGCAGAACGGAGCCAGAAGATGAGCACACTTTCCCTGCCGCTGTCGCAACCGCGTGAAGTCACCCGCCGCCGGCTGTCGCTGCGCCGCGTCGAGGTCGCCGCGCAACCGCGCCGCGAGGCCAGCGCGAAGGCGGCACCGTCGACCATCGCATCCGTGAAGTCCGCGGTGGCGGCCCTGCCCGCCCGGCTCGAGGCACTGGTGCGCGACAGCCTGTCGCCAGCGCCTGCTGGCGAGGCGGTGGCCCTGGACGCCATCATGCGTGGCGCCAGCACCCTGCCGATCCTGCACAACGGCGATGTCTACACGCTGCGCGTCACGCGCTACGGCAAGCTGATCCTGACGAAATGACGCGGCCCCGCGGCGATACCGCAAGGTTGAAGCCAGAGGGAAGCGACCGAGACCCGCGTTGGGCGCGGGTGCCACGTACGTGGCAGTAAAGACTTTTGTGGGGACCACCTCGGAACGAGGTGTTGGGCAGTAGCCAGGTACTGGTGCCGCGGGCGGGATTCAGACCCCACGCCGGGCCGACCGTACCCAGCCATGCCCTCTTTTATGCCGCCCCGCAGGCCATGCCAGCGGGGCCTTTTCATGCGCCGGCACAATGGCCGGCGCAAGGGCTTTACAGGCCCAGCGCAGCGATACCGGCACGCGCGATCTGCGCGTCTTCGGTCGACTTCACGCCCGACACGCCCACGGCACCGACCACCTGATCGTTGCAGACGATGGGCACGCCGCCCTCCAGCATGCCTTGCAGCACCGGCGCCGTCATGAACGAGTAGCGACCGTTGTTGATCATGTCTTCGTAGACCTTCGACTCGCGACGGCCCAGCGCCGAGGTACGGGCCTTTTCGCCGGCAATATAGGCCGAGATCGGCGCGGCACCATCCAGGCGCTGCATCGCCAGCAGATGGCCGCCATCGTCCACCACGACAATGGACACGGCCCATTGATGATTTTTCGCCTCGGTTTCCGCTGCGGCCATGATCTTCTTCACGTCGTCTGCCGTCAGAACCGTTTTTTGCTGCATGCCACTCTCCTGGTCATTCATTTGGTTAAGGCCGAAGTATAGCGCCGCACCCCCGCCATCGTCATGACAGGCGCCCCATTGCGGTGCGCCGGAGCGCGGGGAAAAACAAGAATGGCCCGCGCTTGGGCGGGCCATTCAACATAGACGGACAACAGCGATTCAGGCGCCGTCCGAGAACGGATCCGGCTTGCCAATGAGCGCGCCATCGGTGTACGGATCGGGCTTGGCGAGGCGGGCACCGTCGGTGAACGGATCAACCTTGCCCATCTTGGCACCATCGGTGTACGGGTCCGTCTTGCCGACCCTGGCGCCGTCCAGGTACGGATCGACCTTGCCGACGGCGGCAAATGCGGAGGTGGAAAGCGCGCCCAGCGCGGCCAGCGCTGCGACGGCAGCAACGGCTTGTGTGATCTTCATGGATATTCCCCTTGCTATTGTTGGTCGAGGCACCGTGCAGCACGTTGCAGTGCCGTCATCACGATGTCACACCGATAGTTTAGGGGGAAACCCTTATAACGATAGAGGTGACGCTTTGAGCAGTCTGTTCAAATAATTTGACTACTCTGACCAAGGGGGCGAATTTCCTGGAACTGGCTTCAGCGCCTCATGTCGCAGTGCGGCAGGAAAAAGGAAAGGGCCCCGGAGGGCCCCTTCTCTTTCAAAAAGCTTGCGCAGGTCGAACGACGATCAGTCGTCGTGCCAACGGCCGTGGCCATGCCCATGCCGGTGGCCGTGCCCACGATGGTATCCCGGCGGGCCATAGTAGCCGCGGTGGCCGCCGTAATAGCGCGGCGGGCCGTAGTAGCCAGGACCGTAATAGACCGGACGCGGCCGCACCACCACCGGCGGCGGACCGTAGTAGACCGGCGCGGGCGCCACCACGACAGGCGGCGGTGCATAGTAAGCCGGGGCTGGCGGATAATAGGCGGGCGCGCCAACCACTACGCCCGGCACGCCGATTGCCACGCCGACGCTCACATGGGCCATTGCTGCCCCGGAAGCAAGCCCGGCTGCGACACCGAATGCTGCGAGCCACCAACGTTTCATATCCGCCTCTCAATGTGAGATTTCTCTTAATCCGTATTGTAGGGGTTCGGAATTTTCCAGGTGCAACGGCAAGGTCGACATTGTTACCAGCCGTAACAGTGGCGTCACTTTTTCGCGCGCCCGGCGCCCGCCGCAGTAACGCGCTTGCATCCGGGATGCCGAGCCACCACAATACCGGGCTTGCCGTGCGGCCGTGGAGAAATTGGTAGACTCAGCAGACTTAAAATCTGCCGCCTTTCCAGGCTTACGGGTTCGAGTCCCGTCGGCCGCACCAGGGTGTACAGCCCCCTTCCGCTCCCGTTTCAAAATAAAAGAAGGGGCCATCGGCCCCTTCTTTTGATGCCTTCAGCTCCGCGCGCGTCAGGCCATCGCGTAGCACATCAGCGCACCCACCCCCATCAGGAATACGAACAGCACACCGGCCAGCGCCAGCGGCTTGCGTCCGGCGCGCACCAGGTCGCCGATGCGGGTGTGCAGGCCGATCGCCAGCATCGCGCAGGCCAGCAGCCAGTTGTCCAGTGCGATCAGCGGCGCCTTCCAGGCAGTGGGCACGGTGCCGGCCGAGTTGACCGCCATCACCGCGACAAACCCCACCGCGAACCACGGCACCGACTTCAGGATGCCATGCAGGCGGCTGCCGCCTGCGGTGCCTTGCTCGGCTTGCTCGCCGCCCTGCGGCCACAGCGCCATCACCAGCAGCAGCGGGCCCAATGCCAGCACGCGCACCATCTTGGCCACCACGGCAGCGTCGGCGGTCGGCTCGCTGATCATCTTGCCGGCGGCGATCACCTGGGCCACCTCGTGCAGCGTCGCGCCGGTAAAGATGCCGAACATGCGCTCGCTGACGGCCCAGTGCCAATGGCCTGTCGCCAGTTCGTACAGATAGGGATAAAGCAGCATGCCGACGGTGCCGAACAGCACCACGGTCGCCACCGCCACGGCGGTCTGCTTGTCGTCGGTGCGCACCACCGACGATACGGCAATGGCCGCGGCGGCACCGCAGATGGCGCTGCCGGAGCTGACCAGGATCGCTTCGCGGCGGCTCAGGCCGAAGAACGTGGTGCCCACCCAGGTGCCGAACAGCAGCGTGGCCACCAGCATGGTCAGCGGCACCACGATGCCCGGCAGCCCCAGCGCGACGATCGAGGCAAAGGTCAGGCGCAGCCCGTACAGTGCCACGCCCAGGCGCAGCAGGTGGTGGCGTGCGACCTGCATGCCGGGGGCCAGCGGCGCCAGCCAGTGGCGCGGCAGCGTATTGGCCGCGACCATGCCGGCGCACATGGCCAGCGTCAGCGCGCTGAGGCCATAGCGCGCCACGGCCGGATGCTCGGCCAGCGCAATCGCCAACCAGGCAATGCCGCCCAGCGGGACCAGTGTCAGCAGGCGCTGCGACCACGGCGGCGGCAAGGCCGGCGCGGCGGCCGGGGTGGTGCGGGGGGCGGAGACGGAGGACATGGCAGGCTCGGGTCGTGTTCTTTAGTGACTCAAGCGTACTGGCGCCCCGCTAACCCGTAAAACGGGTAATATCGGTATGCATTATTGATTATATCGATATGGACCACCGCCCCGATCCCCGGCCCGAACACCGCCCCCTGCGCCTGACGCTGCGCCAGCTGTCCGTCTTCGTTGCCGTGGCCCAGCATGGCAGCACCATGGCGGCGGCGCAGGCACTTGCGATGTCGCAGTCGGCCGTCAGCGCCTCGCTGGCCGAGCTTGAACGCGCGCTCGACAGCCCGCTGTTCGACCGCGTGGCCCGCCGGCTCAGCATCAACGAGACCGGACGCCAGTTTTTCCCGCGCGCGCTGTCGCTGCTGGACCAGGCCCAGGAACTGGAGCGCTTTGCCACCCAGACCGGCGTGCAGCTGCGCATCGCGGCCAGCAATACCATAGGCAGCTACATCCTGCCGCCGCTGCTGGCGGGCTTCCGCCATTCGCGCAGCGGCCCGTGCACGCTGGACCTGCGCATCGGCAATACCCGCGAGGTGCTGCAATCGTTGCTGCAGTTCGACGCCGATATCGGCCTGGTCGAAGGCGCCAGCCATGAGCGCGACCTGCGCAGCGTGCGCTGGTGCGACGACGAGATGGTGGTGGTGGTCGGCCCCTCGCATCCGCTTGCGGCCGCGCCGCATGACCTGGTGGCGCTGCGCGATGCCGAATGGATCGTGCGCGAGCCGGGCTCGGGCACGCGCGAGGTCATCGAGGAACGGCTGGTGCCGTTGCTGGGCGAGTTGCGCTTCGCGCTGGAGCTGGGCAACGCCGAAGCCATCAAGCGCGCCGTAATGAGCGGCTTCGGCGTCAGTTGCCTGTCGCTGCATGTGGTGCGCGATGAACTGGAGCGCGGCACGCTGGTGGCGATCCGCGACGGCCTGCCACGCATCGTGCGGCCGCTGCAGCTGGTGGTGCACCAGGACAAGTTCCCGACCCAAGGGCTACTGGCCTTTACCGAATACCTGCGCACCATGGCGCCGCGGATCGGCGGCTGAGCCGAACCCAGGCTACGGTCACGCCGGCTGCGGATCCGCGCTGCGATGGCGCCGCGCCGTGTACAGGTCGAGCAGGTGGAACAGCACCGGATTGAGCATGATCGACAGCAGCGCCCCAGCCAGGATCAGCGCCTGGCCGCGCTCGGGCAGGATCTTCAGGTAGACGCCGAGGCTGGCGAGAATGAACGAGAACTCGCCGATCTGCGCCAGGCTCACGGCAATGGTCATGCCGGTCTGCCCGGAATGCCCGAAGGCACGCACGATGCCCAGCGCCGCCAGCGACTTGCCCACCACGATGATAAACACCGTCGCCAGCACGCCCCACGGGTCGTTGACCAGCACCATCGGGTCGAACAGCATGCCCACGGATACGAAGAAAAGCACGGCGAAGGCATCGCGCAGCGGCAGCGACTCTTCGGCCGCACGATGACTGAACTCGGACTCCGCCAGCACCATGCCGGCAAAGAACGCGCCCAGCGCGAACGACACGCCAAAGAGCGCATAGGCGCCGTAGGCCACGCCCAGCGCCGTCGCCAGCACGCCCAGGCGGAACATCTCGCGGTTGCCGGTCCAGACGATGCGCTCCAGCATCCACGGGATAAAGCGCCGGCCGATCACCAGCATCACCGCAACGAAAGCGGCCACCTTGCCCAGCGTCGCGAAGATCGCGAGCACCACGTCACCGGTAGCCGGCGCGGCCTCGCCCGGTGTTTCGCCGGCGCCCGCCAGCAGACCTGCCATGGCCGGCAGCAGCACCAGGGCCAGCACCATCGCCAGGTCTTCCACGATCAGCCAGCCGACCGCGATGCGGCCCTGCGGCGACTCCACCAGGTCACGCTCCTGCAAGGCCTTGAGCAGCACCACGGTGCTCGCCACCGACAGCGCCAGTCCGTACACCAGCCCCTGCCCCCATGACCAGCCGAAGCCCCAGGCCACCAGCATCCCCATCAGCGTGGCGATGCCGATCTGCACCACCGCCCCCGGAATGGCGATGCGCTTGACCGCCATCAGGTCCTTGATCGAAAAGTGCAGCCCCACCCCGAACATCAGCAGGATCACGCCAAGCTCGGCCAACTCCGGCGCCAGGGCCTGGTCGGCGGTATAGCCAGGCGTGTGCGGACCGACCACGATGCCTGCGCACAGGTAGCCGATCAACGGCGGCAGGCGCAGCCGGCTGGCGATGGCGCCAAGGATAAAGGCCAGGACGATACCGCCGACGATGGTACTGATAAGCGGGGTGGCGTGATGCATGCGCGCGGGATTCCTCGTGTCAGGGGCTGAACGGCTAACCCGCTCCCAGCCCTGGCAACCGCGACAGCGCCTCCGGCGCGCACCAGCGGTCAGCGCGGGGAAGTCGCCGCAACAATTGGCAGCAGCATCGGAACGGGGAAGAACGGGAAGTGCCGCAGCGGCCCCGGACACGCCGGCGGCGCGTCACGGATCGGGGATGGCGATTGACATGCTGCCCCGCTATCCATCACGCGGAGCCCCCCGAAAAGCGTACGACAGGAGTAATGTAACATGCCCGCCACGTGCCCGAGGCGCGGAGATGGCGAACGATCCGGCGCCCGGAAAACAAAAACGGCGCCGCGAGGCGCCGTTCTGCATGCAACTGGAGGCGGAGGTCGGAATCGAACCGGCGTACACGGCTTTGCAGGCCGCTGCATAACCACTCTGCCACCCCGCCAGGTGACGTGCTGCTGGATTGTATCCGCATTCAGCCGATGCTGCCGGAGCGCAGCTTCCGGCAATGTCTTGCGGCGATTCAACCCAAACAAAAAGGGAAGCGGTGCTTCCCTTTGGGGATTGGAGCGGGAGACGAGTCTCGAACTCGCGACCTCAACCTTGGCAAGGTTGCGCTCTACCAACTGAGCTACTCCCGCATACAACTTTTTGCTGCCAGCCCCGCATCGTGCAAGCACGCTGCCGGACCTTCTTTAACCTGGAGCGGGAGACGAGTCTCGAACTCGCGACCTCAACCTTGGCAAGGTTGCGCTCTACCAACTGAGCTACTCCCGCAGGGGCACCGCTAAAATCCAACTAAGGCGTTTTATGCCGCAACACGCTGTTATCTCACAACATCTTGCGTCAAACCTACCTTATCTCGCTGCTTTCGTTTGCGTCGTCAGCAACGAGAATGAGATTATGCAAAGAACTGCTCTCGCCGTCAACACCTTTTCAAAAATTCTTTTCATTTCTGCGCGCCGGCGCGCGCCACCATCCCGCTGCGCTCGCGGATTTGCGGCCAGGCCAGCTTCATGTAATAGAACATCGACCAAAGCGTCAGCACCGCCGCCACGTAGATCATCCACGTGCCGAGCAGGTGGGCATCGAAGCCGAGCAGGCGGTCGCTGTACAGCAGCAGCGGGATCGCCACCATCTGCACCGTGGTCTTGAGCTTGCCGAGGAAGTTCACCGCCACGCTCTTGGAAGCGCCGATCTGCGCCATCCATTCACGCAGCGCCGAAATGGTGATCTCGCGCCCGATGATCACCAGCGCGATCAGGTCCGTGACCCGGCCCAGTGCCAGCAGCGAAAGCAGCGCCGCCGTCACCATCAGCTTGTCGGCGACCGGGTCCAGGAAGGCCCCGAACGACGAGGTCTGGTTCCAGCGCCGCGCAAGGAACCCGTCCAGCCAGTCCGTGACCGCGGCAATGATGAAGAACGACGCCGCCGTCAGGTTCTTGGCGTGCATCGGCAGCCACGCGTCGGGCAGGTAGAACACGCCAACCACCAGGGGAATCATGGCGACGCGAAGCCAGGTCAGCAGGATCGGGAAATTGAAGGGCATGGAACTCGGGCGGCGGGGGACGGTAACCAATCTTGCGATTGTCGCCGATTTCCGGACCAATCGACCATCACTGGCCAATTTCCCACCCCGCGGCCCCGCGCGCTCAGTGCAACTGCCGGTAGATCTCTTCGGCCAGGCCGCGTGAAATGCCCTCGACGCTGGCCAGTTCGTCGATGCTGGCGGCCATCACGCCGCGCAGCCCCCCGAAGCGGGTCAGCAGCTTCTGGCGCCGGCGCGCGCCGATGCCCTCGATCTCTTCCAGGCGCGAGGTGGTGCGCGTCTTGGCGCGGCGCGCGCGCATGCCGGTGATGGCAAAGCGGTGCGCCTCGTCGCGGATCTGCGCCACCAGCATCAGCGCGGCGCTGCCCTGCCCCAGTTCCAGCGACGGGCGGCCATCGGCGAACACCAGCGTCTCCAGGCCGACCTTGCGGCCCTCGCCCTTGGCCACGCCGACCAGCAGGCCGATATCCAGCCCGAGCTCTTCGAACACCTGCCGCGCCACCTCGACCTGTCCCTTGCCGCCGTCGATCAGCACGATCTGCGGCAGCTGCGCCGCGGCTTCGCTGCCGGCCTCCATGCCGCCGTCTTCCTGGATCTGCTCGACCAGCTTCTGGTAGCGCCGCGTCAGCACCTGGCGCATGGCCGCGTAGTCATCGCCGGGAATGATGTCCTGGATGTTGTAGCGGCGGTATTCGCTGTTCTGCATGTCGTGGTGGTGGTACACCACGCACGATGCCTGGGTGGCCTCGCCGGCGGTATGGCTGATGTCGAAGCATTCCACGCGCAGCAGCGCCAGGTCTTCCAGGTCCAGCCCGATGGTTTCGGCCAGCGCGCGCGTGCGTGCCTCCTGGCTGCCCTGCTCGGCCAGCCGGCGCGACAGCGCCAGCGCCGCGCCCTGCTGCGCCATCTCCAGCCAGATCTTGCGCTGGCCCTGCGGCTGGCGCACCAGCGTGACCTTGCGCCCGGCGTGCAGCGTCAGCGCCTCGAGCACCGTGGCATCGTCCGGCGCATGGCTGACGACGATGATGGGCGGCGCCGGCTGCTCCAGGTAGTGCTGCACCATGAAGGCCGACAGCACCCGGGTGGCGATGCGGTCGACGGTCAGCGGCGGCGCGGTGGCGGCGCTGTCATCGTCGCGCTCATCGGCATCCTCGACGATCATCGCCGCTTCGTCGGCATGGGCCGGGAAGTAGGCCTTGTCGCCCAGATGGCGGCTGCCGCGCACCATGGCCAGGTTGACGCAGGCACGCCCGCCCTCCACGGCGACGGCCAGCACGTCGATGTCGCGCGCCTGCCCGCCCACCTCTTCCACCGCCTGGCGCTTGAGCACGGTCGACAGCGCCGCGATCTGGTCGCGCACGGCCGCGGCCTGCTCGAACTCCAGCCGCTCGGCATGCTGTTCCATCTTGCCCTGCAGGCCTTCCAGCACCTCGGTCTGGCGGCCTTGCAGGAAGCGCGCCGCGTTGGCGACATCGCGCGCATAGTCCTCTTCGCTGATGGCGTTGACGCACGGCCCGGTGCAGCGATGGATCTGGTGCAGCAGGCACGGCCGCGTGCGGTTGTTGAAGACGGTGTCCTCGCAGGTGCGCAGCTGGAACACCTTCTGCAGGATCTGCATGCTCTCGCGCACCGCATAGGCGCTAGGGAACGGCCCGAAGTACTGGTGCTTGCGGTCGGTGGCGCCGCGGTAGTACGCCATGCGCGGGAAGCGGTGCCCGGTCAGCTTCAGGAACGGGTACGACTTGTCGTCGCGGAACAGGATGTTGTAGCGCGGCGCCAGCGCCTTGATCAGGTTGTTCTCGAGCAGCAGCGCCTCGGCCTCGGTGCGCACCACCGTGGTATCGATGCGGGCAATGCGCGCCACCATCATCGCAATACGCGGCGACAACTGGGTCTTGTTGAAGTAGCTCGACACCCGCTTCTTCAGGTCGCGCGCCTTGCCCACGTACAGCACATTGCCGGCCGCGTCGAAATAGCGGTACACGCCCGGCAGGCCGGGCAGGCGGGAAATGACCGGGCGCGGGTCGAACGGCTCCGGCGGCGCTTCAGCAGCCGCCTCGGCAGTCACCTCGGCTGGCCGGGCGGCCGCCGCTTCGGCCGGAACTTCGTCGGCGGGATTTGGGGAATCGGGTTGCTGGTCGGACATTGGGGACGGTGACCGCTACACGGCCTGCGCGCATCAAAACGGCATGGCCTCTAAAATCGCAAGTTTAGAGCAATTCAGCGCGCGCCCCGCCCGCCCCTCACCCGCCATGCCTATCCGCTCCTGGGACATCTTCTGCACCGTGATCGACAATTTCGGCGACATCGGCGTCTGCTGGCGGCTGGCACGCCAGCTCGCACAGGAACACGGGCACGCGGTGCGGCTGTGGGTCGATGACCTGGCCAGCTTCGCGCGGCTGGCGCCGGAACTCGATACCGGCGCCACGGTGCAGCGCCTGGCGGGCGTGGAGATCCGTCCGTGGCGGCCGGGTGGCGACAGCGTGGATGACACCGCCGGGGTCGAGCCACACGATGCCGTCATCGAAGCCTTCGCCTGTGATGTGCCGCAAGCCTTCCTGGCCCGCATGGCCGCGCGTGACCCCAAACCCGCCTGGATCAACCTGGAATACCTGAGCGCCGAGCCTTGGGTACGGGAGCACCATGCGATGCCCTCGCCCCATCCGCGGCTGCCGCTGGTGAAGCATTTCTTCTTCCCCGGCTTCGAGCCCGGCACCGGCGGCCTGCTGCGGGAATCGATGCTGGGCGCGCAGCGCGCCGCCTTCCTCGGCGGCACGGCTGCCCAGGCGGCCTTGTGGCACCGGCTGAGCGTGATGCCCCGGCCCGATGCGCTGCGCGTGAGCCTGTTTGCCTACCGCAACCCGGCCCTGCCCGCGCTGCTGGAGCAATGGCGCGATGCCGCCGAGGCGGTCCATTGCCTGGTGCCCGCAGGCCTGGCCGCGGACCAGGTCGCCGAATGGCTGGGTGCCCCGCTGCGGATTGGCGACCCGGTGGAACGCGGCAGCCTGTGCGTGCAGCTCATCCCTTTCGTACGCCAGGAGCACTTTGACGAACTGCTGTGGGCCTGCGACCTGAACTTCGTGCGCGGCGAGGATTCCTTCGTGCGCGCGCAATGGGCGGCGCGGCCGCTGGTGTGGCATATCTACCCGCAGGACGATGCCGCGCACCGGGTGAAGCTGGACGCCTGGCTCGACCTGTTCGGCCAGGGCGGCGTGGCGCCGGAAGCAGCGGCCGCGCTGACGGACTTCTGGCACGCCTGGAACGGCTATGGCAATGCCGTGGACTGGCCGCGCCTGCGTGCGCACCTGCCGGCACTTGCCGCGATCGCAGCGCGCTGGGAGCGGCGTTTGCAGCATCCCGGCGATCTTGCCGCCAACCTGGTGGCGTTTTGCGAAAATCAGGTAAAATGATCGGTTGATTCAAATGGCGACCGGGCCGGAGAACCAGGGCCTTTCCCAGGCGTCAGACCGACACTGGGCGAAGACCTGTATGCAAGCTGAGCACGGGGTCGCGAGCGCGTGAACGCCTCTCGTTGGGGCTCACAGGCTCACCGCAGGTGATGCCGGCAGCGCGCCTTCGCCATTCCAAATTCCTACTTTCTATTTCAGGAAAACAGTTCAGATGAAAATCGCACAGGAACTCCGCGTCGGTAACGTGTTCATGATCGGCGGCGATCCGATGGTCGTGCAGAAGGCCGAATACAACAAGTCGGGCCGCAACGCCGCTGTGGTCAAGATGAAGTACAAGAACCTGCTGACGGACGCACCGGGCGAGTCGGTGTTCAAGGCCGACGACAAGTTCGAGGTCGTGGTGCTGGAGCGCCGCGAATGCACCTACTCGTACTTCGCTGACCCGATGTACGTGTTCATGGACGCCGACTACAACCAGTACGAAGTCGAGAAGGACAGCATGGGCGACTCGCTGAACTACCTCGAAGACGGCATGAACGTTGAAGTGGTGTTCTACAACGACAAGGCCATCTCGGTTGAAATGCCGACCACGCTGGTCCGTGAAATCGTCTACACCGAGCCGGCCGTCAAGGGCGACACCTCGTCGGGCAAGGTGCTCAAGGGCGCCAAGATCAACACCGGCTTCGAGCTGCAAGTGCCGCTGTTCTGCAACATCGGCGACAAGATCGAAATCGACACCCGCACCGGCGAATACCGCAGCCGCGCCAACTAAGGCGCTTGCTTCGCCCCGCTTCAGCGCGGGGCCGGTCAACAAAAATGGCAGCCGCGGCTGCCATTTTTGTTTGTGCACGCGGCCCCGTTCAGGCGATCAGGTCGTGCTCTTTCAGCGTGCGCAGCGCGGCGCGGTACTCGCCTTCCTGGTGCAGCTTGTTCCAGTCCAGCGGCTTCCTGCGCGCGAACAGCTTGCGGATGCGGCGCTGCGAGGTCTTGTCGATGCCCACGTCCAGCTCGGTCAGCAACTGGTCGGCGCGCTCCGGGTGGTTGCAGATCAGCACCATGTCACAGCCCGCGGTCAGCGCGGCGCGCGCGGCCTCGGTGACATTGCCGGCGACGCTGGCGCCTTCCATGCTGAGGTCGTCGCTGAAGATCACGCCCTCGAAGCCCAGCTGGGCGCGCAGCACGTCCTGCAGCCAGTAGCGCGAGAAGCCGGCCGGGTTCGGGTCGACCTTGGGGTAGATCACGTGCGCCGGCATCACCGACGACAGCGACAGGCCCAGCCACTCGTACGGGCGCGCATCCTGCTCCAGGATCTCGTCCAGCGAGCGCTCGTCGACCGGGATCGCCACGTGCGAATCGGCCTCGACGTAGCCGTGGCCAGGGAAGTGCTTGCCGCAGTTGCTCATGCCGGCCAGCAGCAGGCCGTGGTTCAGGTGGCCGGCCAGCATCGACACCACGCGCGGATCGGCGTGGAAAGCACGGTCGCCGATCACGGCGCTGCGGCCGTAGTCCAGGTCCAGCACCGGGGTGAAGCTCAGGTCGATGTCGCTGGCGCGCAGTTCGGCGGCCAGCACATAGCCGCAGGCCACGGCGGCCTTGGTCGCGGCCAGCACGTCGCGCTCCCACAGCTCGCCCAGGCGGTGCATCGCCGGCAGGTGGGTGAAGCCGTCGGTCTTGCAGCGCTGCACGCGCCCGCCTTCATGGTCGATGCAGATCAGCACGTCGTCGCGCACCGCGCGGATGGCGCGCGTCAGCGCCTGCAGTTGCGCGCGCGACTCGAAATTGCGCGCGAACAGGATCACGCCGCCGGTCAGCGGATGCGCGATGCGGCGCGCATCTTCCGCGTCGAGCTGCTTGCCGACGACGTCGAGGACCACCGGGCCCGGCCGCTTGCCGGAGTTCTTCTTGGACATGGAAGTTGTTGGATTCACAAGGCTGTAGGTTGGGAAGCCGCCCCGCCCGCACGCTCGGCAATGGCGAAGGCGACGGCAAAGTCGTGCTCGTCACTGACACTGACCCGCACGGTGAGCCCGCGTTCCGCCAGCCATGCGGCCAGCTCGCCATGGCATACCGGCGTGGGCTCGCCGGACGGCAGGTTCATCAGCTCCATGGCGCGCCACGTCATCGGCCAGCGCATGCCCAGGCCGATGGCCTTGGAGAACGCCTCCTTGGCAGCGAAGCGCGTGGACAGGAAGGCCAGCCCGCGCTTCTCGGAGCGCGCCTTGCGCGCGTGGTACTTGGCCAGCTCATCGGGGCCCAGCACCTTCTCGGCGAAACGGCCGTTGGTGCGTTCCATCACGCCCTGCACGCGGGCGATCTGGATGATGTCGGTGCCGACGCCGTAGATCACGCCGGGGCGCCCGCGGCAGGATAGCGCGTGCCCAGGCGCGCAGCGACCATGATGGCCTTCATCTCGCGCACCGCGTTCTCCCAGCCCGCGAACACCGCATGCGCCACGATCGCGTGGCCGATGTTCAGCTCCTTGATGCCGGGCAGCGCGGCGATCGGCTGCACATTGGTGTAGTGCAGGCCATGGCCGGCGTTGACCACCAGGCCGTGCTTCTGGCCGGCATCGACGCCATCGGCGATGCGGCGGAACTCGAGCGCCTGCTCATCGGGCGTATGCGCATCGGCATAGCGGCCGGTATGCAGCTCGATCACCGGCGCGCCGCACGCGGCCGCCGCGGCGATCTGGTCGGCATCGGCATCAATGAACAGCGACACGCGGATGCCGGCACCGGCCAGCTGCGCGCACGCCGCCTTGACCTGCTCGAAACGCCCGGCCACATCCAGCCCGCCCTCGGTGGTCACTTCCTCGCGGCGCTCCGGCACCAGGCATACGTCCTGCGGACGGATCTCGCAGGCGATGTCGAGCATCTCCTGCGTGAGCGCGCATTCCAGGTTCATGCGCGTGGCCAGTTGCGGACGCAGCGCGCGCACGTCGGCATCGCGGATATGGCGGCGGTCTTCGCGCAGGTGCAGCGTGATCAGGTCGGCGCCGGCCTGTTCCGCCAGCAGCGCGGCACGGATGGGATCGGGGTACACGGTGCCGCGCGCGTTGCGCAGCGTGGCGACGTGGTCGATATTGACGCCAAGGTCGATGACGCCCGGATTTGCGTGGAAGATCATGCGAGCAGGTGCAGGAGTGAGTCGGATGGTTCTTGAGTCGGTCAGAGATACTGCAGGTCGATCAGAATCTGGCGCGTCTTCAGCGGCGCGCCTTGCAGATAATAATGCAGCAGGAACCGCATCAGCGCGCGGCTTTGCGCGGCGGTCTGCGCACGGCTGTAATCGTCCTGCGCCATGTCCAGCAGGGTCTGGCCGGTCACCACCGGCCACGACGACGGGTCGCTCGGCTGCGCGCGGCGCACGCCGCGCTCTGGCTGGTAGACATAGTCCAGGCCCGGCTGGACCCGCTCGCCGGTGCTCAGGCACTGGTCAAACGCAACCGCGAAGCCGGTTTCCTGCAGCAGCACGCGTTCAAAGCTGCGCAGCACCAGCCCGGCTTGCTCGCCGTGCGCCAGCCGCGTCAGCGTCGTCAGGTAATGGCGGAACAAGGCCGGATGCGCATCCTCGCGCGGGCAGAAGCGCATCAGCAGCTCGTTCAGGTAGAACGCCGACAGCAGCGCGTCGCCGGCCAGCGGCGGCATGCCGCCGACCCACTCGGCCTTGGTCAGGGTCTTGACCTCGCCGCGGCCGCTCCATGACACCGAGACCGGGTGGAAATGCTGCAATACCGCGCGCAGTGCGGAGTGCGGGCGCTTGGCGCCCTTGGCCACCATCGAGATGCGGCCGTAGTCGCGCGTGAACAGGTCCAGGATCAGGCTGGTCTCGCGATACGGCCAGGCATGCAGCACAAAGCCGGGCTGCTCGGCCACGCGCGACTCGGGCCGGGCCGGCACGATGCGCATGGCGCGATCCATCATCGCGCGCGCGGCAGCGTCGGCCATGCCGGGCAGCGCCTTGCTGTCGAGCAGTTCGGCGGCCTCGTCGACCACGGGGTCGGCGCGGCGGGACCGTGGCGCCGGCGCCGGCGCGCGCGCGATGTCAGCCGTCTTGCTCACTGGTCGCTCGCTGTTGTGCTCACTCGTAGCCGTACGCGCGCAGCCCTGCTTCGTTGTCGGCCCAGCCGCTCTTCACCTTGATCCACATTTCCAGGTAGACCTTGCCGTCGAACAGCTTTTCCATGTCCAGGCGCGCCTCGGTGGAGATCTGCTTGAGCTTGGCGCCCTTGTTGCCGATGATCATGGCCTTGTGCGCGTCGCGCTCGACCAGGATGGTGGCAAAGACGCGGCGCAGGCGGCCTTCGGTCTCAAACTTGTCGATGATCACGGTGCTGGTGTACGGCAGCTCGTCGCCGGTCCAGCGGAACACCTTCTCGCGGATGATCTCCGAGGCCAGGAAGCGCTCGCTGCGGTCGGTCATGGCGTCGGCGTCGTACATCGGCTCGCCTTCCGGCAGGTAGGGCCGGATGATCTCGAACAGGCGCGCGATATGGTCGTGGGTCTTGGCCGTCATCGGCACCACTTCGCGGAACGGGAACTGCTGCCCCATCTTTTCCAGGAAGGGCATCATCACTTCCAGGCGGTTCTCGCCGTTGACGCGGTCCAGCTTGTTGGCGACCAGCAGCACCGGCGTGTTCTTCGGCAGCAGCGACAGCACCTTCTCGTCGTCGGCGCCGTAGTAGCCGGCCTCGACCACGAACAGGACCAGGTCCACCGACGACAGCGTGGACGTGACCGCGCGGTTCAGCGAACGGTTCAGCGCGCTGGCGTGGCGGGTCTGGAAGCCCGGCGTGTCGACGAACACATACTGCGCGTCATCCGTGGTCTGGATGCCGACGATGCGGTGGCGCGTGGTCTGCGCCTTGCGCGAGGTGATGCTGATCTTCTGGCCGACCAGCGCGTTCATCAGCGTGGACTTGCCCACGTTGGGGCGGCCGACGATGGCCACGGTGCCGCAGCGGAACGCCGCGGCCGGGGTATCCGCCGCGTCTTGCTGCGGATGGGTAGATTCGGTCATTCCTTCAACCTGAGAGACAGCTGTGGGTCTTGCGGCACGGGTTGCTTGCGGGTCTTGCCGGTGCGCTCGGCGCGGCTGCGCTTGAGCAGCTGCGGCACCAGCTTCTGGACTTCATCCAGTGCCAGCTTGGCGGCGGCCTGCTCGGCGGCGCGCCGCGAGGCGCCGGTGCCGAACACCCGGACTTCCAGTTTAGGCACCGTGCACTCGACTTCAAACTGCTGGCTGTGCGCGGCCCCGTGTGTGGCGATTACGTTATATTGCGGCAGGGCGATCTTGTGGCCCTGCAGGTATTCCTGCAGCAGGGTCTTGGCGTCCTTGCCCAGCGTGCGCGGATCGACCTGCTCCAGGATCGGGATATAGAGCTTGCGGATCAGCGCGCGCGCGGCGTCGAAGCCGGCGTCGAGAAACACCGCGCCGACGATGGCTTCGAGCGCATCGGCGAGGATGGACGGACGGCGGAAGCCGCCGCTCTTGAGTTCGCCCTCGCCCAGGCGCAGCGTGTCGGACAGCTGCAGCATCTGGGCGATCTCGTACAGGGCCTGCTGCTTGACCAGGTTGGCCCGCACGCGCGACAGGTCGCCCTCGTCGAGCTTGCCGAACATGCCATAGAGCATGTCGGCCACGGCGCAGTTGAGCACCGAATCGCCCAGGAATTCAAGGCGTTCGTTGTGCTGGGCGCTGTGGCTGCGGTGCGTCAGCGCCTGTTGCAGCAATTCGGGCTTGCTGAATCGGTAGCCGAGTCGTTGCTGCAAGGCGTCGAGGTTCATATCAGTGCTGCGTTCCTGAATAGGTAATCAGTAGGCTCAGGGGTCCGTAGACGGGTACCTCGGTCCGGTACGAGAAATCGACCGACTGGATGGTGCCGTTCTCGTCTTCCCGGATCAGGAGGTCCTCGGCCTTGATTGCGGTAATCCGGTCGATGGCTGCCTGCTTTTCAAAAAAATCGACCACTTCGCGCTTGTTGGCGGCGCGCTGCTTGGCATAGCTGGCGGCGCGCTTGACCGAAAAATACTCCACCAGGCTCGGGATCGCGCGCAGGGCCGGCAAGGCCACCCCGATCACGAACACCACGATCACCAGCAGCGTCCAGACGGAAAACCCGCCTATGCCTGCCCGGCGTCGTACCGGATTCCTGCCCCCCACCTTCCCAAGTTGACCCATGATGCGCTCGTCCTCGTTTAGCGTTGAGTGTTCTTGCGCCGCGGGGATTCTTATTTGAACGTTCCCACGCGTCCGAAATTGCCCAGGTTCATCCAGATTACAAAGGCCTTGCCGACGATATTCTCATCCGGCACGAACCCCCAGAAACGGGAATCCAGGCTGTTGTCCCGGTTGTCACCCATGACGAAATAGTGACCTGCAGGTACCTTGCAGGTCACGCCCTGCTGATTGTAAGTGCAGTTTTCCCGGTACGGGAAATCCGGGTCCGCCCCCGCGATAAACGCCGGGCGGTCGGCGTCGTTCAGGATGCCATGATCGACGCTGCCTGGCAGCTTTTCGCGGAAATGCCTGGAATATGCCAGGCGCTCCTCGTCCAGGAAATCCGGCAGCGCGGCGTACTCGGCCGGCTTGCCGTTGATGGTCAGGCGCTTGTTGGCATACTGCACCACGTCGCCCGGCACGCCGATCACGCGCTTGATGTAGTCGAGCGACGGGTCCTTCGGGTAGCGGAACACCATGACGTCGCCGCGCTGCGGCTCGCCCATGTCCATGACCTTCTTGTTCACCACCGGCAGGCGGATGCCGTACTCGTACTTGTTGACCAGGATGAAGTCGCCGATCAGCAGCGTCGGGATCATCGAGCCGGACGGGATCTTGAACGGCTCGACCACGAACGAGCGCAGCACGAACACCGCCAGGATCACCGGGAAGAAACTGGCCGAATATTCCAGCCACCACGGCTGGCGCAGCTTTTCCTCGGCCAGGCGCTTGCGCGTGGCGTCAGCTTCCGCCGCGCCGAAGCGGCCCTGCAGGTCGGCCTGGCGCGAATCGAACTCGGCCAGCGCCAGGCGCGCCGAAGAGCGGCGCTGCCGCTCGAACACGAGCTTGTCCGCAACCCACGCGACGCCCGTAATCACCACCAGCACAAAAAGGATCAGTGCAAAATTCATGACGGCTTCTGGTTTTTTGAAATCCTGGTACAGCCTGTTCTTTCACCACGGCGGCAAGCCGCCGCGCGTGGCACTGCCCTGCTCGCGGCGCCTTCTTACTTGTCATCCACCTGCAGGATGGCCAGGAAAGCCTCCTGCGGGATCTCGACCGTACCGACCTGCTTCATCCGCTTCTTGCCCGCCTTCTGCTTTTCCAGCAGCTTCTTCTTGCGCGTGATGTCGCCGCCGTAGCACTTGGCCAGCACGTTCTTGCGCAGCGCCTTGACGTTTTCGCGCGCAATGATATTCGCGCCGATGGCGGCCTGGATCGCCACGTCGTACATCTGGCGCGGAATGATCTCGCGCATCTTGGCCGCGACCTCGCGGCCGCGGTATTGCGAGTTCGATCGGTGCACGATCACCGACAGCGCATCGACCTTGTCGCTGTTGATCAGGATGTCGACCTTGACCACGTCCGACGGGCGATATTCCTTGAACTCATAGTCCATCGACGCATAGCCGCGCGACACCGACTTCAGGCGGTCGAAGAAGTCCATCACGATTTCCGCCATCGGGATTTCGTAGGTCAGCTGCACCTGCTTGCCGTGGTAGCTCATGTTGATTTGCGAGCCACGCTTCTGCGTGCACAGCGTAATCACCGAGCCGACATATTCCTGCGGCATATACAGGTTCACGGTGACGATCGGTTCCAGGATCGCCTCGATCTTGCTCGGGTCCGGCATCTTCGCCGGATTTTCCACGGTGATCACGGTGCCGTCGCGCATCTCGACCTGGTACACCACCGTCGGCGCGGTGGTGATCAGGTCCATGTCGAACTCGCGCTCCAGGCGCTCCTGCACGATCTCCATGTGCAGCAGGCCGAGGAAGCCGCAGCGGAAGCCGAAGCCCAGCGCCTGCGACACTTCCGGCTCGAACATCAGCGAGGCATCGTTGAGCCGCAGCTTTTCCAATGACTCGCGCAGCGCCTCGTACTGGTTTGCCTCAACCGGGTACAGGCCGGCGAACACCTGCGGCTTGACTTCCTTGAAGCCCGGCAGCGGCGCTTCGGCCTTGCGCTGCATGGTGGTGATGGTATCGCCCACCTTGGCCGCCTTCAGTTCCTTGATGCCGGCGATGACAAAGCCCACCTGGCCCGCCGTCAGCGCATCGCGGGGGATCGACTTCGGCGTAAACACGCCCACCTGCTCGACCAGGTGCTGTGAGCCGTTGGCCATCAGCAGCACCTTGTCCTTGGGACGCAGGGTGCCGTTGACCACGCGCACCAGCATCACCACGCCAACGTAGTTGTCGAACCACGAATCGATGATCAGCGCCTGCAGCGGCGCGTCGGCGTCGCCCTCGGGCGGCGGCACCTTGGCGATCAGCGCCTCGATCACGTCCTGCACGCCCTGCCCGGTCTTGGCCGAGCACGGCGTGGCGTCCTGCGCGTCGATGCCGATCACGTCCTCGATCTCCTGGATCGCGTTATCGGGATCGGCCTGCGGCAGGTCGATCTTGTTCAGCACCGGCACCACTTCCACGCCCAGCTCGATCGCGGTGTAGCAGTTGGCCACGGTCTGCGCCTCAACGCCCTGCGAGGCGTCGACCACCAGCAGCGCGCCTTCGCAGGCGGACAGCGAGCGGCTCACTTCATAGCTGAAGTCGACGTGTCCCGGGGTGTCGATCAGGTTCAGGTTGTAGACCTTGCCGTCGCGCGCCTTGTAGCTGAGCGCAGCGGTCTGCGCCTTGATGGTGATGCCGCGCTCCTTTTCGATATCCATCGAATCGAGGACCTGCGCTTCCATCTCCCGATCCGACAGCCCTCCACAAAGCTGAATGATCCGGTCGGCCAGGGTGGACTTCCCATGGTCGATATGGGCAATGATCGAGAAATTACGGATATGGTCCATCTAGTGTTCAGGGGGGCGCCGGCGTGAGAGCCCGCGCGGCAACAAGCGGTTGAGCGGCCCGGCGCCGCGCGCCGCAAGGCGGGCGCGGGCGTACCGCAGGTTCGGGGGGTGCAATTTTTGCGCCAATCCGCAATTTTACCGGATTTTCAATGACTTCCGGGTCGTCAAATGGCGGCGTGGCGCGGTTGGCGGCGGTTACCGACGGGGATCAGCGGGTTGTGTGCGCGCCGCCATGTGCGGCAAGCCACACCCTTACGGCAGCTTCGTCGAGGAAATAGTGGCAAAGCTCCACGGCGCCGCCCTGCAAGTCTGCTGGGGTGCCCGGCATCAGCACCGGCACCAGTTCGCCAAAACGGTCTTTCAGCCCCGCATCGGCATCGACATCCACCTCGTGCAGGGTGAAAGAAAAATCGCGCCGGAGCGGCTCCAGCGCGACCTTCATGTCTTCGCAAAGGTGACAGTATGCCCGGCCGTACAACGTCAGCGCAGGCATACCGGTCATTGCTTTAGCGGCTGGACGTGGCGCCCGGACGCAGCGTCAGCACCTGGGTGGCATCGCCGCGCCGCACGAACACCGCGGCAATCCGGTTCTTGTCCAGGCTGCGCACCAGCTCGTTGAACTGGCGGGCGTTGGTCACGTCCGTATCGCCCAGGCGCAGGATGATGTCGCCCGGACGGATGCCGGCACGCAGCGCCGGGCCGTCGGCCACTTCCACCTCGACGCCCGACTTGAGCTTGAGCTCCTTCAGGCGCGCCTCGGGCAGGTCGTTGACCACCAGGCCAAGCGCGTTGGGCTTGCCGGCCTGTGCCGCGCTGTCGTCCTTGGGCGTTGCGCCGCTGCGAGCGCGTGCCTTGCCGTCCGGCTCCAGCTCGGTGACGGTGATCGTGACCTCGCGGACCGCGCCCTTGCGCCACAGCTGCAGCGGCACGCGCGTGCCCGGCTTGGTCTCGCCCACCATGCGCGGCAGGTCCGAGGCCCGCTCGATATCGCGGCCGTTGAACTTGAGGATGATGTCGCCGGCTTCGATGCCCGCCTTCTCGGCAGGACCGCCCGGCTCGACGCTGCCGACCAGCGCGCCGCGCGCACGGCCCAGGCCCAGCGAATCGGCCACCTCCTTGGTGACGTCGCCGATCGCCACGGCGATGCGCCCGCGCGTCACGCGCCCGGAGCTTTTGAGCTGCTCGGACACGCGCATCGCCTCGTCGATCGGGATCGCGAACGAGATACCCATGTAGCCGCCGCTGCGGCTGTAGATCTGCGAGTTGATGCCGATCACCTCGCCGCGCAGGTTGATCAGCGGGCCGCCGGAATTACCGGGATTGACCGCCACGTCGGTCTGGATGAACGGCAGGTAGTCGCCCGTGTCGCGGCCCTTGGCCGAGACGATGCCGGCGGTCACGCTGTTGTCCAGCCCGAACGGCGAGCCGATCGCCAGCACCCATTCGCCGGCGCGGACCTTGTTGGAATCGCCCAGCGGCAGGCGCGGCAGGCCGCTGGCCTCGACCTTGAGCAGCGCCACGTCGGTGCGCTTGTCCGAGCCGATCAGCTTGGCCTTGAATTCGCGCTTGTCGGGCAGCGTCACATAGATGGTTTCGGCGTCGGCCACCACGTGCGCGTTGGTCATCACGTAGCCGTCCTGGCTGATGATGAAGCCCGAACCCACGCCGCGGCTCTGCTCTTCCTGCTGCGGCGGCTGGCCGCGGCGGGGGGCGCCGGGCGCCGGGGCACCGGGCATCGGCACGCCGAAGAAGCGCCGGAAGAATTCCGCCATCTCGTCATCGCCGCCGGGCGCACCGCGCTGGCGCACGAGTTCCGTGGTGCGGATATTGACCACGGCCGGACTGGCCTTTTCCACCAGGTCGGTGAAATCGGGCAGGTTGTAGTTGGAGGCGGCAGCCTGGGCATGGCTGACTTCGGCAACAGTCGGGCCGAGCAGCATCATGGCAGCCATGACCACGGCCCGCGCCAGGGCTGGAGATCTGAACATCATCGACAACTCCCGGGATTCAGCGAATAGAAGAAAAACCGTCTGGATGTGATCCCGTGGCGGGGACCCCTGCGCAGGTTTCATGGAGCCGGCGCCGGGACAGAGTCCGGCGGCGTCGGCTGCACCTGCGTCAAGCTCAGTGTACCGCCTTGGGCGGGCGGTACTCCACGGCCGTCGCAAACTGCCGCACGGTGCTCGCCGGCACCTCGCCCACCACGGTAATCCAGAAATCGGCAATCCGGCGCACCACGACCTGGGTCGCGCCGAGCGCGGCCACGCCCTCGCGGCGCACGCGTTGCTCGGAAACCGGTTCAATGAAGACCGACAGGCCGGTCAGCCCGTCGCTGTAAACGACCTGCAGCACTTCGAAGACCTGGCCGCGCGCGTTGCCCGGCGCGGGCGCGCGCAACTCGCCGAGCGGACGGCGCACTTCGCGGATCTTCTGGAAGCCCTTGAGCGGCACCGCAATCGACCAGCCCTCGTCGGCGATATTGGTCGGCTGGTAGGTCACCTCATAGCGATTCCAGCTACTGGAATTCTTGATCGCACCGAGGATACGCTGCTTTTCGGACGGCACCCCGATCTGCACCTGCGAGAACGCGACCTGCTCCAGCACCTTGCCGCCGTCGCCGATGGTCTGCGCGCGCATCAGCAGGCCGGAGTTCTTCTCCGCCCACAGGCGCACCGCATAGCGCGCGGCATCGTGCGGCTCCAGCGCAAAGACCTCGCATTCCATGCCTGCCACCCGCTCGGCGGGCATCTTGCGCATGTCGTACAGGTCCAGCACGTCGTTCTTGTTGGTGGCGAGCAGCGCCGGGAAGCGATCCTTGGCTTCCTGCTTCTCCACCACCACCAGCTTGGCTTCGGGGATCAGGCTGTGCACTACGTCATTCTGACGCAGCACCTCGCGCGGCTTGCCGTCGAGCGTTTCCAGGCGTTCGTACTCGTTGTGGACGAGATCGCTGTAGTGCTGGATACGCGAGGCGTGCATGACGCTGCCGCGCTGGTAGATCAGCGTGCCGACATAGTTCTCGCGCTGTGCGGCTTTGTGGATCTTGTTGAGCCAGGCGGTGGCGTCGCGTCGGTTCAGCGTACTGTCCGAAGGCTGTGCGGTGGCCGCGGCAGCGCTCAGACACAAGGCCAGAAAAAAGGACCTACGCAGGGCCCTGATTTTCTGCGCGCCCGCTACATAGGCGGGCGACCCTCCTTTATGCATGTCCGGCATTATTCCTGCGTATTTTCCTGAGTGAAGTTTGCACCGTTGGCAACCGTGCGCATGGTGGGCACGAACGCATCCGTTGCCACCGACGTGCGATGGGCACGCAGGTATTCGTCCAGGCGCGGGTCGCGGATCATCTGGGGATTTTCCGCCGCCACGGTGACGATGCCAGAGGCCGGGCTGGCCGGCTGGTCGGCGCGTGCCACCACGGCATCGGGCGTGGCCAGCGTGGCGGGGCCCCGCATCTGCGGCACGACCACCCAGCTGACCGCTGCCACGGCGGCAGCGATCGCGGTGCCCGGCATCACGCGGCGCACCCACGACGGCCTGACCAGCAGGCGGTGGCGGGCACTGGCCTGCGCCAATGCCGGTACCAGTACATGCGGCTCGGCTTCTAGGCGCGCGGAGAAACGAGAGAGGAAAGCAGAGGTGGAACCCGCGTGCGTCAGGTCTTCCGAGCGCAGCGTGTCGCCGATCAACTGGTAAGTGGTCCAGTCGGACATGCCGGCATCGCTTTTCGCGAGGCCCAGCACGGCATCGACTTCGTGCGGCGCCAGTTCGCCATCCATCAATACGGAGATCTGCTCCGCTGCTTCCACTACATGAACCGACTGCTTATGAGCCTGACCCATTTCCCACCCCAAGACATTCCATTGAACACCGATAATCCCGTCACTTCTGTCGCTTATCGATGCAGGAATACGCTGCAACGCTGGCCGCACGACATTCTTTTCGACTACCCGACTACTACCACCGCTTGCCCTCTGCCGTTCCCAGCAGCGGACGCAATTTCTCGGCAATCGCCTCGCGCGCCCGAAAGATCCGCGAACGCACCGTGCCGATCGGACATCCCATCGCTTCGGCGATCTCCTCATAGCTGAGGCCCTCGATCTCGCGCAGCGTGATGGCGGTCCGCAATTCTTCCGGAAGGGCCTCCATGGCGCGGTTCACCGTCTCGGCGACCTGGCGCGTGTGAAGCATCGATTCCGGCGTATTGATATCCCTTAGTTGCTCACCGTCCGCAAAAGTTTCAGCCTCTTCTGCATCGATATCGCTGGACGCTTCCGGGCGGCGGCCCTGGGTGGCCAGGTAGTTCTTGGCCGTGTTGACGGCGATCCGGTACAGCCACGTATAGAAGGCCGACTCCCCGCGGAACTGGGGCAAGGCGCGGTATGCCTTGATAAAGGCATCCTGCGCCACATCCTCCACCTCAGCGGGGTCCCTGACCAGGCGCGAAATCAGGCGAATGATCTTCCGATGGTATTTGGTCACCAGAAGTTCAAAGGCCCGCTTGTCGCCCTGCTGGACGCGTTCAACTAGGAGCTGATCGGCTTCGCGTTCGCTCACGTATGGCTCACCTGCAGTGTATCTCTTGGTTTGGTCGTCACGACAAACGTTGTATTTTACCTACGATTCTAAGCCCGCCCGGTGAAGCAACGCGCATCCTGTGACCGTAAGCTAACAAAATCGTTCCCCTGCCGGCATCTCAGGCTGCACCCGCAGTGCAACTCTGGTGGCGCGTTGCAACCACCGCGCCATCGCGGGCGAACCCGCCTGCCAGGGGAGAAAGATGGCGCCCGGCATCCCGGGCGCTCCGGGGGCCAGGCGCACGACAGCGACGCCGCCGGCCTGCCAGCATTGCCTGACCACAGTCTCGTGTCGGGCACGGCCCGGCCCTTGCAGGCGGATCCGCAATGGCCCGTTGCCGTCGGGCGCGTGCAGCACTGCCGTGCAGCGCCAGCGCAGGCTACACCACCACGCCGGCCAGGCACGCACCGTTGCCGCTGCGGCAAGCACGAGTGCCAGCGCCATGGCGGAATGCCCCCAATGGAAACCAGCCTGACTGCCGGCTATTACAGCGGCCAGCGTCCGCGCCAGCAGCGCGAGCGCCAGCATTTCGCCGGCACAAAACACGAACAGGGCCCACCGCAACGGGTGGACCCTGCCCTGGCGCAGCCCGCGAAGGGCCCGCCTCAACCACGGATCAGGCGCGGCGGAAAACAAGCGTGCCGTTGGTGCCGCCGAAACCGAAGTTGTTCTTCACCGCGACCTCGATCTTCATCTCGCGCGCCGTGTTGGCCACGTAGTCCAGGTCGCACTCGGGATCCTGGTTGTCGAGGTTGATCGTCGGCGGCGACACCTGGTTGTGCAGCGCCAGCACGGTGAAAACCGATTCCAGGCCGCCGGCGCCGCCCAGCAGATGGCCGGTCATCGACTTGGTCGAGTTCACCACCATCTTGTAGGCCTGCTCGCCGAATGCGGCCTTGATCGCATCGGATTCGTTCTTGTCGCCCAGCGGCGTGGACGTGCCGTGGGCGTTCAGGTAGTGCACCTGGTCCGTATTGATGCCAGCGTCCTTGAGCGCGTTGACCATGCAACGGCGCGGGCCGTCCATGTTCGGCGCGGTCATGTGGTAGGCGTCGCCGCTCATGCCAAAGCCGATCAGCTCGGCGTAGATGCGCGCGCCGCGCGCCTTGGCCGACTCGTACTCCTCCAGCATCATCACCCCGGCGCCTTCACCCAGCACGAAGCCGTCGCGGTCCTTGTCCCACGGACGCGAAGCGGCGGCCGGATCGTCATTGCGCGTCGACAGCGCACGCGCAGCGGCGAAACCGCCGATGCCCAGCGGCGACACGGTCGACTCGGCACCGCCCGCCAGCATGGCGTCGGCATCGCCGGCCTGGATCAGGCGGGCGGCCAGGCCAATGCTGTGCAGGCCGGTCGTGCAAGCCGTCACGGCAGCCAGGTTCGGGCCCTTGATACCGTGGATGATCGACAGGTGGCCCGCGATCATGTTGATGATCGAGCCCGGCACGAAGAACGGCGAAATCCGGCGCGGACCGCGCTCGGTCAGCACGGCGTGGGTCTCTTCGATCAACGGCAGGCCGCCGATGCCCGAGCCGACCAGCACGCCGATGCGCTCGGCATTGGCCTCGGTCACTTCCAGGCCGCTGTCCTTCAGCGCCTGCGTGCCGGCTGCAATGCCGAAATGGATGAAGGTATCCATCGCGCGGGCTTCCTTGGCCGGGATGTAGTCCTCGGCATTGAAACCCTTCACTTCACCGGCAAAGTGCACGGAAAGCGCGGAGTGATCGAATTTGGTGATGGTGGCGATGCCGGACTTGCCGGCAACCAGGTTGGCCCAGCCTTCGGCAACCGTGTTTCCGACCGGAGACACAAGGCCAAGCCCAGTGACGACGACGCGACGACGGCTCACTATGTTTTCCTACGGGTGCGTGAAACGGGAACGGAACGGAGATCAGCCCGCCGCCGGCCTTGCGGGCCGCGCGGCGAAGCACATTCCATTCTGCTTCTTCAAACAGACGAAAGCCACAGAAAACAGCAAGGCGCGGCCGCAACGGCCCGCCCACCTGCCTTCTGTGGCTCGGAATGCAGAGACGACGGGCTTAGGCCTTGACGTGCGCGGTGGCGTAGTCGATAGCCTGTTGCACGGTCGTGATCTTTTCGGCTTCCTCATCAGGAATTTCCATGCCGAATTCATCTTCCAACGCCATCACGAGTTCAACCGTGTCCAGCGAGTCCGCACCGAGGTCGTTCACGAACGACGATTCGTTCTTGATGTCTGCCTCGGCCACGCCAAGCTGTTCTGCCACGATTTTCTTGACGCGTTGTTCGATATTGTCCATGTAACCCTCCAGGGAAGTTCGACAAAAAGTGGGCGCATTTTAGCAGGTTTGAGGCGACAGAAATGCCGCCTGCCAAGCTTTGCAAGAATCGCGCCCGTTTGGTTCGGAAAACTACTACTTCAGGCGGCTTCTTCGGGCTTCTTCCCCGAAACCAGCCAGCCAAAAACCCATTAATTCATGTACATCCCGCCGTTCACATGCAGCGTAGTGCCGGTAATGTAAGCGGCTTGCGGGCCAGCCAGGAAGGCCACCGCGTTGGCGATATCCTCCGGCTGGCCAAGGCGACCCAGCGGAATCTGCGTCTTGAGCGAAGCATGCTGCTCTTCGGACAGCGCCTTGGTCATGTCGGTGTCGATAAAGCCCGGCGCGACACAGTTCACGGTCACGTTGCGGCTGCCGATTTCCGCGGCCAGCGAGCGGGTCATGCCCGCCACGCCCGCCTTGGCAGCAGAGTAGTTCATCTGGCCGGGGTTGCCGACCGAGCCCACCACCGAAGTGATATTGATGATGCGGCCCTGGCGGGCCTTCATCATCGGGCGCAGCACCGCGCGCGACAGACGGAACACCGAAGTCAGGTTGGTCTGGATCACGGCCAGCCAGTCCTCGTCCTTCATGCGCATCGCCAGCTGGTCCTGCGTGATGCCGGCATTGTTGACCAGCACGCCGATGCCGCCGTGGGTCTTGACGATCTCGTCGATGAGCGCGTCGCAAGCGGCCGCGTCATTGACGTTGAGCACGGCGCCCTTGCCCTTCAGGCCGTCGGCGCCGAGGTAATCGGTGATGCCGGCCGCGCCGGCTTCGCTGGTGGCGGTGCCGATCACGGTGGCGCCCTGGCGGGCCAGTTCCAGCGCGATGGCGCGGCCGATGCCGCGCGAGGCGCCGGTGACCAGCGCAACCTGGTTGTCGAGAAGTTTGGTCATGCGGATGTCCTCTTGCTTACTTCAGCAGTGCCAGCGTGTCTTGCAGCGAGGCCGGATCGAAGATCGCACCGCCGGTCAGGTTGCCGTCGATGCGCTTGGTCATGCCGGCCAGCACCTTGCCGGGGCCGCATTCGATCACGTGCGTGACGCCTTCGGCGGCCATCTTCTGCACGCACTCGACCCAGCGCACCGGCGCGGCGGCCTGGCGCACCAAGGCGTCCTTGATCGCGTCCGGATCATTGACGATGGCGACGTCGACGTTGTTCACCAGCGGGATCGACGGCGCCGAGAAAGCCAGGCCGGCCATGCGCTCGCGCAGGCGGTCCGAGGCGGGCTTGAGCAGCGACGAGTGGAACGGCGCCGACACCGGCAGCGGCAGCGCGCGCTTGGCGCCCTTGCCCTTGGCGATTTCGCAGGCCTTCTCGACCGCGGCCTTGTGGCCGGCAATCACCACCTGCGACGGCGCGTTGAAGTTCACGGCCTCGACCACGCCGGCGGCCGATGCCTCGGCGCAAGCGGCGCGCACGTCGTCATCGGACAGGCCCAGGATCGCGGCCATGGCGCCCTCGCCCACCGGCACGGCTTCTTGCATGGCTTGCGCGCGGAAGCGCACCAGCGGTACCGCGTCGGCAAACGGGATCACGCCCGCGGCCACCAGCGCCGAGTACTCGCCCAGGCTGTGGCCGGCAACCAGCGCCGGTGCCGGACCACCGGCATCCAGCCAGGCACGGTAGACCGCCACTGCGGCGGTCAGCATCACCGGCTGCGTGTTGGTGGTCAGGTTCAGCTCTTCGGCGGGGCCTTCGGCGATCAGGCGGCCGAGATCCTGGCCGAGCGCGGCCGAGGCCTCTTCCACGGTGGCGCGCACCACGGCGTTATCGGCGAAGGCATTGAGCATGCCGACCGACTGCGAACCCTGGCCGGGAAATACGAAAGCGAATTTCATCGGATTGGAACCCTAACAAGAAACGGGTGGCCGGCGCCGCGGCATGTCCTGCATGCGCGGCATGATGCCATGGCGCCGGCCGCGAATCACATGCGCAGCAGCACCGCGCCCCAGGTGAAGCCGCCGCCCACGCCTTCCATCAGCACGGTCTGGCCCGCGCGGATGCGGCCGTCGCGCACCGCGACGTCCAGCGCCAGCGGGATCGACGCGGCCGAGGTGTTGCCGTGCTCATGCACGGTGGCGACCATGCGCTCCGCCGGCAGGCCCAGCTTCTTCGCCGTGCCCTGCATGATGCGGATATTGGCCTGGTGCGGGATCAGCCAGTCGATCTGGTCCGGCGTCACGCACGCAGCCTCCATGGCTTCGCGCGCGACCTTGTCCAGCACGTTCACGGCCAGCTTGAACACCGCCTGGCCGTCCATGTGCAGGAACGGGTTGCCGGTGATGTTGCCGCCGGCGACGTTGCCCGGCACGCACAGGATATCGACATGCCTGCCGTCCGAGTGCATCGCGGTGGACAGGATCCCCGGCTCCTCGGACGCCGACAGCAGCACGGCGCCGGCACCGTCGCCGAACAGCACGCAGGTGGTGCGGTCGTTGAAGTCCAGGATGCGCGAGAACACCTCGGTGCCGATCACCAGCACGTTGCGGTGCGAGCCGCTGCGGATGAACTTGTCGGCAGTGGCCAGTGCGTACACGAAGCCCGAGCACACCGCCTGCAGGTCGAACGCCGGGCAGTGGTTGGTGATGCCCAGCTTTTCCTGCACGATGCAGGCCGTGCTGGGGAACACGAAGTCCGGCGTCGAGGTGGCGACGATGATCAGGTCGATGCTCTGGCGGTCGATGCCGGCGGCTTCGATGGCCTGCTCGGCAGCCTTGACCGCGAGATCGCTGCTGGTCACATCCGGCTCGGCCCAGTGGCGTGCCGAAATGCCGCTGCGCGAGACGATCCAGTCGTCGCTGGTCTCGATGCCCTTTTCGGCAAGCTGCGTGGCCAGGTCATGGTTGGTCACGCGCCGCGGAGGCAGGTAGCTCCCGGTACCGATGATTTTTGCGTACTTGGTCATGTATTGTCGGATCGTATGGCCCGCAGGCACCCTCGACCGGCGCGCGTGGCGCTCAGGCGACGTGGGGGCTGGGATGCGCGCCAGGCACCTCTGTCTCCGGGGCGGGCTGTGCAGCGCCTGCGGCGCTGGATTTATCGGCAAAAGCCCGGGTGATGCGGGCGATCACGCCATTCTTGGCGGCATCATACCCGCGTTTGATGGCCCACTCAAAAGAATGGGCATCGGCCGAGCCGTGGCTCTTGATCACCAGCCCGCGCAACCCAAGCAGCGAGGCGCCGTTGTAGCGCGCCGGGTCGAGTCGCCTGGCCAGGCGCGACAGCACCGGCATGGCGACCGCGGCCAGCAGCTTGGTGAACCACGAGCGGGTGAATTCTTCCTTGATCATACTGCCGATCATCTTGGCCAGGCCCTCGGTGCTCTTGAGCGCCACGTTGCCGACGAAGCCGTCGCAGACCACGATGTCGGTAGTGCCCTTGAAGATGTCGTTGCCTTCCACGTTGCCGTAGAAGTTCAGCTCCGAGGCGCGCAGCAGTTCACCCGCACGCTTGACCACCTCATTGCCCTTGATGACTTCCTCGCCGATGTTCAGCAGGCCCACCGTGGGGTGTTCCTTGTGGTCGACCACGGCCACCATGGCTTCGGCCATGCGCGCGAACTGCAGCAGGTGCTCGGGCTCGCAGTCGGCATTGGCACCCAGGTCCAGCACGGTGGTGCCCCACCCTTGCTCGTTCGGGATGGTGGTGGCGATGGCCGGCCGCTCGATGCCTTCGAGCGTCTTGAGCACATAGCGCGACACCGCCATCAGCGCGCCGGTATTGCCGGCGGAGATGCAGGCACCGGCCAGGCCCTCCTTGACCTGCGTGACGGCGACGCGCATCGAGGAATCCCTCTTCTTGCGCAGCGCCACCTCGACCGGGTCATCCATGGTGATGACCTCGGTGGCCTCGACGATGGTCACGCGCGGATGGTCCAGCGCGTGCAGCTTCTTCAGCTGCGTCCGGATGGCGTCGGGCAAGCCGACCAGCACCATCTCGGCGTCGTCGTGGCGGGAAAGAAAACTGATCGCCGCAGGCACCGTCACGGAGACTCCGTGATCGCCGCCCATGCAGTCGATAGCGATTTTGATCGTCATTGTTCCTGGTACGGATAGCGCGGCGGCGCACGCCACGCCCGGCGGGAAATCCGAGCGCCCAACAAAAAAGCGGCAACGATCTTGCCGCTTTTTTGTCTCTGACCTTTTAGTGTCCGACCTACAGGCATGCGCGAGCGAGACGCAACGTCACGCCGAACGAAGCTATCAGTCGTTCTTGGTCTTGATGACCTTGCGGCCACGGTAGTAGCCGTTCGGGCTGACGTGGTGGCGCAGGTGGGTTTCGCCGGTGGTCGGCTCAACTGCCAGCGGCGCTGCCGACAGGTGATCGTGCGAACGGTGCATGCCGCGCTTGGACGGCGACTTCTTGTTCTGTTGAACAGCCATGATGACTCCTTCGAGAATTTTTCAATATTAACACACGCATCCCGCCCAAGGCGTAGCCGGGGCCCGGCCGGATGCTTCAGATTCACCTGCAAGACCTTGCGCACCGCCTGCCGGCGGCATCAATGCTTGGTCTTCAGGCCGGCCAGCGCCGCAAAGGGCGAAGGCCGCTTTTCTTCCTCAGGCTCAGCCTCTGGCTGCGCCTCGCCGTCCGAACCGGTCACGAGGCTTTCGTGCACCGTCGGGCAGACGTCATGCTTGGGGGCCACCGGCAACGCCAGCAGCACTTCATCTTCAATCAGGTCCAGCAACGAGAAATGCTTCGAGCCGGCGATCACGTCGACTTCGTCGTCGTCCATCGGCGCGGCGTCGGCCGCTTCCTCGCTTTCCACCACCTCGAAACGCGTTGCCGTATCGATCGGCTCGGCATATGGGGCCAGGCAGCGCTGGCAATCCAGCCATATCCGGCCCTGCACGGTCACGTCGAGAAACAGCCGCCGCGCCACCGCGGCGCCCGGCTCGGCCGCCTCTTCACGCATGAAGCCAGTGGCCGAATAGGCAAACGTCTCATCGGGTGCCGAGGCTGGCGCTTGCGCGGCGGTCTCGGCTAAGATGCGCGGCAAATCCCGCACCGCCACGCCGCCGGCCAGGCTTTCACCCTTCCGGCACAAGGCGAAGAGATCAAGCGCGCGCAGGTCAATCGGCTGGGTCATGTGCGTGGCTCCGGTCGCTATACAATGACTGGTTCGCCACATTCCACGGCTGTCGGACTACGGGCCGCGCACATTGGCGGCACTGCGCCCGGGTGCGGATGCGGCTAAACGCACGATTGTACGACGTAAACCGTGCCGAGGTCAAAGGTCTTGCAGCGCGGGCCGCACCTTTTACTGTTTCGCTTCCTGTTCCGATTCCATTACTTATGTCCCCAGACCCCCGCCCCAGCCTGATCCTTGGCTCCGGCTCGCCCTACCGCCGCGAACTGCTGGAGCGCCTGCGCATCCCGTTCGAGGTGGCCGCGCCCGACATCGACGAAACCCCGCTTGCCGGCGAAGCGCCCGAAGCCACCGCGCTGCGCCTGTCGCAGCGCAAGGCCGAAGCCATTGCCGCGCGCCGTCCGGGCGTGCTGGTGATCGGCTCGGACCAGGTGCTGACCCTGGACGGCGAACAGATGGGCAAGCCCGGCACGCACGAGAAGGCCGTGGCGCAGCTGCGCCGCATGCGCGGGCGCACCGCAACCTTCCACTCGGCCCTGTGCCTGCTGGACGCACGCACCGGCACCGTGCAGCTGGCCGACGTGCAAACCCGCGTGACCATGCGCGACCTGACCGATGCTGAAATCGAAACCTACCTGCAGCTGGAGCGCCCCTACGACGTGGCCGGCAGCGCCAAGTCCGAAGGCCTGGGCATCGCGCTGCTGGAACGCGTCGAGTCGGACGACCCGACCGCACTGGTCGGCCTGCCGCTGATCGCGCTGACCGGCATGCTGCGCCAGGCCGGCTACCCTCTTCTTTCCGCATGACCCGCACGAGCCCACCATGAGCGGCACTCTCTACCTGATCCCCAACACCCTCGGCAAGCGCGATGAAGCCGACCCGCTGGCCGACGTGATCCCGGCCGGCGTGCAGCAGATCGCGGCCAACCTCGATTACCTCGTCGCCGAGAACGCCAAGACCGCGCGCGCCTTCCTGAAGAAGCTGGGCGAGACCACGCCGCTGGCACGCCCGATCCAGCAGATCGAGATCCGCGAGCTGAACGTCAACACGCGTGCCGACGCCCTGGCCGCTCTGCTGGCCCCGCTCGAAGCCGGCCGCGACGGTGGCCTGCTGTCCGAGGCCGGCGTCCCGGCGGTGGCCGACCCCGGCGCCGACCTGGTGCGGCTGGCCCATGCGCGCCGCATCCGCGTGCGGCCGCTGGTCGGGCCCAGCTCGATCCTGCTGGCGGTGATGGGCTCGGGCCTGAACGGCCAGAGCTTTGCCTTCAACGGCTATCTGCCGGTCGATGCCGGCGAGCGCGCGCAGCGACTGCGTGAGCTGGAGCAGCGCTCGCGCAAGTCCAGCCAGACCCAGGTGTTCATCGAAACGCCCTACCGCAATGCGGCGCTGCTGGAAGCCATGCGCCAGCACTGCGCCGGCACCACGCTGCTGTCCGTGGCCGTGGACCTGACCCTGCCGGGCGAGACCATCGTCACGCTGCCGCTGTCGGACTGGCGTCCCGAGCGGATCGACCTGCACAAGCGCCCGGCGATCTTCTCGCTGCTGGCCATGTAAGAAACGGCAAAGGGGGCGCGAACGCCCCCTTTGCCATTGCCGCCGCGCCATCAGGCTCAGTGCATGCCCTGCATGCGGTTGCTCCACAGCATGGTCTTCATCGCCGCCGAGCCCACCGCCGCGCCAAAGCGCTTGGCCACGCGCTCGGCAATGTTCTCCTTGACGGTGTAGTCGACGATGTCCTCGGCCTTGAGCACATCGCGCGCGACATAGTCGGCACTGCCCAGCCCGTCGGCCAGGCCCAGCTCCACGGCGCGCTCGCCCGACCAGAACAGGCCGGAGAACAGCTCCGGATCATCCTTGAGCCGGTCACCGCGCCCTTCCTTGACCACGTCGATGAACTGCTGGTGGATCTGCTTGAGCATGGCCTCGGCAAAGGCCTTCTGCTTGGGCACCTGCGGCGAGAACGGGTCCAGCATGCCCTTGTTGGCGCCCGAGGTGTACAGCCGGCGCTCCACGCCCAGCTTGTCCATCAGCCCGGTAAAGCCAAAACCGTCCATCAGCACGCCGATCGAACCCACGATGCTGGCCTTGTCGACATAGATCTTGTCGGCCGCCGCGGCCACGTAATAGCCGCCCGAGGCGCAGATCTCTTCCACCACCACATAGAACGGCTTGGACGGATAAAGCGTGCGCAGCCGCTGGATCTCGTCGTTGATGATGCCCGCCTGCACCGGCGAGCCACCCGGAGAATTGATCTTCAGGATCACGCCGGCGGCATTGCCGTCAGCGAACGCCGCCTGCAACGAGGCATTGATCGATTCCGCGCTGGCCGGCGTGCCCGCGGCGATTTCGCCCTCCAGCGTGACCATGGCCGTATGGCGGCCCGAGGTGCTGATGGCGCCATCGCCCTTGAAGTCGAACAGCGTGACCAGGATCAGCGCCAGCAAAGCCAGTCCGACAAAGCGGAAGAAGATGCGCCAGCGCCGTGCCGCGCGCTGCTCGCGCAGCGATGCGGTCAGCACTTTTTCGAGCAGATCGCGCTCCCAGCCGGCGCCGCCGCCAACCGGGGGCCCCGCCGTGGCTCCAGCCATGCGTGCCTTGCGCTCGCGCGCTTCACGCCTTGCCGCGTCGTCGCCGGCGCGCAATTCGTCTTCCAGCGGGTAATCGGCGCGCGGTGCGGTGACCAGGCGCTCGGACTCCGCCTGGGGCGACCCTTCGCCCGGCGCACCGTCGCCGGCTGGCTTGTGCTCGTCCGGCTGACCCGATTCACCCGATGGCGGCTTCTGTTGTTCTGTCATGCAAATCGCTCGTGGAAACGCCTGGAAACCCAGGCCTGGAAATACAACGGCCGGCCTGACTGCCGGCCCTGCCCGTCATTCAGGCACCGCCCATGCGCGCAGCGATCCGGTATGGCGCTTCCGGTAGCCAGTAGACCTGGCCGTCGCGCTCCTCGATGCGCAGCTTGGCCAGCGATGCACCGCGGCAGGGGCCGCCGACGCACTCGCCGCTGTCCGGCACATAAACCGCGCCATGTGTGGCGCACATCAAGTATAGGCCCGAGGCATCGAAGAACCGGCCTTCCTGCCAGTCCAGTTCCATCGGCACATGGGCGCACTGGTTCAGGTAGCCGTGCGCGGCGCCGTCGAAACGCACCACGAAGGCGCCGATCTCGCGCTGGTCCAGCGCCACCGAGAAGCGCACACCCAGACCGCCTTCCTCCAGGTCCTCGGCGGCGCACAGCCGCACCGGCGCCTGGCCGGCCGCTGCCTCAGGCATGGGCCAGCAGCCAGTCGGTCAGGTCGGGGATGGAAGTCGCGCAATGCACCGGCGCCATCGCGCGCAGCGAATCTGCGGGATGTGCACCATAGCACACGCCAATCCCCTTGGCGCCGGCATTGGCCGCCATCTGCAGGTCATGGGTGGTGTCGCCGACCATCACCGTGCGCTCCACGTCCTGGCCCAGTTCGCGGGTCAGTTCGTGCAGCATGGCCGGGTGCGGCTTGGAGAAGGTCTCGTCGGCACAGCGCGTGGCGTCGAACAGGCGGGTCAGACCGCTCGCGGCCAGCGCGCGCTGCAGGCCGACGCGGGTCTTGCCGGTGGCCACGCCAAGAAAATAGTGTTCGCCGCGCAGGGTCTCCAGCATTTCGCGCACGCCGTCGAACAGCACAAGGTCGGCATCGCGAGCGAGGAAGTGGTAGCGGTAGCGTTCGGCCAGGCGCGGGTAGTCGGCGGGGTCCAGCGTCGGCACCGCGTAAGACAGCGCATCCTTCAGGCCCAGCCCGATCACGTGGCTGGCGGCGCGGTCATCCGGCACCGGCAGGCCCAGGTCGCGGCTGGCAAGCTGGATGCACTTGGCGATGGTCGGGGTCGAGTCCATCAGCGTCCCGTCCCAGTCGAAAACGATCAGGTCAAATTGTTGCCTGGCCATGGAAGTCCTTGTGGCGTTTGATGCACTACCCTACTCCGGGGCATGCAGTTCACGCAATTGTTGCAGGAATCCGACGCACTCGTCGGGCAGCGGCGCTTCCACCGCCAGCGGCTCGCCCGTGGCCGGGTGGATAAACACCAGCCGGTGGGCGTGCAGGAACATGCGCTTGAGGCCCGGCCTCGCGCCAGAACGCGCCAGTGCCTTGTTCAGCGAGAAGTCGCCATATTTTTCGTCGCCGACGATCGGGAAACCCGAGTGGGCCAGGTGGACGCGGATCTGGTGGGTACGGCCGGTCTTCAGCTCGGCCTCCAGCAGGGTGAAGCCCTGGAAGGCCTCGACCCGGTTGAACACGGTGTGCGAGGCCAGCCCGTCGGCCTGCACCCGCACCCGGCGCTCGCCGTCCGGCGTGCTGTACCTATATAGCGGCAGCTTCACGTGCTGGCGCGCGTTCGGAAATTCGCCGGCCACGCAGGCGAAATAGCGTTTGTCCATCGCGCTGCCGCGAATCTGCTCGTGCAGGTGGACCAGCGCCGAGCGCTTCTTGGCCAGCACCAGGATGCCGGAGGTCTCGCGATCGAGCCGATGCACCAGTTCCAGGAACTTGGCCTGGGGCCGCGACCGGCGCAATTGCTCGATCACGCCGAAGGCCACGCCCGAGCCGCCGTGCACGGCCACGCCGGCCGGCTTGTTGATCACCAGTAGCTGGGCATCTTCAAACAGCACCGGGAACTCGCCCGCCGGCACATGCCGGGCATTGTCCGATTGCGCCGAATTCGCCACCCGCATTGGCGGAATGCGCACTACATCACCCGACTGCAAGCGATAAGTGGCATCGATCCGGCCCTTATTGACGCGAACTTCCCCCGAACGCAGCACCCGGTAGATATGGCTCTTGGGCACGCCCTTGGCCACCTTCAGCAGGAAGTTGTCAATGCGCTGACCTTCCGAGCCTTCGTCAATCGTGACATACGCCACCTGTGGGCTGGCCGGCGCAGCTTCGGCAGCCTTTTCAATTTGATGGCGTAACTCATTCATTTTCAATATAATTTCCTCGCTGTCCCGGCTTGTGGCCGGCAGCGCAAGACCTGTGTAAGCGATTAATCTTCGAGTTTTCCTGGATTTTTTGCATTCTACACTTGGGGTTGCCGCCAACCCCGCCCGTCTCCCGCAACTTTGCGTTCCGCCAAGCGCCAGACGGGCAAATGGCAGTAAAAAGCAGCACGCACGGTGCCGCCGGCATGCAGGAAGTCGCCCAAAGGAGGCTTCGGCGAGGCAGGCGGTGACGTGGGAACTGAGTGTTCAGGTAAAACAGAATTTAAAGGCGGATGCCACTGCCGGCATCCGCTTCGGTGAGAGAAGTCCTGCCCGCACCGGGAAACGGTGCCGGCCGGCAGGTTAGCCTGCCGCCTGACTGGAAATACCGGCGCCCGGTCGCAGAATTCCAAGAAGTAGTAGGTGCGCCCGCCAGGAGTAGTCAGGCAGCAACGGCAACCATGCCGTGTCCGAAAAATTTGCTCTTTGACGCGTCTAGGCCTTCCGCGGCCGGCCGCGATGCCGCCGGCGCCGGTTGCGCCGGCGTTCAGCATCGCCTCCGGCACGGGAACGCGCCGGATGTCTGCGCAAGAGCAGCCTCCGGTGTTCTCTCCTGCCCCGCGGACGTTACCCCGACGTCATCGCTCTCTTTCACCCGCGCCCAGCCGCTCGCCTATCCCGCGCAGCGGCGCTTTCCGGCAATTCTCGCGCCTCGCTCGCTCCCTCGCGTGCTCCATAGATCGCCGCGGACACCGCCCAGACGGTGCCACCCGCGACACTGGAGTGAGGTACTGCGATGAAACGCATGCTGTTCAACGCGACGCAACAGGAGGAATTGCGCGTCGCCATCGTCGACGGTCAGAAACTGATCGATATCGACATCGAGACTGCCGGGCGCGAACAGCGCAAGGGCAACATCTACAAGGGTGTCATCACCCGCATCGAACCCTCGCTGGAAGCCTGCTTCGTCAACTACGGCGAAGAACGCCACGGCTTCCTGCCGTTCAAGGAAGTAGCCCGCGCCTTCTTCAAGGAAGGCATCGACGTGCGCAACGCGCGCATCCAGGATGCCCTGCATGAAGGCCAGGAACTGATCGTCCAGGTCGAGAAGGAAGAGCGCGGCAACAAGGGCGCGGCCCTGACCACCTTTATCTCGCTGGCCGGCCGCTACCTGGTGCTGATGCCCAACAACCCGCGCGGCGGCGGCGTGTCGCGCCGCATCGAGGGCGAGGACCGCCAGGAACTGCGCGAGACCATGGCGCAGCTGACCGTGCCGGAAGGCATGAGCATCATCGCCCGGACCGCCGGCATCGGCCGCTCCGCCGAGGAACTGCAGTGGGACCTGAACTACCTGCTGCAACTGTGGAAGGCCATCGACGGCGCCGCCGGCGACAACAAGGCCCCGCTGCTGATCTACCTGGAATCGAGCCTGGTCATCCGCGCCATCCGCGACTACTTCCAGCCGGATATCGGCGAGATCCTGATCGACACCGACGAGATCTACGAACAGGCCCGCGCCTTCATGAGCGTGGTGATGCCTGACAACATGAACCGCGTGAAGAAGTACCGCGACGACGTGCCGCTCTTCTCGCGCTTCCAGATCGAGCACCAGATCGAGTCGGCCTACTCGCGCATGGTGATGCTGCCCTCGGGTGGCGCCATCGTGATCGACCACACCGAGGCGCTGGTCTCCGTGGACGTGAACTCGGCCCGCGCCACCAAGGGCGCCGACATCGAGGAAACCGCGCTGCGCACCAACCTCGAGGCCGCCGACGAGATCGCCCGCCAGTTGCGCCTGCGCGACCTGGGCGGCCTGATCGTGATCGACTTCATCGACATGGAGTCGGGCAAGGCCCAGAAGGACGTGGAAACGCGCCTGAAGGACGCGCTGCGCCACGACCGCGCGCGCGTGCAGATGGGCAAGATCAGCCGCTTCGGCCTGATGGAGCTGTCGCGCCAGCGCCTGCGCCCGTCCCTGTCGGAGGGCTCGCACATCACTTGCCCGCGCTGCAACGGCACCGGCCATATCCGCGATACCGAATCGTCCGCCCTGCAGGTGCTGCGCATCATCCAGGAAGAGGCGATGAAGGAAAACACCGCCGCGATCCACTGCCAGGTGCCGGTGGAAGTGGCCGCCTTCCTGCTGAACGAGAAGCGCCAGGAAATCAACCTGATCGAGCTGCGCTTCAAGGTCAATGTGCTGCTGATCCCCAACAAGCACCTGGAAACGCCGCACTACAAGCTGGAGCGCCTGCGCCACGACGACCCGCGCCTGGAAGAAAGCACCGCCAGCTACCGCATGGCCGAGGCCGCCGCCAAGGAACTGGAAGCCGACACCAGCTACAGCAGCCGCCGCAAGGAAGAAGCCAAGCCGCGCCAGGAAGCCGCGGTCAAGGGCATCACCCCGGAACAACCGGCCCCGGTGTCGGTGCCGCGCCCCGAGCGCGCACCCAAGCCGGAAGCCCCGGTCGCCCCGCCCGTGCCGGCCACCCAGCCTGTGGTCAGCGGCGGTTTCATCGCCTGGCTGAAGGGCCTGTTCGGTGCCCGTCCGGCAACCCCGCCGGTGGTGGAACCGGCCAAGCCGGCGGTTGCCACTGAGGCCCGCAGCGCCGAAGGCCGGCGCGAGCGCGGCCAGCGCGGCGAAGGCCGTGGCCAGCGTGGTGAGCGTGGCGACCGCGCGGAGCGTGGTGAGCGAGCGGAGCGTGGCGAGCGCCAGGGCCGCGGCCAGCGCGGCGACCGTGCCGAGCGCGCGGAACGTGGTGAACGCCAGGGTGCCGAGCGCGCCGAGCAACGCGAGGGCCGTGGCGAACGCCAGGGCCGCCAGCCGCGCCAGCAAGGTGAAGGCCAGGCCACCCCGGCCCTGGCACGCCAGGGCGAGGCGGTGCAAGCCGAGCGCGTCCAGGGCGAGCGCGTCGAGGGCCGTCAGGAAGGCCGTCGCGACCGCAACCAGGAACGCCGCGAGCGCCAGCGTGAACGCCAGCGCGAACGCAGCGAACTGCGCGAAGCCGAAGCCGGTGAAGCACCGCAGCCGGAAGCCATCGCCGCCGCCCAGGCGCTGGGCGTGCTGCCGCAGGCCGTGACCGAAGAGACGAAAGCCGTCCGCGCCGAGCTGTCGGAAGGTGCCGAAAGCGCCGCCGAGACCGCTGAGGGCGAAGAGCGCCGCCGCCGCAACCGCCGTGGCCGCAACCGCTATCGCCGCGAGCGCGACGAGTCGGTGCAAGGTGCCCAGGGCGAAGGCGACGAAGAAGCCGCCGCTGCCGAAGGCGTGGCCCCGGTGCGCGCTGAAGCCGCCATGCCGGCCGAGCCCGCACCGCAAGCTGCCGTGGCCGTGGCCGCAGCAGCCGAGGCCGTCGAAGCGATCCGCATCGCCGTGCCGGAAGACGTGACGCCCGCGCCGGTCGCGGAGGCAGCCCCGGTGACCGCGCCGGTTGCCGAGCCCGCGCCCGAGCAAGCTGCCCCGGTCGCCGCCGCCGTCACGGAAGCCGTTGCCGCCGAAGCGATCGTCGAGACCACCGCAAGCGTGGCCGTCGAAGCGGCTCCGGTGGTGCCGGCACCTGCCGCTGCACCGGTCATCGCCCCTGTGGCCGAAGCCGCACCGGCCGAGGTGTTCACCCCGGCAACTCCGGTCGTTGCAGCAGCGCCGGCCACCCCCGCAGCGCTGGAGAACCTGGAATCGATGCTGGCCACCGCCGGCCTGCAATGGGTCCATACCGACAGCGACAAGCTGCGTTCGGCCCAGGAAGCCGCCGCCCGCATCGCGCCCGCCCCGCGCGTGCAGCGCGAGCGCAAGGCGCTGCCGCCGCTGCCCCACGGTCCGATGATCCTGGTGGAAACCGGTGGCCGCGAAGTGGAGATGGCATCGCAGCAGTAAGCGTTGCCGCTGCACCGCAGCCAAAGCAGGAAGGGGACGGCCACGCCGTCCCCTTTTTTCATGGGCCGCCGCCCGGATGAATCCCCGCCATCACCGGGGGATGCGGGTGCCCCGCCCCCGCCTCGGCTAGAATGGCAGCAGAATGCATCCGGTCCTCGAGCGCCCCTGATTTGGCCCCGCCGCCAGGCCGCTCCCCGGACGCCGTGCCCACCCACAGGCCATGACCGAATCCGTCATTCCGATTTTCGACCTGCGCGACCATCGCTACCGCTCGATGACGCCCAGCATTCCCGGCAAGCTGGCTGCCCCCACCGGCCTGGTGGCGGACACCCGCGGCCGGCCGCTGCATGACCTGCGCATCTCGGTGACGGACCGCTGCAACTTCCGCTGCGTGTACTGCATGCCGAAGGAAGTCTTCGACAAGGACTACACCTTCCTGCCGCACTCCGAGCTGCTGAGCTTCGAGGAGATCGAACGCACCGCGCGCCTGTTCGTCGCCCACGGCGTCGAGAAGATCCGCCTGACCGGCGGCGAGCCGCTGCTGCGCAAGAATATCGAGCACCTGGTGGAGATGCTGGCGAAGATCGAGACGGTCTCGGGCAAGCCGCTGGACCTGACGCTCACCACCAACGCCTCGCTGCTGGCGCGCAAGGCGCGCGCCCTGCGCGACGCGGGACTGACGCGGGTCAGCGTCAGCCTGGACGCGATCGACGACGCCACCTTCCGCCGCATGAACGACGTGGACTTCGCCGTCGCCGACGTGCTGCACGGCATCGAGACCGCGCAGGACGTGGGGCTGGCGCCGATCAAGGTCAACATGGTGGTCAAGCGCGGCACCAATGACCAGGAAATCGTGCCGATGGCGCGCCACTTCCGCAATAGCGGCATCATCCTGCGCTTTATCGAGTTCATGGACGTGGGCGCCAGCAACCACTGGCAGATGGATGAAGTGCTGCCGTCCGCCGAGGTGGTCAAGCGCATCGATGCGGAATTCCCGCTCGAACCGGTGCAGGCCAACTACTCCGGCGAAACCGCCGAGCGCTGGCGCTACCGCGACGGCAGCGGCGAGGTCGGCGTGATCTCCAGCGTCACCCACGCCTTCTGCGGCGACTGCAGCCGCATCCGGCTGTCCACCGAAGGCCGGCTCTACCTGTGCCTGTTCGCCACCGAAGGCTTCGACCTGCGCGCGCTGCTGCGCGGCGGCTACAGCGACCTGGAAATCTCCAATGCGATTGCGCAGGTGTGGCAGGGCCGCACCGACAATTATTCCGAGCAGCGCAGCGACCCGACGGTGCGCGCCAGGCGTGCCGAGCGCAAGATCGAGATGTCCTATATCGGCGGCTGACCCCGCCGCACACACAATCCATGATTGCACGCGACGACATCACCGGCCTGATCCTCGCAGGCGGCAGGGGCAGCCGCATGGGCGGCACCGACAAGGGCCTGCAGCCGCTGCACGGCACGCCGATGGCCATGCACACGATGATGCGGCTTACCCCCCAGGTGGGCGGGCTGATGATCAATGCCAACCGCAACCTGGCCGCCTATGAGTCCTTCGGCGTGCCGGTCTACACCGACACCGTGCCCGACTTCGCCGGCCCGCTGGCGGGGATGCTGGCCGGCCTGGAGCAATGCGCCACGCCGTGGATGGTGACCGCGCCCTGCGATTCGCCGTTCCTGCCGACCGACCTGGTGGCACGCCTGGCGCAGGCGATCGAGGCCGAAGGCGCGGACCTGGCGATCCCCGTCACGCTGGACGAAGACGGCCGGCGCCAGACCCAACCTGTGTTCTGCCTGATGCCGGTCAGTGCGCTCGACAGCCTGGTGGCTTATCTTTCCGGCGGCGGCCGCAAGATCGAGACCTGGGCCGCCTCGCACCGCCTGGCCGAAGTGCTGTTCGACGACGCCGCGGCCTTTGCCAATATCAACACCCTGGACGAACTGCGCACGCACGAAACGCGCTGAGCCACCATGCCCACCCTGCAATCCGTCATCTCCTGCCTTTCCGACTACGACCCCACCGCCCTGCCGGTGGACCAGGCCAACCGCATCATCGGCGAGGTGGTCGAGCCGGTGCGCGGCGTCGAGCAGTTGCCGATCCGCAGCGCATTGGACCGCGTGCTGGCCGAGGACATCGTCTCGGCCATCGACGTGCCGGCGCATGACAACTCGGCAATGGACGGCTATGCCTTCCAGGGTGCCGCGCTGGCTGCCGCGCAGACCGCCACGGTCGAGCTGGAAGTCATCGGCAGCGCCTTCGCCGGCGGCGCCGGGGCGCTGGCGCCCACGGCGGCGCAGGCGGTGCGCATCATGACCGGCGCGGTGATGCCGGCCGGCTGCGACACCGTGGTGCCGCAGGAATTCGTCGAAGCCGTGGACGACGGCGCGCGCATCCGCTTTGCCGCCGACTGCGTGCGCACCGGCGACAACCGGCGCCTGCGCGGCGAAGACCTGGCGCGCGGCCAGGCCGCGCTGCAGGCCGGGCGCATCCTCCAGCCGGCCGACCTGGGCCTGCTGGCCTCGCTGGGCGTGGCCGAGGTGCGCGTGCGCCGGCGCCTGCGCGTCGCGTTCTTCTCCACCGGCGACGAGCTGCGCTCGATCGGCGAGCCGCTCGATCCCGGCTGCGTCTATGACTCCAACCGCTATACGCTGCACGGCATGCTGCGCCGGATGAACGTCGACCTTCTCGATATGGGCGTGGTACGCGACAACCCCGAGGCGCTCGAAGCCGCCTTCCGCACCGCCTGCGAGACCGCCGACGCGGTCATCACCTCCGGCGGCGTCTCGGTCGGCGAGGCCGATTACACCAAGCAGATCATGGCGCGCCTGGGCGATGTCACGTTCTGGAAGATCGCGATGCGCCCGGGCCGGCCGATGGCCTTCGGCCGCATCAATTCCAACGGCCGCGACGCGCTGCTGTTCGGGCTGCCGGGCAACCCGGTGGCGGTGATGGTCACCTTCTACCACTTCGTGCGCGCCGCGCTGCAGCGGCTGATGGGCGCCAGCGTGGCACCGCTGCCGCTGCTGCGCGTGCGCAGCGCGCAAGCCATCCGCAAGAAGCCCGGCCGCACCGAGTACCAGCGCGGCATCCTGGCGCGCGCCGGCGACGGCCAGTGGGAAGTGCGTATCACCGGCCAGCAGGGCTCGGGCGTGCTGCGCTCGATGAGCGAGGCCAACTGCTTTATCGTGCTCGGCCATGAACAGGACTCGGTCAAGGCCGGCGATGCGGTCGAGGTGATGCTGTTCGACGGACTGGTCTAGCCGGACCGGCAGGCGCTGCACGCAAGCGCTTGCCACACGCCGGTAGCAATGTGTCGTTTTTGTGCCGCACATTTGCGGCCATAGCACAGCCGGCACGGGGCTTTCGCCCGCCCCCGCCGCCGGCGGGCTATGCTTGGCATCGGCCAATCGCTACACTTGGCGCACGATTCAGAAACATTCGAGTATCCCCCGTCATGAATCAGGAGATCGCCTACCTCCACCCCGTCAAGACCGCCCGCGCGCTGGTGCTGGTCTACCTGTGCTTCTCGCTGCCGATCGTGTCGCTGGGCCTGTTTGTCACCTTCGTCCGCTACGGTGACCTGCCCGCCATCACGGTCTTCAGCGCAATCATCCTGAATGCGCTGATCGGCTTCGGCCTGCTGTGGCTGGCCTGCAAGGCCTACAACTGGGTGGCCGCCCGCTTCGGCGGCATTGAAGTCCACGTGCGCGAACTGGCGCCCGAAGACGAGCGCTGAGCAGCGCGCCGGCGCCCAGGCCGGCAGCAATCCGCAAGCCCCCGCGGGGGCTTGCCCTGACCCTTCCCTGCCGCGCGTTCAGCCGCCGTTGTCTTCGGCGGCCTCCGGCGCGTCCGCCGCTTCTGCTGCATTGAGGCCAAGCACCTGCTGCGCGGCCTCGCCCGGCAGCGCTTCCACCGTACGCAGCTTGCGCGCCATCTGGCGCGTGCGCACTTCGGCCTGCTCGATGTTGCGCGCGGCGCGTTCCAGCGTATCGCGGGTCTTGGCCAGCACGTCGCCGAACTTGCCGAACTCGGTCTTGACCGCGCCCAGCACCTCCCACACCTCGCTTGAGCGCTTCTCCAGCGCCAGCGTGCGGAAACCCATCTGCAGGCTGTTCAGCAGCGCGGTCAGCGTGGTCGGTCCGGCCACGGTCACACGGTAGTCGCGCTGCATCAGGTCGGTCAGGCCCGGACGCCGCAGCACCTCGGCGTACAACCCCTCGGTCGGCAGGAACAGGATGGCGAAATCCGTGGTCTGGGGCGGCGACAGGTATTTCTCGGCGATGGTCTGGGCCTCGCGCCGCAGCGCCACTTCCAGTTCGCGGCCAAAAGCGAGCACGCCGTTCGGGTCGCCCCGCTCCTGCGCGTCCACCAGGCGCTCGTACTGTTCCTTGGGAAACTTGGCGTCGACCGGCAGCCAGACCGGCGCATTGTCGCCACCCGCGGCCTTGCCCGGCAGCCGGATCGCGAACTCCACCCGCGCGCCCGAGTTGCGCACGGTCTCGACATTCTTGCCGTACTGCTCCGGCGTCAGCATCTGCTCCAACAGCATTTCCAGCTGGACTTCGCCCCAGGTTCCGCGCGACTTCACATTGGTCAGCACCTTCTTCAGGTCGCCCACGCCCTGCGCCAGCACCTGCATCTCGCCCAGGCCGCGGTGCACCTGCTCGAGCCGGTCCGACACCAGCCGGAAGGACTCGCCCAGGCGCTGCTCCAGCGTGGCATGCAACTTCTCGTCGACAGTGCGGCGCATTTCCTCAAGCTTGGCGGCGTTGTTGGCCTCGATGTCCTGCAGCTTCTTCTCCAGCGTGGCGCGCACTTCGGCCAGGCGCCGCTCGTTGGCTTCGGACATCTGCGCCAGCTGCTGTTGCAGCCCGTCGCCGAAGCGGCGCAGCGTGCCGGCCTGCTCGTCGCGCGCCTGCTGGGCCTGCAGCATCAGGTGCTGGCGCACCTGCTCGAGCTGCTGGGTGTTGGTCTCGGTCAGCTTGGCCAGTTGCTGCGCGAAGGTGTCGATCTGGTTGTTCTGCAGCGTGGCGACGCCCGTCAGCTGCGACGACAGCGCCTGCTGGAAGCGCAGCATCTGCTGCGCCGACTCGTCGCGGCTGCCGCGCGCGGCGTCGGCCACGTCGGTGCGCAACTCCCGCTCCAGCCGCTCCATGCCGCGCGCGCTTTCCGCGCGCATGTCGGCCAGTTGCCGGCCAAGCTCGGCCCCCGGCGAGGCAGCCTGCTGGCGCAGCAGGACGATGACCAGCAGGACGACCGCGAGCAGCGCCACGGCCAGCGTCAGGAACGGAATCAGGGTCATGCAGCAGGAAACAGGTGGATGGCAGGCTTAGCGGCGCCGCGACATGACGTCGGGGTTGATCACGGTGGGCGGATGGCCGGCCTGCGGGCCCTGGTCGAGCGCGGCGATCAGGTTGTCGGCGGCCAGCATCGCCATCGCACGGCGGGTCTTCTCGGAGGCGCTGGCGATATGCGGCGTGAGCACGACGTTGGGCACCGTCAGCAGATCCGGATTGACGCTGGGCTCGCCCTCGAACACATCCAGGCCGGCGCCGAAGATGCGCTTGTCGCGCAGCGCCTGCGCCAGCGCGGCATCGTCGACGATGCCGCCGCGCGCCAGGTTCACCAGCGTCGCGGTCGGCTTCATCAGTGCCAGCTCGGCGGCGCCGATGGCGTGGTGGCTCTGCGGGCCATAGGGCAGCACCAGCAGCAGGTGGTCGGACTGGCGCAGCAGGTCTTCCTTGCTGACATAGCGCGCGTTGAGCGCGCGCTCGGTGTCCGCCGGCAGCTGGCTGCGGTTGTGGTACAGCACGCTCATGCCAAAGCCGCTCGCGCGGCGCGCCAGCGCCTGGCCGATGCGGCCCATGCCGAGGATGCCGAGCGTGCTTCCGTACAGGTCCATGCCGACCAGCATGTCGTAGCTCCAGCGCTGCCACTTGCCGGCGCGCAGGTAGTGCTCGGCCTCGGTCACGCGGCGCGCGGTGGCCATCAGCAGGGCCCAGCCGAAGTCGGCGGTGGTCTCGGTCAGCACGTCCGGCGTATTGGTGGCGACGATGCCGGCGGCCGTCAGCGCCGGCACGTCCAGGTTGTTGTAGCCGACCGCCATATTGCACACCGCGCGCAGCGCCGGCAGAGCGGCGACCACGTCGCCGTCGATGCGGTCGGCGGCGTTGGCCAGCACGCCGGCCTTGCCCGCCAGGCGCGCCTTCAGCGCGGCGGCGTCGAGCACCGCGTCCTGCTGGTTGTCGTCGACATCGAAATACTGCGCCAGGTGCGCGATGACTTCGGGATAGATGGCGCGGGTGACCAGGACAGACGGCTTCATGGCATCACACTCGGAAGAAAAGGAAGGTCATGATGACGAACAGCGGCATCAGGAAGATGCCCGAATACAGCATGTAGCCGAAGAAGCTCGGCATGCGCACGCCGCGGTTCTCGGCAATGGCCTTGACCATCAGGTTGGGGGCATTGCCGATATAGGTATTGGCGCCCATGAACACGGCCCCGGCCGAGATCGCGGCCAGGGTCGAGGCATCGCGCGTCATCAGCGTGGCCGCGTCGCCGCCGGCGGTGTTGAAGAACACCAGGTAGGTCGGCGCGTTGTCCAGGAACGACGACAGCAGGCCGGTGGCCCAGAAGTACATGCTGTCGACCGGCTGGCCGTTGCTGTCGCTGACCGCGCGGATCACGCCGGAAAAGGCGCCGTCGGTGCCGGCCTTGAGCATGGCGATGACCGGGATGATGGTCAGGAAGATGCCGGCAAAGAGCTTGCCGACCTCCAGGATCGGCTCCCAGTTGAATTCATTGCCGGTGCGCGCCGTCTGCGGCGTCACCAGCAGCGACACCACCGCCACCACCACCAGCAGCGCATCGCGTACCGCGGCCTGCAGCGGCACCTCGGTGCCCAGGACATCGAACGAAATGCCCGGCTGCCACAGCCCGCTCATCAGCACCAGGCCGATCACGGCCAGCAGCAGCACGAAGTTGAACTTGCCCTCGATGGCGATGCCGCCCGAGTCCGGCGTGGGGTCGCTGCGCGGCGGCAGTTCCTCTTCCTTGTTCCGGTAGTAGTGACGGTCGAGCAGGTAGAACAGCCCCAGCAGCACCACGCAGATAAAGACCGTCTCCGGAAAGATGTTGCGCATGGTCCAGAAGAAGTCCACGCCTTTCAGGAAGCCCAGGAACAGCGGCGGATCGCCCAGCGGCGTCAGCGAGCCGCCGGCATTGGCCACCAGGAAGATAAAGAACACCACCACGTGCGCCACGTGGCGGCGGTTGTCATTGGCGCGCAGCAGCGGCCGGATCAGCAGCATGGCCGCGCCGGTGGTGCCCATGAAGCTGGCCAGCAGCGTGCCCAGCGCCAGGATGCCGGTATTGAGCCCGGGCGTGCCGTGCAGGTTGCCGCGCACGCAGATGCCGCCGGCCACGATATACAGCGAGGCGATCAGAACGATGAACGGGATGTACTCGGCCAGCAGCGCGTGCACCGCGCTGGCCGCGGCCGCATGCGTGCCGAACGCTGCCGCGAACGGCAGCAGGAACAGCAGCCCCCAGCCCGCGGCGATCTTGCCGTAGTGGTGGTGCCAGAACTTGGGTGCAACCAGCGGCCACACCGCGATCGACAGCAGGATGCCGGCGAACGGCAGCCCCCACAGCGAGGACAGCGACGCCCCGTCAAGGTCCGCGGCACGGCCGACGGCGGGAAAGGCGGCCAGCACGGCCAGCAGCGGCAACAGCACGGAGGCACGTCGCATCAGGCAGGATCTCCTCGGGAATGCAGCATTCATTGGCGCACCGCCGGCACGAAGCCGCGGCACGCAGGCAAGCCTGCAAGTGTAATTCAAGCACCTCTTGCCCCGGAGCTTCCGGCATGGGTGGTGCATCGCATTCCGTGCGGCAAAAGCCGCGGGTTCAGGCCTCGTCGACCAGGATCACATGCACGCGGTACGGGCCATGGGCGCCGAGCACGATGGTCTGCTCGATATCGCCCGTGCGCGAAGGCCCGCTGATGATATTGGTGGCGCGCGGCAGTTCGCCGCGCTCGCTGCGTACCAGCGCAAAGGCGTCTTCCAGGCCGGCGACGATGCGCGAGCGCGGCACCACCGCCAAGTGGGTCTCGGGCAGCAGCGCGGCCGAGGCAAAGGTGGCCGGGCCCGACAGCAGCATCAGCGAGCCGGTCTCGGCAATCGCGCAGAAGCAGCCGGTGATGCCGACCAGGTCGCCATGATCGTGGTCGGCCTCGACCTCGCGCACCGGCGGTCGGCATTCCACCGCCAGCCCCGCGGCCTGCCACGGCAGCGGGCCCAGCGCATCCCAGGCCACGGCACGGTGGACCAGGTTCAGGCTGTCGAGAAAGCGCGCGGTGGCGGCGGGCACCTCGTCCATCCTCGCCACGCGGTCGACGGTCGAGGCCATGCGCTGGGCCTGCGTCAGGAAGGCCTCGGCCAGGTCGGCGGCCACCGCCGGGCGCGGGCCCTGCGGGTGGCGCGCCAGGTAGTCGGCCACGGCCTCGCGCTCGCCCGCGCTCGGCCGGGTCGGCCTGCCCTGGGCAGCACGGATGCGGGCAAAGATGCGGTCGCGGGCGTCGTTGGTTTCCATAAGGCCTGGCTGGAGAAGCGCAAAGCGCGGCGAACGCGCGATGCGCCGATTATAGTGGCGCCCGCCGCATGCAGAGCATGCGATGGCCGGCGCAAGGTGTTGAATTTTGCTACGCCGCGGGCTGAACCGAGTACACCTGGCGCAGGTAGGACAGGTAGCCGGGATCGTCGCACATGGTCTTTTCCGGCGTGTCCGACAGCTTGGCCACCGGCTGCCCGTTGCAGCGCACCATCTTGATCACGATCTGCAGCGGGGTATAGCCAAGGTCGTTGGTCAGGTTGGTGCCGACGCCAAAGGCCAGCCGGCAGCGGCCATGGAAGCGCTCGTACAGCTCGATCACGCGCGGGATGTCGAGGCTGTCGCTGAAGATCAGCGTCTTGGTGCGCGGGTCGACGCGGTTGGCGGCATAGTGGGCGACCATGCGCTCGCCCCACAGCATCGGGTCGCCGGAATCATGGCGCACGCCGTCGAAGAGCTTGCAGAAATACAGGTCGAAGTCGCGCAGGAAGGCATCGAAGCCGTAGGTATCCGACAGCGCGATGCCCAGGTCGCCGCGGTACTCGCGCGCCCAGCGCTCCAGCGCGTACACCTGCGAATCGCGCAGCCGCGGGCCCAGTGCCTGGCAGGCCTGCAGGTATTCATGCGCCATCGTGCCCAGCGGCACCATATTGTGCAGGCGGGCAAAGTGGACGTTGCTGGTGCCGGCCAGCTGCGGCCCGAGCAGGCGCCGCATGGTCAGCAGCACCTCTTCCTGCCATTCGCGCGAAAAGCGCCGGCGCGTGCCGTAGTCAGCGATCACGCAATCGGCCAGCTCGGGCGTCTTCAGCAAGGCCAGCTTGTGGTCCAGCCGGCGGCGGCCTTCGGCCTGGTCGGGCCTGGGCTGGGTGCGGCGGAAATAGACCTCGTTGACGATCGCCAGGACCGGCACTTCGAACAGGATGGTATGCAGCCACGGGCCGATGATCGAGATCTCGATCTCGCCGTTGCCCTGCGGGGACGGCCGCACCGAGACATATTTCTCGTTCAGGTGGAACAGGCCGAGGAAGTCGACGAAATCGCTCTTGATAAAGCGCAGGCCGCGCAGGTAGGCGAGCTCGTCGTCGGTGAAGCGCAACTGGCACAGGTGTGCCACCTCGGCGCGGATCTCATCGATATAGGGCGTCAGATCGACGCCCGCGTTGCGGCACTTGAAGCGGTATTCCACTTGCGCCTGCGGGAACTGATGCAGCACCACCTGCATCATCGTGAATTTGTACAGGTCGGTGTCGAGCAGGGACGGGATGATCATAGCGGGCCAGACGGCGATGCCGGGTCAGTACGTCATGCTAACCGAAGTCTGGCCGCACCCGGCCACTCTTGCCGCTCAACCACCATCGAGGAAGGGCTGTGGCTGCCGCGGCGCCTCCCTGCCCCTGGCCCTGCCCTGCAGGCACCACAACTGGCGGCCGTCGGTACCGGGGCACGACACCAGCGTGGCGGCGGCGCGCGGCACCCGCTGCGGCAGCGGCTCGGCAAAGGCGCCGTCGCCGGCCATGATGCGCTCGGTGTAGACCAGGGTCCCGGCGCGCTCGAAGCGCAGCACCTGCACCCGGTCGTCCGGCTGCGGCTGCAGTTGCGGCCCGCACGGCATCAGGCCGGCCCGGCCGCAATGGGCAATGGCATCGCCCGCGGGCGAATCGGTCACGCTGAAGTGGTCCCAGTCGAACGCGGTCAGCGCCGGCAGCGCGACCGGCGCATCGGTACGCGCGCGCCACGCCACCAGGCGCGACACCACGCTGTCGGCCATTCCCGGCGACTGGGCCAGGGTCTGGGCGGCAACCGACCCGATCGGCGCCAGAAATGCCGTCAGCAGCACAGCAATGGGGGCGAAGATCCGGCGCATCGCGGCATGGTGCCGCAGGCTGGCAAGGCAAGGCTGGCGTGGCATACGGGTCTCCCGGCACGGATGCAAGTGACTGCTGGCGGCCTCATCATGCCCGCTGGCGGGCCGACGTGCCAGCTGGCCGCCATGCGTTAAATCAAAAGTACATAAAGAAATAAGAAAACTATCTGATCCGGCTATATAGACCCGCTATTCTTGCCAGAAGCCTCGGCTACAATATCGCTTTCCGAAAGGCCTCGGCCGGCGCTCGCCCAGCCCATGCTGCCATGCGGCACCATGCGGTGGATGCGGCGTCCGCCGGCAAGAAGCGGCCCCACAGTTTCCCATTAAAAGCCGACCTGTTTTCCTGGAACCGAAATGACTCACGTTGTCACCGAATCCTGCATCCGTTGCCGCTACACAGACTGCGTTGACGTGTGTCCGGTCGATTGTTTCCGCGAAGGCCCCAACTTCCTGGCTATCGACCCGGATGAGTGCATCGACTGCGCCGTGTGCGTGGCCGAATGCCCGGTGAACGCCATTTACGCCGAGGAAGACGTGCCGGGCGACCAGCAGCAGTTCATCGACCTGAACGCCGAGCTGGCCCGCAACTGGCCCTCCATCACCAAGACCAAGGCCCCGCTGGCCGAGGCCGAGGAGTGGAAGGACGCAACTGACAAGCTGCAGTACCTGCAGCGCTGACAGAACAATAAAGCCGTCCCCACGCGCTTTCCGCAACACCGGGCACAAGCGGCCCACGCAAACGTATCAGGACGAATATGGACTTGAGCATTCCAAATCCCGTCGCCGACACGACCAAGCAGGTCGACGGCGGCAGCCCTGCAGGCGGCCAGCCGCAGGAGATCGATGCGCTGATCGTCGGTGCCGGCCCGGTGGGCCTGTTCCAGGTCTTTGAACTGGGCCTGCTCGAAATCAAGGCACATGTCATCGATTCCCTGAAGGTGGTCGGCGGCCAGTGCGTGGAGCTCTATCCGGACAAGCCCATCTACGACATCCCGGCGGTGCCCATCTGCACCGGCCAGGAACTGACCGACAACCTGCTCAAGCAGATCGAGCCGTTCGAGCCCACCTTCCACCTGGGCCAGGAAGTCGCCGTCGTGGAGCGCCGCGAAGACGGCCGCTTCTTCGTCGAGACCTCGCTCGGAACCCGCTTCATCACCAAGACCATCTTTATCGCCGCGGGCGTGGGTTCGTTCCAGCCACGCACGCTGAAGGTCGAGGGCATCGACAAGTTCGACGGCAAGCAGCTGTTCTACCGCGTCAAGGACCCGAGCCGCTTCCATGGCCGCAACCTGGTGATCATCGGCGGCGGTGACTCGGCGCTGGACTGGACGCTGGACCTGGTCGGCAAGGCCGAGTCGGTGGTGATGATCCACCGCCGCGACGGCTTCCGCGCCGCGCCGGCCTCGGTCGCCAAGATGAAGGAACTATGCGAACAGATGGAAATGCAGTTCCTGGTCGGCCAGGTCGGCGGCTATGAAGAGAAGGACGGCGTGCTCACCGAGATCAAGGTGACGGGCGCCGACGGCGTGACCCGCCGCCTGCCGGTGGATGACCTGCTGGTGTTCTTCGGCCTGTCGCCCAAGCTCGGCCCGATCGCCGAATGGGGCCTGGACCTGGAGCGCAAGCAGATCAAGGTGGACACCGAGAAGTTCGAGACCAATATCCCGGGCATCTTCGCTGTGGGCGACATCAACACCTACCCCGGCAAGAAGAAGCTGATCCTGTCGGGCTTCCACGAGGCCGCGCTGGCCGCGTTCGGTGCCGCGCCGTATATCTTCCCCGAGAAGAAAATCCACATGCAGTACACCACCACCTCGCCGAAGCTGCACAAGATCCTCGGCGTGGATTCGCCGGTGTTCGACTGAGCCGAGCGAGTGCCGCAGAAAAAAACCGCCGCGAGGCGGTTTTTTTCTGGCACAAACCCAAAACCGTAGCTATAATGCGGCCTCGCTGTTCGACACGGCGGCACGAAGCCGGCAGAGATGCCCTTCGCACCGTACGGCAGGCAGCAAGCCGGAAGCTTCCAGAGACCTTCTGACAAGAACAAAATGTCGAAAAGGTGTTGACGAAGAAAAGAGAAACTGGCTATAATCTCTTTCTCAGCTGTTCCCCGATAGCTCAGTCGGTAGAGCGACGGACTGTTAATCCGCAGGTCCCTGGTTCGAGCCCAGGTCGGGGAGCCAACCGATACGGAAGCCCGGTGCAAACGCACCGGGCTTTTTCGTTTTGGGCTTCGGTTCGCGCAACGCGCTTCGATCTTGCCCTCCCTCGACAGCCGTCACGACAGCCTGCGGGCCACCGCAACGCCTGCCCTCTCCCATTTATCCCTGCAGCGAACCACCAGCGGCCTTCAGCGCCACGACAATGGCGTCGGCATTGGCCTCGATCCGATGCAGCGGCCCCGCCACGGACATGCCATAGGTCACGCCCCCAATGGCCACCGGGATGGCGATCGCGCCGAGGTCAGGAAACGACTCGCCAAAGTTCGGATACCAGCCTTGCGCCTGCCATTGCTGCATGGCGGCTTCGAAAACGCGCAGCGAGTCCACCGTGCGCCCCGTGCGCGAGGCAAACGACACGCCAGCCAGCAGTTCGGCGCGGCTGTCCGCCGGCATCGTGCCAAGGATGGCGCGGCCGATCGAGTTCACGTGCGCATCGCGCAGCTCGCCCGGCGCGGCGATATAGCGCACCGGATTGCCGGACTCCCGCACCTCCAGGTACAGCACGCGGCCGTCATCCTGGAGCTTGCCGAAGATCACGGTTTCGCCGGTGGTGTCGCGCAGCGATTCCAGCACCGGCTGCACGCGTTCGAGCAGCGGGTCGTTGCGGGCGATGCGCTGGGCAATGTCGAGCAGACGGCGCGTCGGGTAGTAGCCCTGGCGGCGGCCGGTCTCGTACAGGTAGCCGAGCGAGGCCAGCGTGCGGATCAGCCCCAGGCAGCTCGACATCGGCGCGCCCAGCAGCCTGGCCAGCTCGGTCAGCGTCAGCGAGCGCCCTTCGCGCGCATAGATCTCCATGATCTCGATCACGCGCAGCGCGGTCTTGACGCTGGCGTGACCCGATTTTTCTGCCGGTTCGTGTTCTGCCATCGTTGGCTTCCTCGACTTCAATATCTGTTGGCCGGGATTGTACGCGGCGGAGTCGGCCGGCAAGGGTGTCAGCCGCCCTCCGCGCCGCCTGGCCCGGGCAACGCCTGCGGCCAGCTGCGGATATTGCCGGGCGTGCGCGAGAAGCGCGTCGGGATGCCCACGCCACGCAGCCGGCCTTCGCTGGGATGGTCGTATTCGAACATCATGCCGGTGGCGCGCAGGTGCGGGTCGTCGGCCAGGCTGTCGAAATGCGGCACTTCGCTGTGCGGGATATCGGCATCACGCAGCAGGTCCAGCCATTCGGCCGTGGTGCGCTGCGCGACGATCTCGGCCAGCGTGGCGTAGAGCGCGTCGATATTGGCGCTGCGCGCGGCCGGTGTGGCATAGCGCCGATCCTGCGCCAGCTCCGCATGGCCTGACACATCGAAAAAACGCAGCCATTGGGCGCTGGTATAGGGCAGCAGCGCAATATGTCCGTCGCGCGTGCGATAGGGCTTGCGGTGCGCCGACATCACGCGCGGATAGCCGGCCTGCCCGAGCGATGGGACAAAGGTCTGTCCGGCCAGCTGCTCCGCGGCCAGGAAAGACACCAGCGTCTCGAACATCGGCACCTCGATGGCCTGGCCCTGGCCGGAACGCTCGCGCTCGTACAGCGCCATCGGGATCGCGTAGGCCACGGTCAGCCCGGCCACCTTGTCGGCCAGGATGGTGTTGACGTACTGCGGGCCTTCGTTCGAGTTCGCACCCTGGAACTGCGCCATGCCGCTGCGCGCCTGGATGATGTCGTCGAAGGCCGGCGCGCCTGCGTAGGGACCCTCTTCCGAATAGCCATAAGCGCCGCAGTAGATCAGCCGCGGATGGTCCACGCGCAGCGACGCATAGTCCAGCCCAAGCTTGCGCAGCGACTGCGGCCGCACGTTGGAGACAAAGACATCGGCCGTGGCGATCAGGGCTTTCAGCGCGGCGAGGTCATCGGGCTGCTTCACGTCCAGCACCACGAACTGCTTGTTGCGGTTCAGGTTCAGGAAGCTGGCGCCCATGGCCGCGTGCCGCGCCGGCTCGGCGTGGCGGAACACATCGCCGGCGGGCGGCTCGACCTTGATGACTTCGGCGCCCATGTCGCCGAGGATCTGGGTGGCATACGGGCCCATCGCGACCGAGGTCATGTCGATCACGCGGATGCCGGCCAGCGGCCCGGTGGCCGCGCTTGCCTGCGCTTGCTCGTTTGGCATCGTCGCTCCCGCTCAGTACGACTTGGGCAAACCCAGCACGCGCTCGGCGATAAAGCACATGATCAGCTGCGGGCTGACCGGCGCGATGCGCGGAATATAGGACTCGCGCAGCAGCCGCTCGACGCGGTACTCGCGCGAGTAGCCCATGCCGCCCAGCGTCAGGATCGCGGTCTGGCACGCGTTATGGCCAGCCTCGGCGGCGAGGTACTTCGCCGTGTTGGCCTCGGCGCCGCAGGACTGGCCGGCGTCATAGCGCGCCGCGGCCTTGAGCATCATCAGGTTGGCCGACTCCAGCTGCATCCAGGCCTGCGCCAGCGGATGCTGCACGCCCTGGTTCATGCCGATGGGACGGCCGAACACCACGCGCTCCTTGGCGTACTGCGTGGCGATGGCCAGCGCCGCGCGGCCCAGGCCGATGGCCTCGGCAGCGATCAGGATGCGTTCCGGGTTCAGTCCGTGCAGGATGTATTCGAAGCCCCTACCCTCTTCGCCGATGCGGTCTTCCTCCGGGATGAACAGGTCGTCGATAAACAGCATGTTGGTATCGACGGCGGCGCGGCCCATCTTGTCGATCTCGCGAATCTCGATCTTGCTGCGGTCGACTTTGGTGTAGAACAGCGACAGCCCTTCGGTCGACTTCTTCACCGACTCCAGCGGCGTGGTGCGCGCCAGCAGCAGCATGCGGTCGGCCACCTGCGCGGTCGAGATCCAGATCTTGCGCCCGCTCACCGAATAGCCGCCCGGCACCTTGCGCGCAAAGGTCTTGAGCTTGGTGGTGTCCAGGCCCGCGTCGGGCTCTGTCACGCCGAAGCAGGCCTTCTCCTGGCCGGCGATCAGCGGCGGCAGGAAGCGGCCCTTCTGCTCGTCGGTGCCGAACACCACCACCGGGTTCAGGCCGAACACATTCATATGCACCGCCGAAGCGCCGGTCATGCCAGCGCCCGACTGCGAGATGGTCTGCATCACCAGCGCCGCCTCCAGGATGCCCAGGCCCGCGCCGCCGAAGGCCTCGGGCATCGCCACGCCCAGCCACCCGCCCTCGCACAGCGTCTTGTAGAACTCGTGCGGATAGGTGCCGGACTTGTCCAGGCGGTCCCAGTATTCCATGTCGAACTGCGTGCAGACCTGCTGCACGGCCTCGACGATGGATGCCTGTTCTTCGGAGAGGTCGAAATTCATAGCGTTACCTGCCTGATGTCGTTGTCTTGTTGGTTGCCTGATGGTTGCCCGAAGAGCGCCTATTCCGGCTGGATGCCAGCGTCTTTCACCAGCCGCGACCACTTCTGCAGCTCGGCCACGACAAACTGGCTGAGCTCGGCCGGCGTGCTGCCGAACGGCTCGAAGCCCAGCGCGTGGAACTGCGGCGCATGCTGCTTGCTGGTGGCGATGGCAACCAGCTCACGATTGAGCCGCTGCACCACCGGCGCCGGCACCCCGGCCGGCGCGAACACGCCGTTCCATGAGGTCACGTCGAAACCCTTCAGCTCCGGCACGCTCGCCAGCGGCGGCAGGTCGGGCAGCAGCGCGCTGCGCTGCGCGGTGGTCACCGCCAGCGCGCGCAGCTTGCCGGCGCGCACGTTGGCGATGCCCGCGGCAAAGTCGACGAACATCGCCTGCACCTGGCCACCCATCACATCGGTCATCGCCGGCGGCGTGCTCTTGTATGGCACGTGCAGCATGTTCAGGCCGGCCATCTTCGACAGCGTGGCGCCCGAGACGATGCCGGTGCTGTTGCCGCTGGCATAGCTCAGGCCCGGATGCGCCTTGGCATAGTCGATGAACTCACGCAGCGTCTTCACCGGCAGCGCCGGATTGACCACCAGCATGAACGGCAGGTTGCCCATGCGCGAGACCGGCGTGAAATCCTTGACCGGGTCATAGCGCAGCTGCTTCATCAGCGACGGGTTGGCCGAATGCGTGGTGTTGGTGGTCATGAACAGCGTGTAGCCATCGGCCGGGGCCTTGGCCACGAACTCGGCGGCAATGGTGCCGTTGGCGCCGGGCTTGTTATCCACCACCACCGGCTGCTGCAGCGCCTCGCCCAGGTATTTGGCGGTCAGGCGGGCCACGGCATCGGTGCCGCTGCCGGCAGCGAACGGCACCACCAGGCGCAGCGGCCTGGACGGGAATTCATCGGCCGACAGCGCCGGGGTGGCGGCCAGCGCCGCGGTGCACCCGAGCACCAGGCTGGCAAAGGCATTCCTGAAGGACTTCACGGTGGTTGTCTCCTGTAGTTGTTCAATCCCTTGCCGTGACCAGCCGCGTCTTATGCGGGCCGTATCACGCGCTCGGGGGATTCCCCATATGGCGGGGAATAGATGACCAGAATTTTGGCCGGCTCGTCGCTGACCACGGTGAACACATGCATCTGGTCCGGCGGGAAGAAGCAGCAGTCGCCAGGGCCCAGTTCCTTGCGCTGGCCGCCGACCTCGGCCACGGCGCGGCCTTCGAGCACGTAGCAGACCTGCTCGATGCCGGGATGCGCATGCGGCAGCGCGCCCTTGCCCTTCTCGATGGTGCCGTGGATCACTTCCAGGTGCCGCGATCCGACGGTCTCGGGGCCGATCAGCCGGCGGTTGAGGGTGCCGACATGGTTGGCGGGGTGGTAGCCCTCGACCTCGTCGGTCGAGATGAAATAGACGGGTTGGTCCTGCATGCGGCGCTCCTGCCTGAATTCATATTTATGAATAATAGTTTATCTACTTGAATTTACGCGTCAAATGATTTCGACGTCGTTGCGGGTTTACCGGGAGTGAATGCGAGGGGCGAGCGCCATCCTCACGCGGCGCGTGATCGGCAAAAAGTGCTTCTTTGAGTTACCCGGCGATCAGCCGGCGAAGCGGTAGCCCACCCCAATCTCGGTCAGCAGGTAGGCAGGCTGGGCCGGGTCGGCTTCCAGCTTGTGCCGCAGGTGCCCCATGTAGACGCGCAGGTACTGGCTGCTGTCGGCATGCGCCGGCCCCCACACCTCGCGCAGCAGTTCGCGGTGGGTCATGACCTTGCCGCGATGCGCCAGCAGCACGGCCAGCAGCCGGAACTCGATCGGCGTCAGGTGCACCGGCACCCCCGCGCGCGTGATCTGGCGGTTGGCCAGGTCCACGGCGATCTCGCCGAACGCCACCTGCGCCCGCCCCTGCGCGCCGGCACGCACATGGCGGCGCAGCAGCACGCGCAGGCGCGCCACCAGCTCGCCCACGCCGAAGGGCTTGGTCAGGTAGTCGTCGGCGCCGGCGTCGAGCGCGCGGATCTTCTCGGCCTCGCCGGTGCGCGCCGACAGCACCAGCACCGGCACTTCGGTCCAGGTGCGCAGGTCGCCGATCATCGATACGCCGTCGCCATCCGGCAGCCCCAGGTCCAGGATCACCAGGTCCGGCTGGCGCGTGCCGGCCTCGATCAGTCCGCGCTGCAGCGACTCGGCCTCGTGCACGGTGCAGCCCTCGTCCTGCAGCGCCGCGCGCACGAAGCGGCGGATATGGGGCTCGTCTTCCACCAGCAGCACCGTGGGCGAAAACTCGAATGGCATGACGCGTCGGATCCTTGAAAGGTTGTCGGTTTCAGGCCGGCAAGCCGGCCGCTTCCGGTTCCAGCACTGGAGGGTTGCCGCGCGGCAGCGTGACCACGAAGCGCGCGCCGGTGCCTTCGCCCTGCGCCCGAGCATGCACCGGCTCGACGCGGATGCTGCCGCCGTGCGCCTGCACGATGGCCTCGCACACGGCCAGCCCCAGGCCCACCCCGCTGGTGGCGGACTCGCGCTCGCCGCGGGTGAATTTCTCGAACACCTTCCGCGCCATCGCCGCCGGCACGCCGGGGCCGTCGTCCTCGACGACCAGGTGCACGGCGTCATCGGAGAGCTCGCCGCGCACGCGGATCTCGGTGCCCGGCGCGGTGTACTTGGCCGCATTCTCCAGCAGGTTGCACAGCACGCGCTCCATCAGCACGCCATCGCATGCCACCAGCGGCAGCGCCGACAGGTCGGCCACCACCACGCGGTGCCGCGCCAGCGCATCGCGCAGCGACGCCAGCGCCGCGCCGGCCAGTTCTTCGAACGACTGCCATTCCTTGCGCAGCGCCACACTGCGGCTTTGCAGCCGCGCCATGTCGAGCAGGTTGGCCACCATCGCGTGCATGCGGCGCGCCTGGTCGCGCATGGCGCCGACGGTCTCGGCCACCTCCGGCGCCAGCGGCATCGTGCCGCGCTGCAGGGTCTCGGCCATGCCGATCAGGCTGGTCAGCGGCGTGCGCAGGTCATGCGACACCGCGGCCAGCAGCGAGCTGCGCAGGCGCTCGGACTCCATCGTCAGCAGCGCCTGCTGCGCCACCTCGACATAGTGCAGCCGCTCGATCGCAATCGCGATCAGCGTGGCAAAGACATCGGCCTGGCGCCGCAGCGCGGGCTGCGCAAACGCGCGCCAGGCGCGCGGCTCCACCGCCAGTACGCCGCGCACCTGCATCGGCGCCTTCAGCGGCAGGTACAGCACCGTGCCGGAAGGCAGCGTGTCGGTGCCGGTGCCGGCCGGCTGGCCGTGGTTGAAGACCCATTGCGCCAACACGTGGTCGACGGCATCGCTCTGTGCCGCACGGCCGGCCTCGGGATCCGTGGCCGCGGGCAGCAGCCGGCCGTCCGCGCCGACCAGGAAAAACGCGGCACGCGCATCGAACGCCGCGCGCAGGAAGCGGCTGCCGATGCCGACGATCTGCGCGTCGGTCAGCGCCGCCGACAGCTCGCGCGCCAGCTCGTACAGCGTGCGCGCATCGGTCTCGCGCTGCACCGATACCTGGGCCTGCTCGCGCAGGCCGGCCGTCAGTTGGCCGATCACCAGCCCGACTGCCAGCATCACCAGGAAGGTCACGAGGTATTGCACGTCGCTGACCGCAAACGACAGCTGCGGCGGCACGAAGAAGAAATCAAACGCCCCCACCGCCACCAGCGAGGCGAACGCCCCTGCCGCGCGTCCGTGGCGCAGCGCCACGCCGGCCACCGCCAGCAGGAACAGCATGGCGATATTGACCAGGTCGAACCAAGGCCGCGCCAGCGCCGACAGCGCGGTGGCGCCGGCGCACCAGGCCACCGCCCACAGCAGGCCCGGCCACTGCGCAGGCGCGGCTTCTGCCCGCGGCGGCTCGGTGCCGGGCAGCATGGGCGCATCACCGGAGGTGTCCTGCCGGACGCTGTCGGCCGCCACGCGGATCACGTCGATCTCGGGACACGCCGCAGCCAGCGCATCGGCAAAACTGGTGCGCCCGAACAGCCACGCGCGCGCGCCCAGCCATGGCGCCAGCGCGCGCGCCAGCAGCGCGTGCATGCGGCCGGACAATGAAGCCCCGCCATCGGCCCAGCGCGCCGGCGTGCGGCCGATCAATACCTTGGTCAGGTTGTGCCGCCGCACATAGCCGGCCACCGCCGCCACCATGTCGCTGCCGGCCAGCGTTTCGGTACGCGCGCCCAGCGCCTCGGCCAGCCGCATGGCCTGGTCGAGCTGCTCGCGCTGGGCGTCGGGCACGGGTGCCAGGCGCGGCACCGACACCGTCACCACATGGCAGTCGCAATCGAGCTGCCCGGCCAGCCGGCGCGCGCTGCGCACCACCTGCGCGGCATCGCTGCCGTGGCCGACGCAGGCCAGCACCGCTTCACGCGTGCGCCAGACCGGTTCGATCGAGGCTTCCTGCCGGTAGGCGCGCACGTCGTCGTCGACGCGGTCGGCAGTGCGGCGCAGCGCCAGCTCGCGCAGCGCAATCAGGTTGCCCTTGCGGAAGAAATGCTGCACGGCATGGCGGGCCTGCTCGGGCACGTACACGCGCCCTTCGCGCAGGCGGCACAGCAGCTCGTCGGCGGGCAGGTCGACCAGCACCACCTCGCCGGCATCGTCGAAGACCGCGTCGGGCACGGTCTCGCGCACGCGGAGGCCGGTGATGCCGGCCACCGCCTGGTTCAGGCTGTCCAGGTGCTGGACGTTGACCGTGGTCCAGACATCGATGCCGGCCGACAGCAGCTCGGCGATGTCCTGCCAGCGCTTGGGGTGGCGGCTGCCGGGCGCGTTGCTGTGCGCCAGCTCATCCACCAGGATCAGCGCGGGGCGGTGCGCGAGGGCGGCATCGAGATCGAATTCCTGCAGCGTGCGGCCGCGGTAGTCGACGCGGCGCAGCGGCACGCGCTCGATGCCTTCGGCCAGTGCCTCGGTCTCGGCGCGGCCATGGGTTTCGACCACGCCCACCACCACGTCGCCGCCCTGCTCGCGCAGCGCGCGCGCCGCCGCCAGCATGGCGAAGGTCTTGCCGACGCCGGCCGAAGCGCCGAAATAAATGCGCAGGCGCCCGCGCGCGGCGCGTGCGCCGGCCGCCTGCATGCGCTGCAGCAGGTGGTCGGGGTCGGGGCGGGGATCGTCGGGTTGGCGCGGCTCAGGCATGGTGGGCGCGCTTGCCTCACAGCGGCGGGGGCGCAGCCAGATTGTGCCACGCAGGCGCCGGCCTAAAGTGCGCCAAGGTAGACTAATGGCGATTTCCGATGATACGCCCCGCGCGCGCATTGCACTACATTCTTGACAGTGCGGTCGTATACATGCCATAGTTACGGGCGTATAGCATTCATGGAAACCGGTACTGTCAGGCTCCAGTTGTATAGGGCCTGGCGCTATCACCCCTGACACTGGTTGCACGGACTGAAACGTCCACATCTTTCAGGTTCGCGGGGGCGCACCAGGGCATTAGCCCGGCGTGCAATACCAGTCGCTCCGGCGACCGCAGTTTCCCCCCGTGTGAACCAGCCGCTCCTTGCGGCAATCCCCTAAAGGACTGAATTGACTAAGATCGTCTTGAAACCCGGTGAGCCCGTTGAAGTTGCAATGCGGCGCTTCCGTCGCGCCATTCTGCAGACTGGCCTGATCGTTGAACTCAAGAGCCGCACCGCTTACGAGAAGCCGACGACCGAGCGCAAGCGCAAGAAGAAGGCCGCCGAAGCACGTCTGCGCAAGCGCCTGCGCATGCAGATGCTGCCGAAGAAGATGTACTGATCCGGTACGCTTCGCCGCCTGGCACCGCCGGGCATAAAAAACCGCCAGTTCGCTGGCGGTTTTTTTATGCCTCGCGCCCAGGCCAGCCCCCGCTGCGCCTTGCCGCCGCGGCTTTTGCTGCACTGCGCCACCTGAGCATTGCGCCGATGACCGGCATAATGGCGGATATTGCGCCCGTGCGGCGCCACACCGGACCCTGCCTTGACTGCCATCCTAGAGTTGCGCAAGGTGCGCAAGCAATACGGCGACACGGTCGTGGTCGACGACCTCGATCTCCAGGTATTTCGCGGCCAGTGCTTCGGCCTGCTGGGCCCCAACGGCGCCGGCAAGACCACCACGCTGCGCCTGCTGCTGGGCCTGACCACGCCCATGGCCGGCACGCTCACGCTGTGCGGCGAGCCCATCCCCGAGCGCGCGCCGCAGGCGCGCATGCGCGTGGGCGTGGTGCCGCAGTTCGACAACCTCGACCCGGATTTCTCGGTGATCGAGAACCTGCGCATCTTCGGGCGCTACTTCGGGCTGTCGTCGGCCGAGATCGAACGGCGCGTGCCGATGCTGCTGGAATTCGCCCGGCTGGAAAACCGCGCCGATGCCCAGGTGCGCGACCTCTCCGGCGGCATGCGCCGGCGCCTGACCGTGGCGCGCGCACTGATCAACGACCCCGACCTGCTGGTGATGGACGAGCCCACCACCGGCCTGGACCCGCAGGCGCGCCACCTGATCTGGGAGCGCCTGAAGTCGCTGATGGCCAGCGGCAAGACCATCCTGCTGACCACGCACTTCATGGAAGAGGCCGAGCGGCTGTGCAACTACCTGTGCGTGATCGACGGCGGGCGCAAGATTGCCGAAGGCAAGCCGCACGAGCTGATCGACAGCCAGATCGGCTGCGACGTGGTCGAGGTCTATGGCGATGAACTGGACACGCTGCGCGGCAGCCTGACGCCGCTGGCGCAACGTACTGAAATGAGCGGCGAGACGCTGTTCTGCTATGTGCGCGAACCCGCCCCGCTGCTGGCGGCACTGCACGGCAGGAACGGCGTGCGCTACCTGCACCGCCCGGCCAACCTGGAGGACGTGTTCCTCAAGCTGACCGGCCGCGAGATGCGGGACTGAACCGAGGGACTGACATGAGCGAACAGGATCCCCGCGCGGATACCACCACTGCCCCCGCGGCCGCCGGCGGCCACGCCGCCGCGACGCCGCGCCAGCGCTATCCGCAGCCGCTGCTGCCGCGCAACCTGCGCAACTGGATGATGGTCTGGTACCGCAACTACATGGTGTGGAAGAAGCTGGCCATCCCGTCGATGATCGGCAACCTCGCCGACCCGATGATCTACCTGTTCGGCCTCGGCCTCGGGCTGGGGCTGATGGTGGGCCAGGTCGACGGCGTGTCGTATATCGCCTTCCTGGCCGCCGGCACCACCGCATCCAGCGTGATGATGTCGGCCAGCTTCGAGTCGATGTATTCCGCGTTCTCGCGCATGCACGTGCAGCGCACCTGGGAGGCGATCATGCATGCCCCGCTGACGCTGGGCGACGTGGTGCTGGGCGAGATTGCGTGGGCGGCCAGCAAGGCGGTGCTGTCCGGGCTGGCCATCATGCTGGTGGCGGGCGCGCTCGGCTATGCGCAGATGCCCGGCGCGCTGCTGGCGCTGCCGGTGATCGTGCTGGCCGGCATTGCCTTTGCGGCGCTGGCGATGATCGTCACCGCGCTGGCGCCCAGCTACGATTTCTTCATGTTCTACCAGACCCTGGTGATGACGCCGATGCTGCTGCTGTCGGGCGTGTTCTTCCCGCTGGAACAGTTGCCCGAAGGCGTGCAGGCAGCCACCAAGGTACTGCCGCTGGCTCATGCGGTGGCGCTGATCCGGCCGCTGATGCTGGGCCGTCCGTCGGAGGATGTCGGCCTGCACCTGGCGGTACTGGGCGCCTATGCAGTGGTGGCGCTGGTAGTGTGCCTGGTGCTGCTGCGCCGCCGGCTGCTGCGCTAAGGCTGCCGCATGCCGGGCCCTCAGGCGCTGCCCACCAGCTTGAGCCCGGCAATCCCGCACACGATCAGGCCGATGCAGGCCAGCCGCGCCGCGGTGGCGGGCTCATTGAAGAGTATGATGCCGAGGATCGCGGTGCCGACCGCGCCAATCCCGGTCCAGACCGCATAGCCGGTCCCGACCGGGATATGCCGCAGCGCCAGCGCCAGCAGCACCACGCTGATGGCCATGCCGATCAGCGTGATAACGCTGGGCACCAGCCGCGTAAAACCTTCGGTGTACTTCAGCCCGATCGCCCACACCACCTCGAACAGCCCTGCCAGGGCCAGCAGTGTCCATGCCATATCGATTTCTCGGATTGCGTCGCAACGTGCGCAACGATAGCGGAGATTCCGCCACCTTGCAGCGCACCGTCCTGGCGCTGGCGGCCGCATGTGCCACGGCGTCACTGGCCGGGTGCATGGTGATGGCGGTGGGCAGTGCCGCGGTGTCGACGGTCGCTACCGTCGGATCGGCCGCCGTCAGCGTGGCAACGACCGCGGTCAGCACCACCTACGACGTCACGGCCGCAGGCGTGAAGGCCGTGGCCGGCAGCGACGAACCCGCGCCGCCCCCGTCGCCACAACCAGCGCAGCCGGCGCAATAGACCCTCAGTCGCCCAGGCCGCGCAGCAGGTCGGCCTTCAGGTCCTCGACCGACTCCAGCCCCACCGCCAGCCGGATCAGCCCTTCACCCACGCCCGCGGCCGCCTTGGCCTCGGGGCTCACGCGCGCGTGCGTGGTGGTGTACGGGTGCGTGATGGTGGTGCGGGTGTCGCCCAGGTTGCCGGTGATCGAGCACAGCCGGGTGTTGTCGATCACGCGCCAGGCATTGGCGCGCTGCTGCTCGGGCGTGGCGCCCTTCAGCTCGAACGACACGATCGCGCCGCCGCCGCTTTGCTGGCGCATGGCGATCTCGTGCTGAGGGTGCGACTTCAGCGCCGGGTGGAACACGCGCGCCACCGCCGGATGCGATTCCAGGAACTGCGCCAGCGCCAGCGCGCTGGCCGAATGGCGTTCCATGCGGATCGCCAGCGTCTCCATGCCCTTGAGCAGCACCCAGGCGTTGAACGCCGACAGCGTCGGGCCGGCGGTGCGAACGAACGGGAACACCTTGCCCATGATGAAGTCGTGCGTGCCCAGCACCGCGCCGCCCAGCACGCGGCCCTGGCCGTCGATATGCTTGGTGGCCGAATGCACCACGATGTCGGCGCCGAACTTCATCGGCTGCTGCAGCGCCGGCGAACAGAAGCAGTTGTCGACCACCAGCAGTGCGCCGGCGTCGTGGGCGATGTCGGCCACGGCGGCGATATCGGCCACTTCGGTCAGCGGGTTCGACGGCGTTTCCAGGAAGAACAGCTTGGTGTTCGGGCGCACCGCGGCGCGCCATGCGCTCAGGTCGCTCGGGTCGACGAAGGTGGTCTCGACGCCGAACTTCGAGAAGATATTGCCGAACAGCGTCATGGTCGAGCCGAAGATCGCGCGCGAGCTGACCAGGTGGTCGCCCGCCTGCATCGACGACAGCACCACCGACAGGATCGCGCTCATGCCCGAGGCGGTCGCCATGCAGGCCTGCGCCCCTTCCAGCGCTGCCAGGCGCGACTGGAACATCGACACGGTCGGGTTGGTGAAGCGCGAGTAGGTGAAGCCCTCTTCCGAGTTGGCGAAGCGTTCGGCGGCCTCGGCCGCGCTGTGGAAGCAGAAGCTCGAGGTCAGGTAGATGGCCTCGGAGTGCTCCATGAATTCGCTGCGCAGCGTGCCGGCGCGCACGCCGAGGGTGTCGATGCCGAGCGATTCGGGGTTGAGCGGTTCATTCATGCTGGTGGGGCGCGGTCGTACCCGCGCGAATGCGATGGTTTCGACGAGCCGGCGCCGGCCAGGTGGACCGGCGCGCGGCCATGAAAAAAGCCCGTGCGATCGGGTGGTCGGATCGACGGGCTTGCTGTTCTGCGAATGGCCTTCGGCTTCAGGCTGTGGCGGCCGGCTTCCGGAAATCGCTGCGCCGCGAAGGCACTGCGCATCGAGAATCGTTGCTGACCGCCATCTCTTTAGCTGTTTCGGGCTGGACCCGCGTCCGCAAGCTGACTATCAAATCGACGCCCGGCCATGTTACGGCCGGGCTCCTCATTCGTCAACGCGCGGACAGCGGCGGCACGGCTTACTCGTTGCCGCCGGAGCGCTGCAGGTGCAGTTGCGAGCGCTCGGTGTCGCCATTGGTGCCGTCGCGGTCGGCCTGACTGCGCGCCGTTTCGAGGCGGTTCAGGTAGGCCTCGTCGATATCGCCGGTGATGTAGCGGCCATCGAAGCACGAAGCATCGAAGTCCTTCAGCGCCGGGTTGATGTCGCGCACGGCCTGCTTCATCGCTTCCACGTCCTGGTACACCAGCTTGTCCGCGCCGATGATCTTCGCGATCTCTTCGTGGGTGCGGTTATGGGCCACCAGCTCGCTGCGGGTCGGCATGTCGATGCCGTACACGTTGGGGTACTTCACCGGCGGCGCGGCCGAGGCGAAGATCACCTTGTTGGCGCCGGCGTCGCGCGCCATCTGCACGATCTCGAACGAGGTGGTGCCGCGCACGATCGAGTCATCGACGATCAGCACGTTCTTGCCCTTGAACTCCACGCCCATGGCATTGAGCTTCTGGCGCACCGACTTCTTGCGCACCGCCTGGCCAGGCATGATGAAGGTGCGGCCGACGTAGCGGTTCTTGAAGAAACCTTCGCGGTAGTTCACGCCCAGGCGGTTGGCCACCTGCATCGCGGCCGGACGGCTGGAATCGGGAATCGGCATGACCACGTCGATATCGCCGGCCGACACTTCCTGGCGGATCTTCTCGGCCAGGTAGTCGCCCATGCGCAGGCGCGCGTCATAGACCGGCACGCCGTCGATGCACGAATCCGGGCGGGCCAGGTAGACGTACTCGAAAATGCACGGCGTCAGCACCGCGTTCTCGGCGCACAGCTTGGTGTAGAGCTTGCCGTCCAGGTCGATGAAGATGGCCTCGCCCGGCGCCACGTCGCGCTCGAGCTTGTAGCCGATGCCTTCCAGCGCCACGGACTCGGATGCCACCATCCATTCCTTGCCGGTGGGGGTCTCGACGCTGCCCAGGCACAGCGGGCGGATGCCGAACGGGTCGCGCACCGCCAGCATGCCGTAGCCGGCGATCTGCGCGGCGATGGCGTACGAGCCGCGCACGCGGCGGTGCAGGCCGCTGACCGCCGTGAAGATGGTGTCGGGGTCCAGCGCCATGCCGTTGCTGGCGCGCTGCAGCTCGTCGGCCAGCACGTTCAGCAGCACTTCGGTGTCCGAATGCGTGTTGATGTGGCGGCGGTCGCGGCGGAACATCTCCTCGCGCAGCTGCTCCCAGTTGGTCAGGTTGCCGTTATGCGCCAGGATCACGCCATAGGGCGCGTTCACGTAGAACGGCTGCGCTTCTTCCTCGCTGGATGCCGAGCCGGCGGTCGGATAGCGCACCTGGCCGATACCGGCGGCGCCCGGCAGGCTGCGCATATTGCGGGTGCGGAAGACATCGCGCACCAGGCCGTTGGCCTTGTGCATGTGGAAAGTACTGCCGTTGGCGGTGGCGATGCCGGCAGCATCCTGTCCGCGATGTTGCAACAACAGCAGGCTGTCGTAAATCAATTGGTTGACAGGCGTGGCTGAAACCACACCGACGATACCGCACATTGCCAAGCTCCCAGGAAAGGCTTTGAATCAGGGGGCGCAGCCTGGTCCGGAAATCCCCCGGACCCAAAGGCCTGCGTACTACCGACCGGGCACCATGCCCGGCTTCATGTCTTGACGTACTTCGCCAGCTCCGGCGGCAGCCATGGCTTCACCGATTCCATGGCCTGCATCACATAAGGGCGGCTTACCGCGTCGCGCCAGAACGGTTCTTCCGGCAATTTGGTGAGGCTGGCCAGCGTGACCATCACCATCACCAGCAGCACGCCGCGCAGCAGGCCGAACATCAGCCCCAGCCCGCGGTCGGCGGGCTTGAGCCCGGTGCTCTCCAGCAGCTGCCCGACCACCATGCCAGCCAGCGAGGCGCCCAGCACGGTGCCGATCAGCAGCACCACGAAGCCCAGCGCATGGCGCGCCAGCTCGCCGCCAGGCATCGATTCAGGCATCCAGCCCGCGGCCACCGCGCCATAGCGGAACGCCACCCAGAACGCCACCACCCAGCCGATCAGCGAGAGCACCTCGCGCACCAGGCCGCGCAGCACGCCGAGCACGCCCGAGGCCAGCAGGATGAAGACCACGGCATAGTCGAAGAAAGTCGGCTGCATCGTTGCTTGCGGCCGGGCACAGGCGCCGGCCGTGCTTGCCCCTTACTGTTCCACGACCTTCGAGGTCAGCCCCACCGCGCGCACGCGCTTGTCGGCAGCGTCGGCGGCGTCACGGTCGCTGAAGGGGCCGGCACGCAGCAGGATGCGCTCGCCATCGGCCAGCATTTTCTTTTCGACATAGGCCGGGACCTTGCTCGCCTTGAGCTTGGCCAGCCAGCCCTTGGCGCGTTCTTCGGAAGAAAAAGCGCCGATCAGGATCAGGTACTTGCCGCTGCCCGGCTTGGCTTCGGGCTTGGCTTCAGCCCGTTGCGCGGGCTTGTCCGCGGCGGCTGCGGCAGTGGCCGCGGGCTTGGGCGCGCTGACGATTTCTTCGCCGGCGTCCAGCGCCTCGGCATCATTGCGCGCCGCCGGCGTGGGCGGCAGCGGGTCGGCCTTGCGCGGCTCGACGCGGGGCTTCTGCGCCCCCTGCGCGCCGGTGACCCCGTTTGCGACCTTTACCGAGACGTCCTCGGACACCGGCCGCGGCTTGGTCTCGAACACGATCGGCAGCACGATCACGGCGGCCACCATCAGCACCACGGCGCCGATCAGGCGGCGGCGCGCGCGCTGCTTCTGCGGGAATTCGGGGTCGAGCGTATCGTCGGCATAGTCATCGGCCAGACGGCGCGACGAGGCGATGCCTGCACCCGTGTCGGTGCGCTGGCGCCGCGCACGCTCGGGTGCCGGGTCGTTGCCCTTGCGGGAAGAAAACAGCGAAAGCAGGCCCATAGATTGGTTCGGTGATACGGCCTTGTGGGGCCGCTCGTTGCGTTTGCCGCTCATTGATCGGCCAAGGCCGCCGGGGTTGCCAGGTCAGCGGGCGCCGGGGCGCCTGCTTCAGTTAGCCTGCGTGGCACGATAGGCCATCACGCCGGCGACGGTATAGAACGATCCGAAGACCAGAATTCTATCATTCTCGGTGGCTCGCTCGATGGCATCGCGGAATGCCGCCTCGGGGCTGGAGAAGCAGGCCGCGGTGGCGTCCGGGCCGGGGCGGAATCCGCCCGCCTCCAGCTTGGCGAGCAGGTCCGCGGCACTGGCGGCGCGCTCGGTCGGCAGGTCGCACAGGCACCAGTGGTCGACCTTGTCGGCCACGTGCTGCAGCACCCCGGCGATGTCCTTGTCCTGCATCGCGCCAAACACCGCATAGGTGTAGCGGAAGAACCCCATGTTCTCCAGGTTCTGCCCCAGCGTGGCCGCTGCATGCGGATTGTGCGCCACGTCCAGGATCACCGCCGGGCGGCCCGGCAGCACCTGGAAGCGGCCCGGCAGCTCGACAAAGGCCAGGCCGTTGCGCACTTCCTGTGCGCTGACCGGCAGGCGCGGGCGCATGGCCTGCAGCGCGGCCAGCGCCGCCGCCGCGTTGAGCAGCTGGTTGGCGCCTCGCAGCGCCGGGTAGCCCAGGCCGTTAAGCTTGCGCCCGCCGCCGCTCCAGTCCCATTGCTGGCGCTCCTGGCCCTTGGCGGCGTGGAAATGGTAGTCGCGCCCCACCAGCCACAACTCGGCGCCGACGGCCTCGGCGTGCGCCACCAGCGACTTGGGCGGCATCGGGTCGCCGCAGATCGCGGGCACGCCCGGGCGGAAGATGCCGGCCTTCTCGAAGCCGATCTCCTCGCGCGTATGGCCCAGGTACTGGGTATGGTCGATATCGACGCTGGTGACGATGGCGCAGTCGGTATCGATCACGTTGACCGCGTCCAGGCGCCCGCCCAGGCCCACTTCCAGGATGATCGCGTCCAGCCCGGCCGCGGCGAAGGCATGGATGATCGCCAGCGTGGTGAACTCGAAGTAGGTCAGGCTGACCGGGTCGGCAAAGCTGTTGCGCGCGCGCTCGACCGCCTCGAAATGCGGCAGCAGCTGCGCATCGGTGGCGATCTCGCCATTGATGCGGGCGCGCTCGTTGAACGAGATCAGGTGCGGCGAGGTATGGCAGCCCACCTTGTAGCCGGCCTCCAGCAGGATGCGCTCGAGCATCGCGCAGGTAGAGCCCTTGCCGTTGGTGCCGCCCACCGTGAGCACCACGGCGTCGATGCGCAGCCCGAGGGCCTCCTTCACGCGCGTGATGCGCGCCAGGCCCATGTCGATGCCCACGGGATGGGCGGTTTCGAGATGGGCAAGCCATTCGGGGAGCGTATGGAAGACAGGCATGTGGGGTGCGAGGAAAAGCTGTTGCTACCAGATTTGGCCAGCCAGCGGCAAAGTCAAGGCCAGGCTTGCGCCCGGCCCCGAGATAGCTGCCGGGGCGGCCAAGAAAAGCGAAAGGCGCGTCAACCACCCGCGCCCTTGATCTGCCATGCAGACGTTGTTATGCCACCGCGTCGGCCGGCTGCTTCTGCAGCAGCGCCAGCAGCTGCGCCAGTTCCGCGCGCATCTTGCGGCGGTCGACGATCATGTCGATGGCGCCCTTCTGGATCAGGAACTCCGAGCGCTGGAAGCCTTCCGGCAGCTTCTCGCGCACGGTCTGCTCGATCACGCGCGGGCCGGCAAAGCCGATCAGCGCCTTGGGCTCGGCGATCACCACGTCGCCCAGGAAGGCGAAGCTGGCCGACACGCCGCCCATGGTCGGGTCGGTCAGCACGCTGATGAACGGCAGCTTGGCCGCGCTCAGCTGGTTCAGCATCGAGGTGGTCTTGGCCATCTGCAGCAGCGACAGCAGGCTTTCCTGCATGCGCGCGCCGCCGGTGGCGGTAAAGCAGATGAACGGCACCTTCTGCTCCAGCGCTGCCTGCGCGCCGCGCACGAAGCGCTCACCCACCACCGAGCCCATCGAACCGCCCATGAACTCGAACTCGAAGCAGCTCACCACCACCGGGATGGTGTGGATGGCACCGCCCATCACCACCATGGCATCGGTCTCGCCGGTGTCTTCCATGGCGGCCTTGATGCGGTCCGGGTACTTCTTGGAATCCTTGAACTTGAGTGCGTCGACCGGCACGATCTCCTGGCCGATCTCATAGCGGCCTTCGGCGTCCAGCAGCCCGTCCAGGCGCGCCCGGGCGCTGATGCGCATATGGTGGTCGCACTTGGGGCAGACGTGCAGGTTGGCCTCGACGTCGGTCCGGTACAGGGTGGACTCGCACGACGGGCACTTGACCCACAATCCCTCAGGAATGCCCTTGCGGGTGCTGGGGTCGGTCTGTTGAATCTTGGGGGGCAGGAGTTTATCCAACCAGCTCATGAAAGCTCCTTTCGGATGACTGCGGTCCGCCGGCAAGCCCGGTGTCGGGACGCCTGTTGGCAGATGGCAGGGAATCAACCCGCGAATTTACCATGCCGGCCCGGTGACCTCGAAGCGCAACGCGCGATTTGCGCACATTGACGCACTTCTGAAGTTTCATCAGGCCGGCATTAGATCACTTCAACTATCCAGCGCCTGGCGGATCTCGGCGATAAACGCCTGCAGCGTCGCCACCGCCTGTTCGCGCGGCGTGTCCTCCAGCAGCTGCACCAGGCGGCTGCCGATTACCACGGCATCGGCCGCGCTGCCGATCGCGCGCGCGGTCTGCGCGTCGCGGATGCCGAAGCCCACGCCCACCGGGAGGTTGGCATGCTGCTTGATCAGCGGCAGGCGCGCCGCCACGCTGTCCAGGTCGATCGCGGCCGAGCCGGTCACGCCCTTGAGCGACACGTAGTACAGGTAGCCGCTGGCCACGCGCGCCACGGCCTCGATGCGGGCATCGGTCGAAGTCGGCGCCAGCAGGAAGATCGGGTCCATGCCGTTGTCGCGCATCAGCGTGGTGAACGACTCGCACTCCTCGGGCGGATAGTCGACCACCAGCACGCCGTCGACGCCGGCTTCGCGCGCGGCGGCGGCAAAGACCTGCTCGCCCATGCACTCGATCGGGTTGGCGTAGCCCATCAGCACCACCGGGGTGTCGGCATTGGTCTGGCGGAACTCGCGCACCCACTGCAGCACCTGGGTCAGCGACACGCCCTGCGCCAGCGCGCGCTCGGAGGCGCGCTGGATCACCGGGCCGTCGGCCATCGGGTCGGAGAACGGCACGCCCAGCTCGATCACGTCGGCGCCGCCCGCCACCAGCGCATGCATCAGCGCCACGGTCAGGCCGGGCTCGGGATCGCCGGCGGTGATAAACGGAATCAGGCCCTTCTTCTGCTGCGCGGCCAGCGCCGCGAACGTCTTCTGGATACGGGACATATCAGGGAATCAGGTGAGGCCGCGGCGCCGGCGAGACATCGTCGTTGGCGGCGGCCAGGGTTGGGGTGGCGGCAGGCTCGGCCGCCGCGCTCGTGACGGCAAGAGCCGCGGCGGCGGCGGACACACGGCCGCACGCCACCTGCACATACTCCGGATTGATCTCGAAGCCGGCAAAGCGCCGTCCGTGGCGCAGGCAGGCCACCGCGGTGGTGCCGCTGCCGGCGAACGGATCCAGCACCAGGCCGCCCGGGGGGCAGCTTGACAGCACCATGCGCTCGACGATCTCCAGCGGCTTCTGCGTCGGGTGGTTGGCGCGCTCCGGGTCCTGGCGGTGGATGCGCGAGACGCTCCACAGGTCCTTCGGGTTGTAGCCCACCTCGAGCCACTTCTTGCCTTCGAAACGCGGACGGCTGCGCGCCTTCTTGGTCTCGGGGTCGTAGGGAATGCGGACCGGGTCGAGATCGAAGTAGTAGTCGCGCGCGCGCGCAAAAAAGCCGATGTTGTCGTGCACCGACGAGAACTTGCGCGTGGTGCCGCCCATGCTGGGCACGCGGCGGTCCCAGATGATCTCGTTGATCATGGTCAGGCGCCGCTTGAGCATCACGAACAGCTCGGGCGAATACTGCCAGGTGCAGAACAGGTAGAGCGTGCCCTTGGGCGCGAGCTTGGGCACGACCGCGTTCATCCAGCGCTCGGACCAGTCCAGATACTCCTGGCCCGACAGCAGGTCGGAATCGTTGCCGTAGTCCTTGCCCAGCCCATAGGGCGGATCGGCGACGATCAGGTCGACCGAGCCGTCCGGCAGGCGGGCAATGCCCTCGAACATGTCTTCCTGGAACAGGCGCAACTGGGCGGAATCGGGCGCACCGGACGCATCCGGTGCACCCGCGCCGCCCACGGCAAGTCCGGTCGGAGGCAGCGCGCGCATCAGAGCTTGAGCCCCGCGCGCTCGGCCACGGTGTGCATGTCCTTGTCGCCGCGGCCGGACAGGTTCACCAGCAGCAGCTTGTCCTTGGGCAGCGTCGGCGCCAGCTTGCAGGCATAGGCGATGGCGTGGCTCGATTCCAGCGCCGGGATGATGCCCTCGATGCGGCAGCAGTCGTGGAAGGCCTTGAGCGCTTCCTCATCCGTGATCGGCACGTACTGCGCACGGCCACTGTCCTTGAGCCAGGCATGCTCGGGGCCCACGCCCGGGTAGTCCAGGCCGGCCGACACCGAATGGGTCTCGATGATCTGGCCGTTGGCGTCCTGCAGCAGGTAGGTGCGGTTGCCGTGCAGCACGCCCGGCGTGCCGCCGGTCAGCGAGGCCGCGTGGCGGCCGGTGTCGAGGCCGTCGCCGGCGGCTTCCACGCCGATCAGCTGCACGTCCTGGTGCTCGATATACGGGTAGAAGATGCCCATGGCATTGGAGCCGCCGCCGACGCAGGCGATCACGGCATCCGGCTGGCGTCCCGTCATCTCCGGCATCTGCACCTTGGCTTCCTCGCCGATCACGCACTGGAAGTCGCGCACCATCATCGGGTACGGATGCGGGCCGGCCACGGTGCCGATGATGTAGAAGGTGTTCTCGACGTTGGTGACCCAGTCGCGCATGGCTTCATTGAGCGCGTCCTTGAGCGTGCGCGAGCCGCTTTCCACCGGCACCACGGTGGCGCCCAGCAGCTTCATGCGGTAGACGTTGGCGGCCTGGCGCTTGACGTCCTCGGCCCCCATGTAGACCACGCACTCCATGCCGAAGCGCGCGGCGATGGTGGCAGTGGCCACGCCATGCTGCCCTGCCCCGGTCTCGGCGATCACGCGCGGCTTGCCCATGCGCTTGGCCAGCAGCGCCTGGCCGATCACGTTGTTGATCTTGTGCGCGCCGGTATGGTTCAGGTCTTCGCGCTTGAAGTAGATCTGCGCCCCGCCGAGCGTCTCGCTCCAGCGCTGCGCGTGGTAGATCGGCGACGGGCGGCCGACAAAGTGCTTCAGTTCGCGGCGGTATTCGGCATCGAACTCCGGATCCTTCTGGTAGTGCGCATAGGCCTCGCGCAGCTCATCGAGCGCGTGGACCAGCGTTTCGGACACGAAGGTGCCGCCATAGGGGCCGAAATGGCCACGGGAATCGGGCAGGTCGTACATGTCTAGACTCTTCGGAACAGCGGCCTTGCCGCATCCGGCAAGGGCGCATGGTTGACTGCGATGCGTGTGCGCGCATGCGGCAGGCCACGGGCGGCATGGGGAAAGACGCGGGACACGGCCCGGCTCATCCTGCCTCGGCACTGCGCACAGCGCGCACGAACGCGGCGATGCGGGCGTGGTCCTTCACGCCCTTGGCGGCCTCTACCCCGCTGCTGACGTCCACAGCGTAGGGCCGCACGCGTTCAATCGCGCCAGCGACGTTTTGCGCGTTCAACCCACCACTCAAAACGATGCGAGGAGCGCCGCTTGCGTTCGGGTTGCCGGTAGCTGGTACCGGGGGAGTAGGCGGAAGCCATGCCGGGGGAATCAGGGTCCAGTCGAAGACGTGGCCGCCACCGCCGTAGCCTTCGACGAAGGCATCGAGCAGCAAGGCAGCGGCATCACGGTATTGATCGGCAAATTCTACCAAATCAAGCCCCGGGCGCACACGGGCGGCGCGCATGAAGGGCAGCCGGCAGCGCTGCGCCGCCTGCGTGCAGAACTGCGGGGTCTCGTCGCCGTGCAGTTGCAGCAGCGTCAGCGGCACGCGCTCGGCCACATGGGCGATGTCTTCCAGGTCGGCATTGACGAACAGCCCGGTGATCGCCACGAACGGCCCGGCGGCCTCGGCCAGCGCGGCGGCGCGCGCCACGTCGACGTAGCGCGGGCTGTTCGGGTAGAACACCAGCCCGATGGCGTCGGCGCCGGCGTCCACGGCCGCGCGCACGTCGTCCTCGCGCGTCAGGCCGCAGATCTTGATGCGGGTGCGGGCCGGCATGTGCACTGTGCTGCCCGCCGTGCTGCCTTCGGCGGCCTCAGGCTGCGTCATCGAACACTCCATGGAACAGGCTCGCGGACGGATCGGCCGCGGGGATCTGGTAAGGATCAGGATACTTGACGCCGACCAGGTAGAGGCCGTCCGGCATGAAGGTCGGCGCCGCCAGCTTGCGCTCGCGCCCGGCCAGCACCTGCGCCAGCCAGTGCGCCGGGTAGCGCCCGCGCCCCACCGCCACCAGGCAGCCCATCAGGTTGCGCACCATATGGTGCAGGAAGGCGCTGGCGCGAAAGCGCAGGAACACCCAGTTGCCGTCATCCTTGATGGTGACGTCGTACATGGTCTTGACCGGCGACTTGGCCTGGCATTCGGCGGCGCGGAAGGCAGAGAAATCATGCTCGCCGAGCAGGCATGCGGCGGCCTCGCGCATGGCGTCGACGTCGAGCCGCTGGCCCGGCGGCAGCATCTGGTAGCCGGCGCGGCCGTGCACCAGCGGCACGCGGTGAGGCCCGGTGTAGAGCGCGTAGTAATACATGCGCTCGAACGCCAGGAAACGCGCGTGGAAACCCTGGTCCACCGGCAGCGCCCATTGCAGCGCGATCGACGGCGGCAGGAAGGCGTTGACGCCGCGCACCCAGGAAAATGGCTCGCGCTCGAGCGCCGTGTCCAGGTGGATGACCTGGCCGAGCGCATGCACGCCGGTATCGGTGCGCCCCGCCACGGTGGTCAGCAGGCGCACGCCGGCAAAGCGCTCGATGGCGTCTTCCAGGTGATCCTGCACGGTATTGCGATGCGGCTGCGACTGCCAGCCGGAAAAGGCGGTGCCGTCGTAGTGCAGGCCAAGAGCGATGCGGTTCATGTCAGGGGATCAGGCAAGGCGGCGGGTACGTCCGGGCGCAGTGGTCCACGCCAGGTCCGCCGATAAAGCAAATGCGCCGGAAGGGACGCTTCCGGCGCATCGCTTCAGGCTGCGGCAGCGCGTGCCGCGGCCGGACCGTCAATGATAGCTCAGGCCACTTCCAGCAGCAGCGAACGGGCCTCCGCCTGCAGCGGATCCTGCGACTGCTCGACCACTTCCTGCAGCAGTTCGCGCGCCCCTTCCTTGTCGCCGATCTCGATATAGGCACGAGCCAGGTCAAGCTTGATCTGCATGTCGCGCCCGCCGTCCACGCCGTCGACCGACAGCGTGCTCGGCGAACCCCCGTGCGTGAGGTCGCCGCCGGTTTCAGGCGCCACGCGCGACAGGTCGATCGGCTCGACCAGCTTGCCGTCGCGCAGCATGGTGGTGGCGGGCAGCGGCAAGGTGGCCTCGTCCGGCACGTCCTTGCCGCCGGCATCGGCTTGCGGGGCGCTGCCCAGGTCAAGCGACAGCCCCGACATGTCGAACTCCAGCGGACGGCCGCGGGTCGGCGTGTCGAGGGTGGGAACGTCGTCGGCAAGCGGGTCGGCGCCGGTGCCCGGCAGGCCGAGATCCAGCCGCACCGGCTCGCCGGCGTCGTGCGCGTCAGCGCCAAACACCATCGCCGCGGAAGCAGGCGCCACGATCGGCTCGCCGGCCGCCGGGGCCGGGAAGGCATCCAGCGGCAGCGCCAGGTCACCCAGCGACGGCTCCAGCCGCGGGATCGAGGCCGGATTCTGCGACGGGTCCTGGGTGCGCCACTGGTCGGTTGCCGGCGATGTCGTATCCGGCCCCGCCGCTTCGGGCGTCACCGCCAGGAAGAGCGCGTTGCCCGGATCGAGCGCGCGCCCCATTTCTGCTGCCTTCAGCCATTCCGCCCCGTGTCCGCCGGTCTGGGCGAACATTTCTTCTGCAATCACGCGGAAACCTTCCACATCCTGTCTGTTGCTGTAAATCTCCAGGAGCTTGAGCCGCACCGGCTGCTGCTCCGGGTTCTTCTCCAGGGCTTCGCGCAGGATTTCCTCCGCCTGCACATCGCGCCCATAGGCGATATAGACCTCGGCCTCGGCGATCGGGTCGACCTCGTTGGCTTCCGGCGTGTTGTTGCCGATGCGGAAGTCCGCGCCGAACACGCTGTGCTGCGAGGTGTCGACGCTCTGCCCCCCGGCCGTGCCGAACAGCGAATTGGCACCGGCCATCACCGTGCTTTCCTGCGACAGGATGCTGTCGCCGAAGCCGGTCGCCTCGCTCGCCTTCTGCTGCTGGCGGCGGCGATAGATCGCATAGACGCCGAGCAGCGCCACCAGCAGGCCACCGCCGGGCAGCAGCATGGGGTTGGCCAGCAGGCCATCGATGAACGACGGTTCGGGCACCGGCTCGGGCTGGGCCACCACCGGCGGGCGCTTGGCAGCGGGGGCCGACGCGGCGGCGGCGGCCTGCGCTGCGCTGGCAGGAACGGCGGCAGCCGGCTGCGAAGCGGGGGCCGCTGCCACGGCTGAGGCTG
>NZ_JBYSYA010000028.1:0-77634 GCF_058782785.1 Cupriavidus sp. FW306-01-F10A
CCGCGGCACAGGCGGCCGCGCGCGCGGCGGGGCTGCGGCGTTCGCGGCTGATCGCGGTGCAGTCGGCCGCGCCGTGGTGGCGCAGGCTCGGGTATGCCCCGGTGGCGGCCCACACGGCCGCCGCCCATGCGGCCAAGCTGGCCAGCTACGGCGCCAGTGCGGTGCTGATGGAGCGCACGCTGGCCGACTGAGCGCTGCGCCGGCGCGAGGACGACAAAAAGCCCGCCGGCTTGCGCCAGGCGGGCTTTTTGTTCCTGCCGGGGTGAATCAGCGCGGCAGTTCGGTGTGGCCCATCAGGAAGGCATCGACCGAACGCGCGGCCTGACGGCCTTCGCGGATCGCCCACACCACCAGCGACTGGCCACGGCGCACGTCGCCGGCGGCGAACACCTTGGGCACGTTGGTGTGGTAAGCACGCTCGCCCTCGGTCGAGGCCTTGGCGTTCTTGCGCGCATCGGTATCCACGCCAAACGCTTCCAGCATCGAACCCACCGGGTTGGTGAAGCCCATCGCCAGCAGCACCAGGTCGGCCGGCAGGATGAACTCGCTGCCTTCGACTTCCTGCATGCGGCCATCCTTCCATTCGACGCGGCAGGCCTTCAGTGCGGTGACCTTGCCGTTTTCGCCGATGAATTCCTTGGTGGCGACCGACCAGTCGCGCTCGCAGCCTTCATCGTGCGACGACGAGGTGCGCAGCTTGATCGGCCAGTATGGCCACACCAGCGGCTTGTCCTCTTCTTCCGGCGGCTGCGGCAGCAGTTCAAACTGCGTCACCGAGGTGGCGCCATGGCGGTTGGATGTACCCACGCAGTCGGAGCCGGTATCGCCGCCACCGATCACGATCACGTTCTTGCCTTCGGCGCGGATCTCGTTTTCGCCGTCGCCGGCCACTTCCTTGTTCTGCGGGATCAGGAATTCCAGCGCGAAGTGGATGCCGGCCAGGTCGCGGCCCGGCACCGGCAGGTCGCGCGGCACTTCCGAGCCGCCTGCCAGCACCACGGCGTCGAACTGGTCCATCAGGGCCTGGGCCGAGATGGTTTCACGGGCGTAGTTCTTGATGCCGGCCGGCAGTTCGCCGTCGGTCACCATCACGCCCGGACGAAAGGTCACGCCTTCGGCCTGCATCTGCTCGATGCGGCGGTCGATCAGCGTCTTCTCCATCTTGAAGTCGGGGATGCCGTAGCGCAGCAGGCCGCCGATGCGGTCGTTCTTCTCGAACACGGTCACGTCATGGCCGGCGCGTGCCAGCTGCTGCGCGACAGCCATGCCGGCGGGGCCGGAGCCGACCACGGCCACGGTCTTGCCGGTCTTGTGGCGCGGCAGCTGCGGCCTGACCCAGCCCTCTTCCCAGGCCTTGTCGATGATGGCGTGCTCGATCGACTTGATGCCCACCGGCAGTTCATTGATGCCCAGCGTACAGGCGGCCTCGCATGGTGCGGGGCAGATGCGGCCGGTGAACTCGGGGAAGTTGTTGGTCTGGTGCAGCACCTCGATCGCCGACTTCCAGTCCTGGCGGTACACCAGGTCGTTGAAGTCGGGAATGATGTTGTTGACCGGGCAGCCGTTGTTGCAGAACGGGATGCCGCAGTCCATGCAGCGCGCACCCTGGATCTTCGCTTCGCTGTCGGACAGCGCGAACACGAATTCCTTGTAGTGCTTCACGCGCTTGACTACCGGTTCGTAGCCTTCGTTCTGGCGCGGAAATTCGAGAAAGCCAGTCGCCTTACCCATGTTGCGTCCTTGGTCATGCTGCGCGGGACCGGCGGCGTCGCCAGCCCTGCGGTGGGGTCAGAATCTTGTCAGGGCCGCGGCGGCTGCCGCGGCCCCTCTGCGTGGTTGCGTTGCGCTCGCTCAGGCCGCGATGGCTTCGCGGTCGCTGTCGCGGGCGGCCTGTTCCTTGGCGTACATCTCGCCCAGCGCGCGCTTGTACTCGGTCGGGAAGACCTTGACGAACTTGCGGCGTGCCGTGGTCCAGTCGGCCAGCAGCGCCTTGGCGCGCTCGGAACCGGTGTAGCGGAAATGCTGCTCGATCAGGTTGCGCAGGATGACTTCATCCAGCACGCGCTTGCCGTCGACCTTGTGCCACGAAGCCTCGGGCTGGCCCTTCTCCTGGTCGGCCGAGGCCAGCACCGCTTCCAGCGCCACCATCGAGGTGTTGCAGCGCTTGTCGAACAGGCCGTCCTCGTCGTAGACGTAGGCCACGCCGCCCGACATGCCGGCCGCGAAGTTGCGTCCGGTGCCGCCCAGCACCACCACCGTGCCGCCGGTCATGTACTCGCAACCGTGGTCGCCGGTACCTTCCACCACTGCCACCGCACCCGAGTTGCGCACCGCGAAGCGCTCGCCGGCCACGCCGTTGAAGAACGCTTCACCGGCGATGGCACCGTACAGCACGGTGTTGCCGACGATGATGTTGCGGGTCGGGTCGCCGCGGAACTCATGCGGAGCGCGCACGATCACGCGGCCGCCCGACAGGCCCTTGCCGACATAGTCGTTGCCGTCGCCCACCAGGTCCAGCGTGATGCCGTGCGCCAGGAACGCGCCGAACGACTGGCCGGCGGTGCCTTGCAGCTGGATGTGGATGGTGTCGTCCGGCAGGCCTTCGTGGCCATGCTGGCGCGCCACCACGCCCGACAGCATCGCGCCGACGGTACGGTTGACGTTCTTCACCGGCTGGATGAACGAGACCCGCTCGCCCTTCTCGATCGCCGGGCGGGCCTTGGCGATCAGCACGTGGTCCAGCGCCTTGCCGGCCTCGGCCGACAGGCCGTGGTCCTGCACGTCGGTGTGGTACAGCGGCACGTCCGCGCCCAGCGACACCTGGTGGAAGATGCGGCCGAAGTCCAGGCCGCGCGCCTTCCAGTGCTCGATGCCGGGCTTGGTGTCGAGCAGGTCGGCGCGGCCGACCAGCTCGTCGAACTTGCGGATGCCCAGCTGGGCCATGATCTCGCGGGCCTCTTCTGCCACGAAGAAGAAGAAGTTGACCACGTGTTCCGGCTTGCCCTGGAACTTCTTGCGCAGCTGCGGATCCTGCGTGGCCACGCCCACCGGGCAGGTGTTCAGGTGGCACTTGCGCATCATGATGCAGCCCTCGGCCACCAGCGGCGCCGTGGCGAAGCCGAATTCGTCGGCCCCCAGCAGCGCGCCGATGACGACGTCGCGGCCGGTCTTCATCTGGCCGTCGGCCTGCACGCGGATGCGGTTGCGCAGACCGTTGAGCAGCAGGGTCTGCTGCGTTTCGGCCAGGCCCAGCTCCCACGGCGTGCCGGCGTGCTTGATCGACGACCACGGCGAAGCGCCGGTGCCGCCATCATGGCCGGCGATCACGACGTGGTCGGCCTTGGCCTTGGCTACGCCCGCGGCCACCGTGCCGACGCCGACTTCGGACACCAGCTTGACCGAGATGTCCGACACTGGGTTGACATTCTTCAGGTCGTGGATCAGCTGTGCCAGATCCTCGATCGAATAGATGTCATGGTGCGGGGGCGGCGAGATCAGGCCCACGCCCGGCACCGAGTAACGCAGCTTGCCGATGTAGTCCGAGACCTTGTGGCCGGGCAGCTGGCCGCCCTCGCCGGGCTTGGCGCCCTGCGCCATCTTGATCTGGATCTGGTCGGCCGAAGCCAGGTATTCGGCGGTCACGCCGAAACGGCCCGACGCCACCTGCTTGATCTTCGAGCGCAGCGAATCGCCTTCCTGCAGCTCCAGGTCGCGTTCGATCACGTTGTCGCCCAGCAGGCCCTTGAGGGTATCGCCCTGCTTGATGGGGATGCCGCGCAGCTCGTTGCGGTAGCGCTTCTCGTCCTCGCCGCCTTCGCCGGTGTTGGACTTGCCGCCGATGCGGTTCATCGCCAGCGCCAGCGTGGTGTGGGCTTCGGTCGAGATCGAGCCGAGCGACATCGCACCGGTGGCGAAGCGCTTGACGATCTCCCTGGCCGACTCCACCTCTTCCAGCGGAATCGCCTTGGCCGGATCGACCTTGAACTCGAACAGGCCACGCAGCGTCATGTGGCGCTTGCTCTGGTCGTTGATGATGTTGGCGTATTCCTTGTACGTCTGGTAGGCGCCCTTGCCGTCGTCGGCGCGCACCGAGTGCTGCAGCTTGGCGACCGAGTCCGGGGTCCACATATGCTCTTCGCCGCGGATGCGGAAGGCGTATTCGCCGCCGGCGTCGAGCATGCTTTCCAGCACCGGGTTGTCGCCAAAGGCGTCGCGGTGCAGGCGCAGGGCTTCCTCGGCCACTTCGAAGATGCCGATGCCCTCGACGTTCGACGGGGTGCCATGGAAGTACTTCTGCACCAGTTCGCGCGACAGGCCGATCGCTTCGAAGATCTGCGCGCCGGTGTACGACATGTAGGTGGAGATGCCCATCTTGGACATCACCTTGAACAGGCCCTTGCCGATCGCCTTGACGAAGTTCTTGACGGCCTTCTCGGGCGACAGGTCGCCGGACAGGCCCTGGGCCATTTCGGCCAGCGTTTCCATCGCCAGGTACGGATGCACGGCTTCGGCGCCATAGCCGGCCAGCAGCGCGAAGTGGTGCACTTCACGGGCGGTGCCGGTCTCGACCACCAGGCCGGTGGACGTGCGCAGGCCCTTCTCCACCAGGTGGTGGTGGATGGCGGACGTGGCCAGCAGCGCGGGAATCGCGACATGCTCGGCATCCACGCGGCGGTCCGACACGATCAGGATGTTGAAGCCCGAACGCACCGCATCCACGGCTTCGGCGCACAGCGAGGCCAGGCGCGCTTCGATGCCTTCCTTGCCCCAGGCCTTCGGGTAGCAGATGTTCAGCTCGTACGAACGGAACTTGCCGCCGGTGTAGTGCTCGATGTTGCGGATCTTGGCGATGTCCTTGAAGTCCAGCACCGGCTGGGACACTTCGAGGCGCATCGGCGGGTTGATGTTGTTCAGCTCCAGCAGGTTCGGCTTCGGGCCGATGAACGACACCAGCGACATCACCATGTTCTCGCGGATCGGGTCGATCGGCGGGTTGGTGACCTGGGCAAACAGCTGCTTGAAGTAGTGGTACAGCGTCTTGTTCTTGGACGACAGGATGGCCAGCGGCGAGTCGTTGCCCATCGAGCCGGTGGCTTCCTCGCCGGCCAGCGCCATCGGCGCCATCAGGAACTTGACGTCTTCCTGGGTGTAGCCGAAGGCCTGCTGGCGGTCCAGCAGCTTGGCCACGGGCTTCTTCTCGGCGGCAACGTCTTCCGGCTTGGCGTCGAGCTCGTCCAGCTTGATGCGCACGGCGTCGATCCAGCTCTTGTACGGCTTGGCGTTGGCCAGGTTGTCCTTGAGTTCCTTGTCGTCGATGATGCGGCCCTGCTCCATGTCGATCAGGAACATCTTGCCCGGCTGCAGGCGCCACTTCTCAACGATGCGCGACTCGGGGAACGGCAGCACGCCGGCTTCCGAAGCCAGCACCACGATGTCGTCCTCGGTCACGTAGAAACGTGCCGGGCGCAGGCCGTTGCGGTCCAGCGTGGCGCCGATCTGGCGGCCATCGGTGAAGCAGATCGCGGCCGGGCCGTCCCACGGCTCCATCATGGCGGCGTGGTACTCGTAGAAGGCGCGGCGGTTGTCGTCCATCAGCGTGTGCTGTTCCCAGGCTTCCGGGATCATCATCATCATCGCGTGGACGAGCGGGTAGCCGGCCATCGTCAGCAGTTCGAGGCAGTTGTCGAACGATGCGGTGTCGGACTGGCCCGGGTAGATCAGCGGCCACAGCTTGGGCAGGTCGTCGCCGAGCACCGGCGACGAGATCGCGCCGGTGCGCGCGTTGATCCAGTTGACGTTGCCCTTGACCGTGTTGATTTCGCCGTTGTGGGCGACCATGCGGTACGGGTGGGCCAGTTCCCAGGCCGGGAAGGTGTTGGTCGAGAAGCGCTGGTGCACCAGGGCCAGGGCCGAGACGGCGCGCTGGTCCAGCAGGTCCAGGTAGTACTCGCCAACCTGGTTGGCCAGCAGCAGGCCCTTGTACACCACGGTGCGGGCCGACATCGACGGCACGAAGTATTCCTTGCCGTGCTTGAGCTTGAGCGCCTGGATGGCGTGGCTGGCGGTCTTGCGGATGACGTAGAGCTTACGTTCCAGCGCGTCCGTGGTCATGATGTCGCGGCCGCGCCCGATGAAGATCTGGCGGATCACCGGCTCGGTGGTGCGCACCGTCGGCGACATCGGCATCTTGGCGTCGACCGGCACGTCGCGCCAGCCCAGCACGACCTGGCCTTCCAGGCGGACCGTGCGCTCCAGTTCCTGCTCGCAGGCCAGGCGCGAGGCGTGTTCCTTCGGCAGGAAGATCATGCCCACGCCGTATTCGCCGGCGGGCGGCAGGCTCACGCCCTGCGCGGCCATTTCCTCGCGGTAGAACTGGTCCGGGATCTGGATCAGGATGCCGGCACCGTCGCCCATCAGCGCATCGGCGCCGACCGCACCCCGGTGGTCCAGGTTCTCCAGGATCTTCAGGCCCTGCGAGATGATCTCGTGGGACTTCTTGCCCTTGATATGCGCGACCATGCCGACGCCGCAGGCGTCATGCTCGTTGCTGGGATCGTACATGCCCTGCGCTTGCGGGCGCAGGTCAATGGCGTGGGAAGACTCGCTGGTCTGCGCTTGTGCCTGAGCTTGGGCCGAAAGATTTTTCGTTTGGTCCACGGGCTGAATTCCGGTGAAGGCTGCGCGAACTGGCTGGGCGTACCGGAACGGGACCGCGCGCTTTCTCGTTTTCTTTATTCCTCCACCCAAACCGGAAACCGGCGGGACGGAAAATGGGGACGAAGCTGTCAGCGGGCCGCAGCGGCGTACACGAGCGTGACGCGCCGCACAATGACTGTGGGTGGAGCAACTATATGGGAATCGCGTTCGCCTCGCAAAATTTTTAAATGGGGTCGGATCACATTAAGTTACGCACCGTTTCGGTGATCCATTTAAATGGGGACATATTAATTATGCGACGGCTCTGGCACATCCACCGGTGCCGTTTGCACCTTTTTGGGGCGCCCTTTCGGCAGCGGTTGCACGCGCCGTGTTGCGTGCCGCTCCAATTGGGCCAGGAACGCTTCGTCGCCAAGCGGCCAGCCGCTGTGGGCATGGGCGCGCAGGGTCTCCAGGGTCTTGCCCGACAGGCCCTCGGCGCTCAGCATCCGGTAGTTCGACTGGCGCTCGAACGGCGTATTGCCCAGCTCCCAGTACGCGGAGTGGTCGCTCACAAACGGGCTGGCCTCGATGCCGGCGTGATGGTGGTAGCTGCTCCAGCGGTCGCCCTCGGGCGCGCTCACCTCGCCCGCGCGCAGCGCGTTGCCCTCGACATAGAGCATCGCCGGCAGCATCCACCGGGCCGGGTCGAACACCGCGGAACGGAAGCGCCCTTCCCACAGCGTGCCGGTGCGGCTGGCCACCCGGTTGAAGTAGCGCGCATAGCGCCGCCCCACCGCCTGCATGGTCAGGCTCAGCGAGTCTGACTCCTTGGGCGTGGCCACCAGGTGAACGTGGTTGGGCCGCAGCGCGTAGGCGTGGATGGCAAGGTCATGCTCGCGCGCGGCCATGCGCAGGCAGTCGAGGTAGTGCAGGTAGTCGTCCGGCCCCAGGAATACGGGCTGGCGGTTGTTGCCGCGCTGCAACACCAGGGCGGGCAGACCGGCGGGGGAAAAGCGGGGAAGGCGTGCCATGACAGTCATGCGAGCATAGATGCCCGCATCATAGCCTGATCCGTCCCCACTTATGCGGCAGGCTGGCGCGCCGATTGGACGGCCAGCCGGAACGCGGCCGTCAGTTGCCTTCGCTGACCGCGAAGATGCGGCGGTGCTCGCGGATCGCGTAGCGGTCGGTCATGCCCGCGATGTAGTGGGCAATCAGACGCGACTGGTCGCCGCCATGGCTGGCCTGGTACTGCGGCGGCAGCAGGCGCGGGTCGGACATGAAGGCCTGGAACAGGTCGCCGACAATGCGCTGCGCCTTGGCCGACATACGCATCACCAGGTAGTGCCGGTACAGGTGCCGGAACAGGAAGCGCTTGAGTTCGGCTGCTTCTTCATGCATCTGCGGGCTGAAGCCGACCAGCGGGCCGGCGGCGCGCACCGCGTCGATATTGCGCGGGTTGGCCGCGGCGATATTGCTGCTGGTGGTCTCGATCAGGTCGACGATCAGCGTATTGATCATGCGCCGGACCGTCTCGTTGATGGCGCGCCGGCCGTTGACGCCAGGGAAGACTTCGGCCACCTCGGCGCGGTGGCGGGCCCACATCGGCACCTCGTCGAGCTGCTCCAGCGTCAGCAGCCCCGAGCGCAAGCCGTCGTCGATATCGTGGTTGTTGTAGGCGATCTCGTCGGCGAGGTTGGCCAGCTGCGCCTCCAGCGACGGCTGCGTGCCCTCCAGGAAGCGCCGGCCCAGCTCACCCAGCGCCGAGGCATTGACCCGCGAGCAATGCTTAAGGATGCCCTCGCGCGTCTCGAAGGTCAGGTTCAGCCCGTTGAAGCCGCCGTAGCGCTCTTCCAGCTCGTCCACCACCAGCAGGCTCTGCAGGTTGTGCTCGAAGCCGCCGTGGTTCTTCATGCAGGTATTGAGCGCATCCTGCCCGGCGTGGCCAAAGGGGGTGTGCCCCAGGTCGTGCGCCAGCGAGATCGCCTCGACCAGGTCTTCATTGAGGCGCAGGTTGCGCGCGATCGAGCGGGCGATCTGCGCCACCTCCAGGCTGTGGGTCAGCCGGGTGCGGAACAGGTCCCCTTCATGGTTGACGAAGACCTGGGTCTTGTACTCGAGCCGCCGGAACGCCGTGCTGTGGATGACCCGGTCGCGGTCGCGCTGGAATTCGCTGCGCGACAGCGATGCGGGTTCTGCATGCACCCGCCCGCGCGTCTGCGCAGAGCGGGCGGCGTAAGGGGCGAGATGGCTTTCAAAGTCGGTCATGCGGCGCGTCCGGTGGCTGGGGCGGGGTGGCGAGGCATAACCGATCGGTCAGGCGACCGGGGCCTCGGTGGGTGGTTTGAGCACGGCGTGCGCGAGCGTGGCGCGCAGGTCAGCGTCCGGCACGGTGGTGATGAACGCTTCGCCGAGCTGCTTCAGCAGGATGAACTTGATGCTGCCCGCCTCGGCCTTCTTGTCGACCTTCATCAGTTCGATATAGCGGTCGGCACCGAGTTCCGGCGCCACCACGGGCAGGTTGGCGGCCTGCGTCAGCTCACGGATGCGGGCGCGGGTCTCGGTGTCGATAAAGCCCAGCCGGTGCGACAGGTCGGCGGCCATCACCATGCCGCAGCCGACGGCCTCGCCGTGCAGCCAGGCGCCGTAGCCCATGCCGGCCTCGATCGCATGGCCGAAGGTGTGGCCGAAATTGAGGATGGCGCGCAGGCCGCCCTCGCGCTCGTCCTGGGCCACCACGCCGGCCTTGATCTCGCAGGAGCGCTGCACGGCGAGCGCCATCAGGTCCGGGTCGCAGGCATTCAGCGGCTTGATATTGCGCTCGATCCAGCCGAAGTACTCGGCATCGGCGATGGCGCCGTGCTTGATGACCTCGGCCATGCCGGCGGCCAGTTCGCGCGCGGGCAGCGTGCGCAGCGTGTCGATGTCGGCAATCACCGCGTTGGGCTGGTGGAACGCGCCGATCATGTTCTTGCCGAGCGGGTGGTTGATGCCGGTCTTGCCGCCCACCGACGAATCCACCTGCGCCAGCAGCGTGGTCGGCATCTGGATGAAGGGCACGCCGCGCATGTAGCAGGCCGCGGCAAACCCGGTCATGTCGCCCACCACGCCGCCGCCCAGCGCGACCAGCGTGGTCTTGCGGTCGGCGCCGGCCTGCAGCAGCGCGTCGAAGATCCGGTTCAGCGTTTCCCAGTGCTTGAAGGCTTCGCCGTCGGGCAGCGTGACGGTGCGCACGGTCTTGCCGAGCGCGGCCAGGGCCGCCTCCACCCGCGCCGCGTAGAGCGGGCCGACGGTTTCGTTGGTGACGATGACGGCGTGCTGGCCGCGTACATGCGGGCGCAGCAGTTCGGCGTTGTCCAGCAGGCCGGTACCGATATGGATGGGGTAGCTGCGCTCGCCCAGGTCGACTTCAAGCGTAATCATGGATTGGGGTCCTGCGCCGGCGGCTCCGACGCTTCCGGCGGCGCGGAGGCCGGCTGCGGGGGATCGATCGGGAAACCGGCCATTTCAAGTTGCATCAACACCATATTAGCAAGCTGCGCCACCGAAGGCTTGCCGGTTTCGATGATGAAGTCGGCAACCTCGCGGTAGAGCGGGTCGCGCTCGGCATAGAGCGCCTCGAGCTTGCCCTTGGGGTCCTCGGTCTGCAGCAGCGGCCGGTTGCGGTCGTGGCGGGTGCGCAGCCACAGGTCGTGAGGGCTGGCGCGCAGGTACACGACCGTGCCGCGGGCCTTCAGCACCTCGCGGTTCTCGGCGCGCAGCACGGCGCCACCGCCGGTGGCCAGCACAATGCCCTGGCGCGCGGCCAGCTCGCGGATCATCGCGGCCTCGCGGTCGCGGAAGCCGGCTTCGCCCTCGACCTCGAAGATCACCGGGATGCGCACGCCGCAGTGCGCCTCCAGTTCATGGTCGGAATCGAAGAACGGATAGTGCAGGCGCCGCGCCACCGTGCGGCCCACGGTGGTCTTGCCGGCGCCCATCAGGCCGACGAAAAAGAGGTTGGGTCGATCGGATTCCGGTCGCTCGGAGTCAGATCGATCGGCATCGCGCCGATCCTGGGCCTGGCGCTGTGCCGCCGGGCCTGTCGCTGAGGCTGTCACTGGACTGTCGTTCGGGAGCGCGGCATGCGGGCCGTCCTCCCCGGTTGGGAACTGCATCATCTTCTTATGTTGTGGCGCGGCCGGCAAGTGGCGAATGCGGCATGGCCCACATGGCTGGCCCGTCCCGGGGCCGTCTCCGCCCCCCGCGGCGCGCAAAAAAAAGGCCGCATCCCTCGATGCGGCCTGCCAGTCTACTGTATCCGGCGTCCTCCGGACGCCATGTCCCTACCGGAGCGACACGCTCTCGTTCAGTATGCGCGGGGTCAGGAACACCAGCAGCTCGGTGCGGTTGCGCACCTTGGCGTTGTTCTTGAACAGGTAGCCCAGCACCGGGATATCACCCAGCAGCGGCACCTTGTCGGTTTCGTTGGACTCGGTCTGGGTGTAGATGCCGCCGATCACCACCGTGCCGCCGTTCTCCACCAGCACCTGGGTCTGCACGTGCTTGGTGTCGATGGCAAAGCCGGAAGTGGTCTGGATGCCGACGCTGTCCTTGTTCACATCCACATCGAGCAGCACATTGCCTTCGGGCGTGATCTGGGGCGTCACTTCCAGCTTCAGGTTGGCCTTGCGGAACTGCACCGAGGTCGCACCGCTGGAGGTCGCCGCCTGGTACGGCAGCTCGGTACCCTGCTCGATCAGCGCCTTGATGTTGTTGGCCGTGACCACGCGCGGGCTGGAGATGATCTTGCCCTTGCCATCCGCTTCCAGCGCCGACAACTCCAGTGCCAGGAATTTGGTGGCGGCGCTGTTGAACAGGCTGACCGCGACATTGGCCGGGTTGGTGCCGTTGATGGCACCGGCGGGCAGGCTCAGGAACGGGCCGTTGTCGGAGGTGGCCCCGGGCAGCACGTTGTTGTACGTGTTGCCGACGCGGGCATTGTTGTACTGCCCGGCAAAGCCCAGCTTCACACCCAGGTTGCGGCTGAAGGAGTCGGTGGCCTCGACGATGCGCGCCTCGATGATCACCTGGCGCACCGGGATGTCGATCTTGCCGATGAAGTTCTGCACCTCTTCCAGCTTGCTGGCGATATCCGAGACGAAGAGCTGGTTGGTGCGCGCATCGGCCGTCAACGAACCGCGCCTGGACAGCATGCGCGTGCTGGCGCCCGCCGCCCCGGCGGTACTGACGGCGGCCACGGCACCGCCGCCCGCCCCCATGCCCAGCAGCATCTTGCGCACGTCTTCGGCACGCTGGTAATTGAGCTGGAACACCTGGCTGCGGATCGGCTCCAGGTCATTGATCTGCTGCTGCGACTCCAGTTCCAGCTTCTCCTTGGTCTGCAGCTCCGCCTTGGGCGCCACCCACAGCACATTGCCGTTGCGGCGCGAGGCCAGGCCCTTGGCATCCATCACGATCTGCAGCGCCTGGTCCCACGGCACATCCTTCAGGCGCAGGGTCAGGTTGCCCTGCACGCTTTCGCTGGTGATGATGTTCAGGTTGGTGAAATCGGCAAACACCTGCAGCAGCGAGCGGATGTCGATGTTCTGGAAGTTCAGCGACAGGCGCTCGCCGCGGTAGCCTGGGCCACTGATCAGCTTGGTCGGGTCTTCCTTGACCGGGCGCACCTCGACCACGAACTGGGTATCGGTCTGGTACGAGCTGTATTCCCAGTTGCCGCGCGGCTCGATCGTCAGGCGCGCGTTGCCGTTGGTGTCCGAGGCCTGCATGCCCTGCACCGGCGTGCCGAAGTCGCTGACGTCGAAACGCCGCCGCAGGTTGTCAGGCAGCGTGGTGCCGAGGAAATCGACCACGATATTCTTGCCCTGCTGCGCGATGTTGATGCCCGAATCGCGCGAGGACAGGTCCACCACCACGCGCCCGGCGCCATCGGCACCGCGGCGGAAGTCGACATTGCGCACCGACGGCCGCGCCGCCGCGGCTGTGGACGTCGCCGTCGCAGCCGGCGCAAACGTGGGCGCAGCGTTCTTGACCGCCGGCGCCACATTATCCAGCGCCACCACGAAATAGTTGCCGCGCTGGTCGGTGCGATAGGTGGCGTTGCGCGTGAGGTCGAGGATCACGCGGGTACGGTCGCCGATCTGCACCACGTTGGCTGACTTGACCAGCTTGCCGCCGTAGTCGTACTGCGCGCGCCGGTTGGCAAAGCCGGTATCGAAGAAATCGATCGCGAGCCGTGCCGGGTTCTGCGTGGTGAAGTCCGCCGGCTTCTGCGCCAGCGGCCGTTCGAGCTCGATCGTGAACACGGTCTGCTCCCCGACCATGCTGACGTCAACCGACTTGATGCGGTTGCTTTGTGCCAGCGCGGCCGGCGCGGCAATCACCAGCAACAGCGCCATTGCCATTCTTGCGGCGCCCGCGAGCGCACGGTACCAGCGCGCGAGGGTCATGCCGCCACCTCCAGCTTCAGGCTGGTCATTTTCTCTTTCCACTCTGATACCCCCTCCCGGACCAATTCGCGCAGCACGATCTCCTGATCGGTGATGCGGACCACCCGGCCATAGCTCTGGCCGAGATACTGACCCACCTTGATATGGTGGATCTTGTTATCAACCCGCACGATGCCGAAGGTCTCCCCGTGCTTCTTCATCATCCCGAGCATCTTGAAGTTCTCGAGCGGGTAGTCCTCCAGCGGCTCGCGGCGCCGCCCGGCTTCGGGCGAATCCGCCAGCGTCTTGTTCAGCTCGCCGATCTTGGCCTGCGCGAAGGGCTCGGGCGCCTTGGCTGCGGCGTACTCGCGCGGCACATAGGGCCGGGCGTCGGGCAGCGGCTCGGGCGGCTTGGCGCGCGCGCTGCGTGTGGCATCCATCCACTGGCGCAAGGCGTCTTCATCGCTGGCGCCGCAGGCGCCGAGCAGGCCGACGGCCAGCGCCGCCGCCGCGAACGTGCGTGGCGCCGTGATCCACGCGAGGCTGCGGGTACGGGCGGTGCGCCTCATTTGGCACCTCCTGCCTTGGCTGCCGCAGCGGCTGCCGCGGCCTTGCGCTGCGCGGCCTGCTCGTCCGGGTCGAGCGCGCGGTAGGCCATCGCCACCGCCTCCATCGACATCCCGCCTTCCTTGGTATTGGCCAGCTGCAGGTTCTGCATCGACACGATCCGCGACAGGGCCGCAACGTCGGCATTGAACTGCGCCACCTCGTGGTAGCGCCCGGTCACGCGCAGGTTCACCGGGATCTCGGCGAAGTAGGGCTTGATCACCGCCCCCTGCGGCTTGAACAGCTCGAACTGCAGCCCGCGTGCGACACCGGCGTGGTTGACGTCGGCCAGCAGTGCATCCATCTCGGCCTTGTTGGGCAGCTGCCGCTCCAGCAGCGCCACGCGCTGCTCCACCTGCTTCTTCTGCTCGCGCAGTGCGTCCAGGTTGGCCACCTGCGCCACCTTGGACTGGTACGCCTGCTTCAGGCTTTCCTGCTCCTGGCGCTGGCGGTCGAGTTCGTCGAACTTGGCGCTCCAGTAGAACTGCCAGCCCAGCAGCAGCACCACGGCCGCGGCCAGCACCGCGAACAGCACGCGCGGCGCGGCCGGCCACGTCTCCGGTTCGTTCAGGTTGAGCCCGCGGAACTGGCCGGTCAGGTCGGCCAGGTTGATTTCAGTATTGAGCGCCATGGTCAGGCCTTTCCGGCTGCGGGTGCGGGAACTGGGGCGGCTGCGGGTGCGGACGCGCCCGGCACGGCCTTCTTGCCGTCGGCCGCCGCTTCCGGCGCGCGGTACGCGAAACGCATCGAGAAGTCGAACAACCGGCGCTGCTCGCGCAGGTTGTTGGTCATGGTGACAGCCTTGGATTCGACCAGCTCGGCCTTGTCCAGCCAGGCCACCCCGCCCAGGTTGCGCAGCAGCTCGGAAATGCGCTCGTTGGACTGCGCCACGCCCGCGATGGTGAAGGCCTCGCCGGTCTGCTTCAGGCTGGTCAGGTAGACGCCCTCCGGCACCTGCCGCACCAGTTCCTCAAGCAGCTGCACCGGGCGGTTGCGCTCGGTCTGCAGGCTTTCAACCGCCTTCTGGCGCTGCAGCAGCGCGTCGATGTCCTTCTTCAGGCTGTTGACCTCGCGGATCTGCCCGTCCAGCCTGGCGTTCTCAGTGCTCAATACCTGGTTGAGCGCGACCACCGAAGCGATGCGCCCGTCGATATAGAAGCCGCCCAGCAGCACCACGGCAGCGCCAGCCACCGCGGCACCGGCCAGCATCGTATAGACCTTCTTGCGGCGTGCTGCCTTGCGGGCTTCGTGGTAAGGCAGCAGGTTGACCGAAGGCAGTGTGTTCGTAGACATCTGATGCCTCCGGTGCGTTATTGCAGGCCGCGCAGGGCCAGGCCGGCACTGACGATGTACGCCGGCAAGTCGCGCTGCAGGTAGCGCTCGTTGACCTTGGCGTTGGTCGCCATGTTGGCGAACGGGTTCGCCAGCGTGGTGGTGATCTTGGTCTGGTGCTGGATTGCCGATTGCACGCCGAGCAGCGACGCATGTCCGCCCGAGAGCAGGATCTCGTCGACCCGGCCCAGGCTGGAACTGGCGATGAAGTTGCCGACCGCGGACTGCACTTCCATCGCCAGTGCATCCAGCGACGGCTTGAGCAACTGCGCGCGCCAGGCTTCAGGCAGCGTGTTCTTGCGCTTCTTGATCTCGGCCTTGAGCGCGTCGAGGGTGAACATGCGCGCCGCACTCTGCGTGAGCTGGTCGCCGTAGCTGTTCAGCGGCTGCTCGTAGAGTTCCTTCCAGCCCTGGTAGAAGATCGCCTTGGAACGGCTGCCGCCCAGGTGGATCACCGCCACCACCGGCAGCGCGCGCGCATCGGCCTCGGGCATCTCGTGCGGCACGCCCAGCATCTGCACGATCGAGCGCTGCACCGCGTATTCCTCGACATCCATGACCTGGGGCTTGAGCCCGGCCATCTCGGCCGCGGTCACGCGCTCCTGCACGCGGTCGCTGTTGGCCGCCGTGACGCGCACGCCGATGCCGCCCTCGGTCTCGCTGGGGCCGATCACGGCGAAGTCGAAGTTGACCGCCTGCGACGGCGGATAAAGCCGGTGCGCCTCGGACTCGACCTGGGAATACAGCTCGTCTTCGGACAGGTTGTCCGGCAGGCTGACCGTCTGTGACTCCGTCAGCATGGACGGCACGCCCAGCACCACGTCCTTCGAACGGATGCCGGCCTTGCCCAGCGCGCGTTTGAGCGCGATCCCGACGGCCTCGATATTGATGACGTTGCCATCGGCAACGGCGTTGCGGTCCAGCAGTTCGCTGGCGCATTTTTCCAGCCGATAGTCTTGCCTGCTGCCCCCTACGGACAGCTCGACTACCTTGACACTGGACGACCCGATATCCACGCCGACCGTAGTCCGGCGTAGAAGCCCCGACAAAATGCCCCGACGCAAGGTGACCCCCTGACTTTTGAACTCGCCCCTGGCTTGAACGCTCTAATCGGGCGAGCCTTGTTTCTTGAATGAAACCTTTGCTCTTTTATGTTGGTCGATTCTCACAAAATCCAGCATCGGTGGCAATGTGCCGAACTGGCGCCGAGTTCTTTTTGAGAAGCCCCTCACCAATCCGTTGCCAAAACCCCACGGTCGTCGGGTTCCCTTCCGTGCCCGCTTGTGCGCCTGCCCGTACCCCTCTAGCTGCACACAACATCGCCGTGCATGCACGCATTCGCCACATTACATCTTGTAACAGCGCGATAGCGGCGCCCGCACCACTGTACGCCCGGGCGGGCCGATGCCGGAAGATATAATCCCGGGCACCCCTGACTAGGTATTTCCCTTATGGCCACCGCACAACACAAGCCGTCCCACCCTGCCCGCCGTCCGATCTGGACGCGGCTCATGTTCTGGGCGGTCGGACTGGTTGTCGCCGGTGCCGTCGTGATTGCGCTGCTGCTCGGCTACGCGCTGCTGGTGGCCGCGCCCAACCTGCCTTCGCTGGACACCATCACCGACTACCGGCCCAAGATCCCGCTTCGCATCTACACCGCGGACAATGTGCTGATCGGCGAATTCGGCGAAGAGCGGCGCAACTTCGTGCCCATCGCCGAGATTCCGGACGTGATGAAAAAAGCGGTCCTGGCGATCGAGGACGACCGCTTCTACGAGCACGGCGGCGTCGACTTCGTCGGCGTGCTGCGCGCCGGGCTGGCCAACCTGCGCGGCGGGCTGTCGCAGGGCGCCTCCACCATCACCATGCAGGTGGCGCGCAACTTCTTCCTGTCCAGCGAGAAGACCTACACGCGCAAGATCTACGAGATGCTGCTGGCGTACAAGATCGAGGCCAACCTGAACAAGGACCAGATCCTCGAGCTGTACATGAACCAGATCTACCTGGGGCAGCGCGCCTACGGCTTCGACAGCGCCGCGCGCGTGTACTTCGGCAAGTCGGTGCGCGAAGTGACGCCGGCCGAGGCCGCCATGCTGGCCGGCCTGCCCAAGGCGCCGTCGGCGTACAACCCGGTGGTCAACCCGCGCCGCGCCAAGGTGCGCCAGGAGTACATCCTGCAGCGCATGCGCGACCTGGGCTATATCACGCCCGACCAGTACGAGCAGGCCGTGCATGCCGAGCTGAAGGTGCGCACCGAGGGCAACGAGTTCTCGACCCACGCCGAATACGTCGCCGAGATCGTGCGCCAGCTGATGTACGCGCAGTACCGCGAAGAAACCTACACGCGCGGCCTGACGGTCTACACCACGCTGACCAAGCCGGACCAGGACGCCGCCTATGAGTCGGTGCGCACCGGCATCATGAACTACGAGCGCAAGCACGGCTACCGCGGCCCCGAGGCCTTTATCGACCTGCCTTCCGACCCGGCCGAGCGCGAGCAGGCCATCGACGATGCGCTGGTCGAGCACCCCGGCAGCGGCGACCTGCGCTCGGCCGTGGTCACCAGCGTGTCGGCCAAGCAGGTGAAGGCGACGCTGCTGTCCGGCGAAGTGGCAACCATCGAGGGCTCGGCGCTGCGCTTTATCGCGCCGTCGCTGTCGTCCAACGCGCAACCCAAGATGAAGATGCGCCCCGGCGCGGTCATCCGCGTGACCCAGGACGAGAAAGGCAACTGGTCGGTGACCCAGCTGCCGGAAGTGGCCGCGGCGTTCGTGTCGATCAACCCGCAGGACGGCGAGATCCGTTCGATGGTGGGCGGCTTCGACTTCAACCGCAACAAGTTCAACCACGTGACCCAGGCCTGGCGCCAGCCGGGTTCCAGCTTCAAGCCGTTCATCTACTCGGCCGCGCTGGAAAAGGGCTTCTCGCCGGCCACGGTGATCAACGACGCACCGCTGACGATCGGCCCCGATACCGGCGGCCAGGTGTGGGAACCGAAGAACTATGACGGCCGCTTCGAGGGCCCGATGACCATGCGCCGCGCGCTGGCCAAGTCCAAGAACCTGGTCTCGGTGCGGATCCTGCGCGCGATCGGCACGCAGTACGCGCAGGACTACATCACGCGCTTCGGCTTCGAGGCCGACAAGCACCCGGCCTACCTGCCGATGGCGCTGGGCTCGGGCGCCGTGACGCCGCTGCAGATGGCGGGCGCGTACTCGGTGTTCGCCAACGGCGGCTACCGCATCAACCCGTACCTGATCCAGAAGGTGGTGGACGCGCGCGGCAACGTGATCTCCGAAACCCAGCCGCAGCGCGCCGGCACCGACGCCGTGCGCGTGCTTGACGCACGCACCGCCTTTCTCGCCGACACCATGCTGCGCGACGTGGTGCGCATAGGCACCGCCAACAGTGCCAAGCAGCGCCTGGGCCGCAACGACCTGGCGGGCAAGACCGGCACCACCAACGACGCGGTCGATGCCTGGTTTGCCGGCTACACGCCCAACCTGGTGGCAATCGCCTGGATGGGATACGACCAGCCCAAGAGCCTGGGCGTGCGCGAAACCGGTGGCGGCCTGGCGCTGCCGATCTGGGTGGGCTACATGAGCAAGGCGCTCAAGGGCGTGCCGGAGTCGCCGGAGCGCCCTGCGCCGGAAGGCGTGCTGATGGTGGGCGGCGACTGGACCTTCGAAGAGAATGCCGGCGGCGCCGGGGTGGCTTCGGTGGGCCTGGGCGATCCGTGGCCGGGCAAGCCGGAGGAGTCGACCAACGCGCCGGCCGACACCGAGACCGAGAAGAAGAAGATCCTGGAGATGTTCGGCGGCGCCTGATCACGGCCGCCAGACAGCGGAAAGCCGGCCCACGAGGCCGGCTTTTCTTTTGCCGCGAGGCAGGCTTTGCGTCAGCCCAGCGTGAGGGCCGCGCCGGCCTGCTCGCTGACGTAGCCCGACAGCGCCGCGTACAGCTCGCCGCCGTTGCGGGTGTCGATCCAGCGCTCGCCGTCGCGGCGGAAGTGGAAGCCGCCGGCGCGCGCGGCCACCCACAGTTCCTGCATCGGCGCCTGGCTGTTGATGATGATCTTGGTGCCGTTCTCGAACTCCAGCTCCATCACGTTGCCGGTGCGGCTGATCTCAATATCGGCGTCGGCCGCGTCGGCGGCCGCCTCGACCGTGGCTTCGATGCGGTCCAGCTCCTGCGTGGCCAGGGCCAGGAACTCGCTTTCGCTCAAGGGGGGCATGCTAAACTCCGAGACCGCCGTTGCCGCCGCTGCCCGGACCGGGCGTACGTGGCGCGAACGGCTTTTTTGTTAAGAATCCTTCGGATGCCCGGCCGTTGCGCGCGGGCCATCCAACGCCTTGCCAACAGCCTAAAGGACGACCCGATGCTGCGTCGTGTTGCGATTGTATCGGCGTTTGCCGCCGCCCTTGCGATGCCCCTACTGGGCGGATGCGGCATCCGCGGGCCGCTGACCATGCCCAAAGTGCCGCCCGAGCCGACCCCGCCGACCGTGACGGATCCGGGCCTGGGCCGCGCCGATGCCATGCCGGCCCCGCCCGCCACCCCTGCCCCCGCCGCGCAGCCGGCCTCGTCCCCTGCCGCCTCCACCACCCGATAACCATGACCGCATTTTTCCATCGCCAGGACGGCGCGCTTGCCGTCGAGCAGGTGCCGCTGGCGCGCATCGCTGCTGAATTCGGCACGCCGACCTATGTGTACTCGCGCGCGGCGCTGACCGCTGCCTACCAGGCCTACGCCGCCGCCTGCCAGGGCCGCAAGGCGCAGGTCCAGTACGCCATGAAGGCAAACTCCAACCTGGCGGTGCTGCAGGTGCTTGCCAAGCTCGGTGCCGGCTTCGACATCGTCTCGGGCGGCGAACTCAAGCGCGTGCTGGCCGCCGGCGGCGACCCGCGCAAGGTGGTGTTCTCGGGCGTGGGCAAGAGCGCGGCGGAAATGGAACTGGCGCTGGCACATGACGTGCGTTGCTTCAATGTCGAGTCGATCCCCGAGCTGGACCGCCTCAACGAAGTGGCCGGCCGCGTGGGCAAGCGTGCGCGCGTGTCGCTGCGCATCAACCCGGACGTCGACGCCAAGACGCACCCGTATATCTCCACCGGCCTGAAGGGCAACAAGTTCGGCATCGCCTTCGAGGACGTGCTGCCGACCTACCGCGCCGCGGCCGCGCTGCCGCACCTGGAAGTGACCGGCATCGACTGCCATATCGGATCGCAGATCACCGAGGTCGAGCCCTATCTGGAAGCGCTGGACAAGGTGCTGGACGTGGTCGAGGCGCTCGAGCGCGACGGCATCCGCCTGGAGCATATCGACGTGGGCGGCGGCCTGGGCATCACCTACACCGACGAAACCCCGCCGGACATCACCGGCTTTGCCACCACGCTGCTGGAACGCGTGGCCGCGCGCGGCCACGGCCACCGCGAGGTGCTGTTCGAGCCGGGCCGCTCGCTGGTGGGCAACGCCGGCGTGCTGCTGACGCAGGTGGAGTTCCTCAAGCCCGGCGCGGCCAAGAACTTCTGCATCGTCGATGCCGCCATGAACGACCTGGCTCGCCCGGCCATGTACGAGGCCTACCACCGCATCGAGCCGGTGGTGCTGCGCGACGCGCAAGCGGTGACCTACGACATCGTCGGCCCGGTGTGCGAATCCGGTGACTGGCTCGGCCGCGACCGCGCGCTGGCAGTGCAGCCGGGCGACCTGCTGGCAGTGATGTCGGCCGGCGCCTACGGCTTCACCATGAGCTCCAACTACAACACCCGCCCGCGCGCCGCCGAAGTGATGGTCGATGGCGCCAGGGTGCACCTGGTGCGCGAGCGCGAACTGGTCGAGGACTTGTTCCGCGACGAACGCCTGCTGCAGGATTAAATCCCAAAGCCCGGCCCGCCTACGTGGCGGGCTGGCGCACCCCCTCGGCGGGCTTGCGCAGCCGCCACCACAGCCGCATCCCCAGCAGCATGAACACCACCGCCGCGTAGATCGACACTTCGCCAAAGTCGTTCTTGCCCGCCTTGTGCCACCAGTAGTGCAGGATGGCCAGCACCGCGATCGCATAGACCAGCTTGTGCAGCGCCTGCCAGCGCTTGCCGCCCAGCCAGCGCACCATACCGTTGGTCGAGGTCAGCGCCAGCGGGACCATCAGCATGAAGGCGGTGAACCCGACCGTGATGAAGGGCCGCTTGTACACGTCCTTGATCATGTAGGCGAGGTCAAATCCGCGGTCCACGCCGATCCACAGCAGGAAGTGCTGCAGGCCGTAGAAGAACGCGAACAGGCCCAGCATGCGCCGCAGCTTGATCAGCCAGTTCCAGCCGGTGAGGCGGCGTAGCGGGGTGATGGTCAGCGTCAGGCACAGCATCACCAGCGTCCAGGTGCCGGTGGAGCGCGTCACGAATTCAAGCGGATTGGCGCCGAACTGCTCCGTGGCCCCCAGGTACAGCAGCCGTACGAACGGCAGCAGCGCCAGCAGCCAGACCGCAAGCTTGAGCGCGCGCACGCGCTGCGGCGACAGCGTGGCCAGGCCGGCCGGCTTGCGCGCCGCCACGGCGGCGGCGCTGGTGGAAGAGGTAGCCATGCGCTCGCCTTGCATCAGAAAAACTTCTTCAGGTCCATGCCCTGGTACAGCGACGCCACCTGCTGGCCGTAGCCATTGAACGGCAGGGTCTTGCGCTTGGGTGCGAACAACGCGCCAAAGCCGCTGCCGCGCTCCTCGCCGATGCGGCGCTCGGTAGCCTGGCTCCAGCGCGGATGGTCCACGTCCGGGTTCACGTTCGAATAGAAGCCGTATTCCTGCGGCGCGGCCAGGTTCCAGCTGGTGGGCGGCTGCTTGTCGACAAAGCGGATCTTCACGATCGACTTGGCGCTCTTGAAGCCGTACTTCCACGGCACCACCATGCGCACCGGCGCGCCGTTCTGGTTGGGCAGGACCTCGCCGTACAGGCCGAAAGTCAGCAGCGCGAGCGGGTGCATGGCCTCGTCCATGCGCAGGCCCTCGCTGTACGGCCAGTCGAGCACGCCGCTGCTGACGCCGGGCATCTGCTTCTTGTCGGCCAGCGTGATGAACTGGATGTACCTGGCACCAGGCTGCGGCTCGACGCGCCGGATCAGCTCGGCCAGCGGGTAGCCGATCCACGGGATCACCATCGACCAACCCTCCACGCAGCGCAGGCGGTAGACGCGCTCTTCCATTGCCGCCAGCTTCATCAGCTCGTCCAGGTCATAGACCTTGGGCTTCTTCACCAGCCCCTCCACCGACACCTGCCATGGGCGCGGGCGCAGCGTGCCGGCGTTGCGCGCCGGGTCGGACTTGTCGGTGCCGAATTCGTAGAAGTTGTTGTAGGTGGTGACGTCCTCGAAGGGCGTGCGCTTGTCGGTGATGACATAGGCGTTGTTGGGCGTGGCGGCCAGCTTCTGGCCGTGCTGCCCCTGCGCCAGGGCCTGGCGCGCGAACCACGGCGCCAGCGTGCTGCCGGCGGCGCCGGCTGCGGCCAGCGCCAGCACGCGGCGGCGCGCTTCGAAGACGTGACGGGGCGTGATCTCGCCGGCGGCGATATCGCCGCCGCGCAACCATTTGGGGGTAGGGATCATCATGGTTTTCCTCGTTGCCTGGCCGTGCCGGCGCCGGTCGCGCCCACACGCTTGCAGGATTGGACTCTGGCCTTGGTCGGAGAGTGCGGGCCAGTCCTGACAGTTTTTTGTGCCTGCGTCGGAATGCCGCGGATCATGAGGTGCCAGGCACACGCAATGTGCCGCCGGCACCTCGCGCGCGGCTATCCGCCCTGGTACTGCTGGTACACCACCTGCGCCACCGTGAGCAGCCGCGCCCGTTCCAGCGGGCCCGCCAGCGCAAAGCCCAGGTCGCGGTCGATCCAGTAGAAGGCCATCATCGGGTCGCGGCCGGCGGCTGGCCGCCTGGAGCCTGCGCCTGGCATGCGCTCGACGCGGAAGCCCGTATCGGGCGTGCCCTGTGCCATGCGCCGCAGCTGCAGCGACAGGCGCGTACCGTCGTCCGCTTCATACATCAGGATGGCCGACGGGCCGCCTTCGGCCACGCCCAGGCGGCCGCCGATCAAGTGGAAGCCCTGCGCGCGCAGGTCCGGCACCTGCAGCGCCGTGCCCAGGCGCTTGGACAGCCATGCGATCAGGTGGGCCTCTTCCGTCGCCGCGACTTCAACCGGGTGGCGCATTTCCGGAGCGTAGACCGCGTGCGTCGCCAGCGCCTCGCGCGCAAAGCGCTCACCGGGCGCCAGCACCAGCGTGCTGCTGCCAAGGCGGTCATGCGCCAGCCAGCCGAGAGCGCCGCCCACCGCCAGCAGCGCCACCGACGCGCAGGTGGCCGCCAGCGCCATGGCCCAGCGCGGCTTGGTTCGCGCGGCATTGCGCTTGCGATCTCCGTGCAGCCCCGGCGGCAAGGCCGCGAGCGGTACGGGTTCGTTCAGTACGGGATCCAGCGCCCCGTGCAGGGCATCGGCCTGCCGGCGCCAGACTGCGACCTGTGCCGCCGCCTCCGGGTGCTGCGCCAGGTACGCCTCCACGGCGGCGCGCCGCGCGCCGGAAAGCTGGCCATCGGCGTAGGCATGTAGATCGGCTTCGTGGATGGCGGACATCATTTCACCCGCTGCAGGGGGCTGGCGGCGGCAGGCCGGGCCGGGCCGGCGCCGTCGAGCAGCCGCCGCATCTGCTCGCGCGCCCGCGCCAGGCGCGACATCACCGTGCCCTGCGGAATATCGAGCACGCGCGCGGCCTCGGCGTACGTCAGTTGTTCCAGGCTGACCAGCAGCAGCACCGCGCGCTGCGCCTCCGGCAGTTGCGCCAGCGCCTGCACCAGGTCGCGGCGCAGGCCGGGGTCGTCAGCGGGGGCGCTGACCTCGGGCAGCGTCTCGGTGGTGACCACCAGTTCCTTCCTGCGCACGGTATTCAGGCGCAGGCGGTGCATCAGGGTCAGCAGCCACGGCAGCAGGCCATCGGCGCCGTCGCCCCACCAGGCGCCGGGGCGCAGGCGGAAGCGCCAGCGGTAGCGCAGCGCGCGCTCGAGCGTGTCCTGCACCAGGTCGTCGGCCAGCGCCGCGTCGCCGGTGAGGCCGCGCGCATGGCGCCGCAGCCGCGGCGCCAGCGCGACGAGCTGGCCGTCAAACCCTTCCATGCCGTGGCTGCGGTGGCTGCCGAAGCGTCAGGGCTTGGCCACGTGCCAGACGTTGTTGAGGTTGTCGCCGGTGCGGTCGCCCGGCTTGGCGTCCTTGGCAAAGCGGTACAGCGGCATGCCGCGGTACGCCCACTGCTTGCCGCCGTCATCGCGCGTGATGATGGTGTACTGGCCCGACGCATTGCTGCCAGGCGCGGCCATCAGCGGCGGCCAGTTGGTGGCGCACGGGCCATTGCAGGCGCTCTTGCCGCTGCCGGCGGTGTCGCGGTCGAAGGTGTACAGCGTCAGGCCCTGCGGATCGGTCAGCACGCCACTGGTCACCTTCACCGTGGGCGGCAAGTTGCCGGCGCCGCCGCCACCGCCCAGGCCCATGCCGGAACAACCGGCGAGCAGGACAGCCGCACAGCCGAGCGCGAGCGCGGCGGGACGAACGAGGGATGCTGCAGTGGTAAGACGCACACGTGCCATGATCTTGTTCTCCATACAAACCGGTACCGCCAGCCGGCACCGCTCCTCAAGTAAACACCGGATGTGACGCCTTTATTCCATGGGCATCCAGAAAAATTGAAAAAAGACGAAAAAAAACCTGCCCGGAGGCAGGTTTTGCATTGCAGCATGGCGCCGCGTCACAGTTCGCCGTAGCTGTGGAGGCCCGACAGGAACATGTTGACGCCCAGGAACGCAAAGGTCGTCACCAGCAGGCCGACCAGCGCCCACCAGGCCGCCACCGTGCCGCGCAGGCCCTTCATCAGCCGCATGTGCAGCCACGCCGCGTAGTTCAGCCAGACGATCAGCGCCCAGGTTTCCTTCGGGTCCCAGCTCCAGTAGCCGCCCCAGGCCTCGGCCGCCCACAGCGCGCCCAGGATGGTGGCGATGGTGAAGAAGGCAAAGCCGACTGCGATGGCCTTGTACATCACATCATCGAGCAGCTCCAGCGATGGCAGGCGTTCAGCCAGGATGCCGCGCTGCTTGAGCAGGTAGGCCACCGAGACCATCGCCGCCAGCGCAAAGGTGCCGTAGCCGATAAAGTTGGCCGGCACGTGGATCTTCATCCACCAGCTTTGCAGCGCCGGCACCAGCGGCTGGATCTCCTGCGCATTGCGGCTGACCGTGTACCACAGCAGGAAGCCCACCGCGGCCGACACCACCAGCATCACGAACGGGCCCAGCGCGCGCGTGGCGTAGCGGCCTTCGTAGTAGAGGTAGAACAGCGAAGTGATCAGCGTGAACAGCACGAACACTTCATACAGGTTGGAAATGGGGATGTGGCCGATGTCCGTGCCGATCAGGTAGGACTCGTACCAGCGCACCAGCAGGCCGGTGAAGCCCAGCACCACCGCGCCCCAGCACAGCTTGCTGCCGATGCTGTAGCCCGTGTTCGAGCGCGCCGCCAGCCCGAGCCAGTAGAACAGCGTGGACAGGAACACCAGCGCGCTCATCCACAGGATGGCCGACTGGCTTGACAGGAAATACTTCAGGAAGAAGGCCTGGTCCGCGCGCGCCAGCTGCCCCTGGTAGAGCTGGATCGCGAACAGCGACAGCGCGGTGAGCGCCAGCATCAGCGGGCGCACCGCCTTCCAGTGCCAGCCGAGCAGTGCGAACGCAGGCACGGCGCCGATCAGCACGGCCTTGTCGTAGCCGTCCATCCACTGCCCGTATTGCGACAGCGCCACGCCGGCGCCAACTGCCAGCGCCAGCGCAAAGAGCCAGTCCACCCAGGTCAGGCGGCGCAGGAAGGAAGGTTCGAGATAGGCCTCGTCAGCGCCGGTGTCGGCGCGCGTGGTGCCGCGCATGGCGGGACCGGCCTGGTTCACATTTGAGGACATAGCGTACCTGCTCAATTCAGTGGGGGGTGCCGGCGGGCTCGGGCGCCTCGCTGCGGCCCCCTGCGGCGCGGCCGATATCGTCGCGCAGCGCCGTGAATTCCTTTTCGAAATCCATCGTGCGGCGCTGGGTCGACATCGCCATCAGCACATGGCTGCCAGGCTCGGTGTCGCCCTCGGCGGGCTTGTCTTTCACCCAGATCCAGACCCGGCGCTCACGGATATAGAACATCGCGAACACGCCCAGCACCAGCAGCAGACAGCCAAGATACACGATGTTCTTGCCCGGCGCACGGGTCAGCTGGAACACGCTGGCCTTGATCTCCTTGAAGTCGTCGAGCTGCAGGAACACCGGCGCGCCGTAGAAGAAACTGTCCGACAGCGCGTTGATGGCCTGCTGCAGGAAGGTGCCGCTCTGGGCGCTGTTGGCTACCACCGGCAGCTTGTCCTGGGCGCGCGCCAGCTGCCACAGCTCCCACATCGACCCGTTCAGGATCTTCAGGAGCACGTCGGCGGCCTTCTGCTGCTCGGCCGGGGGCACGGATTTCTCCAGGAACGCGGCGATCGCGGTGAAGCCGCCCGGGGGCGAATCCGGCGTAGGCCGCGTGGCGCCTGCGAACAGGTCGAGCGCACGCAGCGAGCTTTCGGCCAGCTGGCGGCGCAGGTCGACCTTGTCATCGCCCGGCATCGAGGCCAGCGCAAATCGGCGCGCGGCCTCGCCGCGCAGCGCGCGGTCCTGCAGCGCGGCGCGCAGGCGCATCCAGTCGGCCACGCTGCCCTGGTCGTCGGCGGGGATGCGCAGATAGCGGAATTGTTCGCTGGGCGATTCGCGCATGCCGGCCAGGAACACCGACTGGCCGTCCATCTGCACCGGCACCATGTAGTTGTTGAACTCGCGCGCCTGGCCGGTGCGGTCGCGCAGCTTGTATTGCACCGACGGGCCGACATTGCGCAGCGTCTTGGCGCGGTCGGTGCTGGCGGCGGCGCCCAGGTGCTTTTCCAGGGTCTCGTTGAACGATTTGCGCGCCACGCCACGCGCGTCGGGCTTGCCCGAGGCATCGGTGACGTTCTCGATATTCATCAGCCGGAAGTCGCTGAACTCGACCGTCAGGCCATCGCTGTCGGCGCTGGTGCCGGTGCCCGCCAGCGGCTTGTTGCCGCCCACCGCGCCATCGATGGTGAAGCTGGCGTGGCCGCTGCCCTGCATCGGGTAGCCGACGAATTTCAGGCGCGAGCCGCCGTCCTCGAAGCTGGACTGGTAGATGGCGATGCCGTCGACGATCAGGGGCTCGTTCACCTTGATGGTGGCCTCGGTCTGCTTGCCGGTCGCGCGGTCGGTCACGATCACATCCGAGGCAAACAGCTTGGGCATGCCGGTCTCGTAGAAATCGACCTTGAACTTCTTGAGTGTGATCGCGAACGGCAGGTCCTGCACCAGCGCGCCGTCCGAAATGTTCAGGATCGCGGTGGAGACGGTCGAGCCCTCGGGCACGTAGGCGTTGCCGCGAAAGCCCGGGTTGCTCGCCGACAGCCGGTGCTGCGGCGGGATCTCGCTGATGACCGCGTTGCCGCTGATCGGGGTCTTGCCGCCCAGCCACATCTGCGCGCGGATCAGCAGGTCGCCGTCCAGCAGGCCGCCGATGCAGATCACCACGATGGCGGTGTGCGCCAGGATATAGCCGGCCTTGTTGGCCGCGCCAGCCTTGGCCGCCAGCAGCGTGGCGCCGTCATGCTCGACCGCCTTGAGGCGGTAGCCGCGGTTGCGCAGCAGCGCCGACAGGCGGCTCACCGCCTCGGTGCGCGGGCGCGCGCCGTCGAATTCGCCGCGGTGATGGAAGGCGCGCAGGCTGCGCTCGCGCACATGGTCCTTCCACGAGCGCATGTCCGCCACCATCCTGGGCGCATTGCGGATCAGGCAAAGGCTGGTCGACACCACCAGGAAGGCCAGGATCAGCAGGAACCACCAGGAACCGTAGACCTTCTGCAGCGACAGCGTGTGGAACACATCGGCCCAGAACGGCCCGAACTGGTTGACGTAGTTGGGATACGGCTCGTTCTGCTTGAGCACGGTGCCGATCACGCTGGCGATGGAGATCACCGTCAGCAGCGCGATCGCGAAGCGCATCGAGGACAACAATTCGACCGCGTCGCGCAGCACGCGGTGAGAGGTCTTCAGGTGCAGCCCTGAAGTGGAAGCGGTCGACATGTGCAGGGAAACCTAAAACAACGTGCGGCTGGAAATGAAAAAAGGGCGGACATGCTTTGGCAAGCAGGCCACCCTTTTCGATTGTGACAGGCGCGTTCGGTTGCATGCCGCGGCCACCCGCCGGAACGGGGGACCGCCAAACCAACGCGCCGGCGCCTGGCGGGCGCCAGCGGAGTCGCGGAATCGTTATCGAACGCCGGCGACGTAATCCGCCACCGCCTTGATCTCGGCATCCGACATCTTGGCGGCGATGGTTGTCATGACCGGGTTGTTCTTGCGGGTGCCCTGGCGGAATGCCACCAGTTGTGCCTCGGTATAGTCCGCCCACTGGCCGCCGATGCGCGGGTACTGGGCGGGGATGCCGGCGGCAGTAGGACCGTGGCAGGCGGCGCAGGCGGGCACGCCCTTGGCTGCGATGCCGCCGCGGTAGATCTTCTGGCCGGCTTCGATGGTGTCCTTGTTCTTGGCGGTGGCCGGCTTGAGCGACTGCTTGGCCAGGTAGGCGCCGACGTTGCGCATTTCCTCGTCGGTCAGTACCGATGCCATCGGCACCATGATCGCGTTGTTGCGTGCCTTGGACTTGAAGTCGGCCAGCTGCTTGTGGACGTACTCGGGATGCTGGGCGGCCAGCTTCGGGTTGGCGGCGGCAGCGCTGTTGCCGGCGGCGCCGTGGCAGCTCAGGCAGGCGGGCACATTGCGGTCGGGGGCACCTTGCGTGTACAGCGTTTCACCCTTGGCCGGGTCAGCCTTTGCGGCGGCCTGCTCTGCGGCAGATGCCATTCCGGAAAGGGCGGCGGCAGGAACGGCCAAAGCCAGGACACCCAGAATCTTCGCAATGCGGTTCATTCGCACACCTTCTCTGAATTGTTTTGGATACCGTGATGCGTGCCGCCCCGGCGCTTTGCCGGCGGTGAGGACGCGCCGGTGCAAAGGCTGGTATCGTGGCCACCCGCGCGCGGCTGACCGATCCGCAAAGCGCTGGCCGTGGCGGCAGACCCCGCCAGCCCGCTCCCGCCGCCGCACCCTCCGGTGCAACGCGCAATGCGGGGCAAAGGCCCTGCCCACGATGGAACGACACACTAGGCTTCCCGCCCGGACGACGGCAGTCGAGGCACGCGGCCATGGATGCCACGCGTCACCCGTTCAGGAGACCGTAAACCGGCGTATTGTACAATAAGTTATGTGCCGGATTGATGCCTTGCGCCTTGTCATGCCCCTTTCGGGCTGCGCCAGATCAACCCCGGCGGGCGGCCCAGGCCGCCAGCCATCCCACCCTGGCGAGACCCCGGCCCCGGCATGCGCAATGCGCACAGCCTCCGCGGCCCGCCCCACCGCTCTAGCGCATGTCCCTTCTTCACCAGGCCCGCTTCTTCATCACCGTGAACCACCTGCGCGACCTGCCCGCCACGGCCGTGCCGGAGGTGGCGTTCGCCGGCCGCTCCAACGCCGGCAAGTCCACGGCCATCAACATCCTGTGCAACCAGAAGCGGCTGGCGTTCTCGTCGCGCACCCCCGGGCGCACGCAGCACATCAACTATTTCTCGGTGGCGCCGGTCAAGGCGCCCGACCCGCTCGCCTTCCTGGTCGACCTGCCCGGCTACGGCTATGCCGAGGTCTCGGGCTCGGCCAAGTACCACTGGCAGGGACTGCTGAGCGACTATGTGCAGACGCGCCAGCAACTGTCCGGCCTGATCCTGATGATGGACGCGCGCCGTCCGTTCACGGATCTCGATTGCCAGATGGTGGAGTGGTTCCTGCCGACGGGGCGCCCCATCCACGTGCTGCTGACCAAGGCCGACAAGCTGACCAACAGCGACAACGCCAAGGCGCTGCGCGAGACCCGCAAGATGCTGCAGGGCTACGCCGAGCAGATGGAAACACCGGTGCCGATGACGGCACAGCTCTTCTCCAGCCTGAAGCGCCGCGGCATCGAAGAGGCGCAGGGCGTGATCGCCGGCTGGCTCAACCTGCCGGAAGCGCAGAAGGCCGAAGCCCGGTCCGCAGCGGAGAAGAGCGAGCCGCCTGCTGCCGATCCCGCAGTGTAATCACCAGGTCAGCACGCAAAAAAAAGCCCCGCTGCAAGCAACGGGGACAAACTTTCCCGCCGCTGGGGCGGGTACCCGCTCAGGGAGGAGTAGCGGGAGACACCGCGCCACGCAGGGCGCAACGCAAAGTGTCCGCGAGTATGATAGCGGGCACGCTCAAAAGTTTAGTTTTTCTTCGGCCAGCGGCTTTGGACCGCGCTTTGCCGCGCGCGCCGTGCTTGCCGGCCCGCTTTCCTGTCCAGCCCTACAGTCAAGAAGCCCGCCATGTCCACCTTCCCCGAATACCGCCCGCGCCGCATGCGCCGCGATGATTTCTCCCGCCGCATGATGCGCGAGCATCGCCTGTCGCCGGACAACCTGATCTACCCCGTCTTCATCCTCGACGGCCAGAACCAGCGCCAGGCGGTGGGGTCGATGCCGGGCGTCGAGCGCGTGTCGGTCGACCTGCTGATGCCGGTGGCCGAAGACTGCGTCAAGCTGGGCATCCCGGTGATCGCGCTGTTCCCGGTGATCGACCCGTCGCTGAAGACGCCGGACGGCATCGAGGCCACCAACCCCGAGGGCCTGGTGCCGCGTGCCGTGCGCGCGCTCAAGGACCGCTTCCCCGAGCTCGGCGTGCTCTGCGACGTGGCGCTCGACCCGTACACCAGCCACGGCCAGGACGGCGTGCTGGACGACAACGGCTATGTCATCAACGATGTGACCGTCGAGATCCTGGTGCGCCAGGCACTGGCACAGGCCGAAGCCGGTGTCGACATCGTGGCCCCGTCCGACATGATGGATGGCCGCATCGGCGCGGTGCGCACTGCGCTGGAAGACAACGGCCATATCCATACGCGCATCATGGCGTACTCGGCCAAGTATGCGTCGGCGTTCTACGGCCCCTTCCGCGACGCGGTGGGCTCGGCCGCCAACCTGGGCAAGGGCAACAAGATGACCTACCAGATGGATCCGGCCAATACCGACGAAGCCCTGCGCGAAGTGGCACAGGACATCCTGGAAGGCGCCGACATGGTGATGGTCAAGCCCGGCATGCCGTACCTGGACATCGTGCGCCGCGTGAAGGACGAGTTCCGCTTCCCCACCTACGTCTACCAGGTCAGCGGCGAGTACGCGATGCTCAAGGCCGCCGCGCAGAACGGCTGGCTGGACCACGACAAGGTGATGATGGAATCGCTGCTGGCCTTCCGCCGCGCCGGCGCCGACGGCATCCTAACCTATTTCGCGCGCGACGCCGCGCGGCTGCTGACGGCCTGAGCGGCCAACCGACAGAGCGCCTATGGAACTGCTAGGCTTCTCGGCCAGCCAGGTACACCCGCTCGCCTCGCTCACCGACGCGGGCAACTTCCTCGGCGGCAATGCCGCGTCGCTGTTCGTCTGGGCGGATTTCTCCACCGAGGAAGTCACCGCCGCGCCGGATGCCTGGCGCGAGAGCGTGCGCCAGCTTGCCGGCGCGCCGATCCTGGACCTGCACCTGGCCGACGCCACCAATGCCGCGCATCCGTCGTATTTCGATACGACCAATGCGTACGACATGGTGATCTTCCGCAAGCTCACCTTCGAGACCAGCCGCGCCATCGCCGAGGCCGAGCCGCAGGACCCTGCGGCCGGCACGGCGAAGCCGTCCGCTGCCGAGTCCGCCGCCCGCCAGAAGCGCTATCCGCCCGGCTTCCTCCCGGCACTGGCCAAGATCGACACCCAGCCGGTCACGTTTTTCGTGTTCGACACGGTGCTGGTCACGGTGCGCTCGGGGCAATCGCGCACCGTTGACCAGGTGCGCCAGCGCCTGGTCGAGCTATGCCAGGCACCACGCCCGCAGGCCACGCCCGTGCGCGGCAACGGCCAGCCGCTGCTGCACGGCGTGCGCCCGCCCAGCCGGCCCGAGGACCTGATGCTGCGCCTGCTCAATGCAATGGTCGACCGTTACCTGGAACTGCGCGCGCCGCTGACGCGCCAGCTCGACCGCTGGCAGCGCGCGCTGCTCAATTCGCGCCGCAGCTTCTCAAGCTGGGAGGGACTGCTGGATGCCCGCATCCAGCTGCGCAAGCTGGAGCACCTGAGCGAAGAGCAACGCGACGCGCTGCAGGAATTCCGCGACAGCCTGCTCGACAACCGCTACAGCAGCGACCAGCCCGGCGGCCCGGCCAATGCGCCGGGGCGTGACGAGGTGCTGCTGGTGCGCATCAACGACGTGATGGAGCATATCCAGCGCGTGCTGGCGCACGCGCGCCGGCTGGAGGATTCGATCGAGTCGGCGGTGCAGATCCACTTCTCCGCCGTGGCGCACCGGACCAACCGCACCATGCGCGCGCTGACGCTGATCACGGCGCTGTTCATGCCGCTGACACTGATCACCGGTGTCTTCGGTATGAACTTCGACCGCATGCCCTGGCTGCGCGAGCCGCACGGGTTCTGGTGGTCGATCGGCCTGATGGGCGCCGTGGCGCTGGGGCTGGCCGCGCTGTGGGCGCTGGGGCGGCGGCTGGAACGGTAGCCGCAGCGCAGCACCAAGGTACGCCTCAGGTGCTGGTACGCGTGCCGAAGGCCCGCTCCAGGCTTTCCAGGAAGCGGTTGGCCGACTGGTAGCCGATCACGCGCACCGGGCGCTCGCGCCCGTCAGGCCCGAACAGGATGATGCCGGGCGGCCCGAACAGGCCGAAGCGCTTGAGCAGCGCCTTGTCGTCGGCATTGTTGGCGGTCACGTCCGCTTGCAGCAGCACGATCTCGGACAGCCGCGCGCGCACGCGCGGATCGACGAAGGTCATGCGCTCCATTTCCTTGCAGCTGACGCACCAGTCGGCGTAGAAATCCAGCAGCACCGGCTTGCCTGCGGCGGCGGCCTGCGCCACGCGGGCATCGAGCTCGGCCACGCTGCGCACGCGCTCGAAGCGCACCGCCTGCGCGCCGGCAGCGCCTTCTGCGCCACCGCGTCCCACGCTCAGGTGCGACAGCGGCTGCAGCGGATCGCGCCCGCCCGAGGCCACGCCGATCAGCACGATGGCCGCTGCGATCGCGAACAGCACGCCCACGCCCTTGCCCACCCGCGCCAGGTTGCGCGGATCCGGGCCCAGGCCGTCAAAGGCGCCCAGGAACACCGCCGCCACCAGCAGCAGCGCCGCCAGCGCCAGCATCGAGGCCCAGGCCGGCAGCACCGGCCCCAGCATCCACAGCGCCACGCCCAGCAGCAGGAAGCCGAAGAAGCGCTTGGTGACCTCCATCCAGCGCCCGGCCCGCGGCAGCAGGTTGCCCGCGCCCACGCCCACCAGCACCAGCGGCACGCCCATGCCCAGCGCCATGGCGAACAGCGCCGCGCCGCCGATCACGGCATCGCGGGATTGCGCGATATAGGCCAGCGCCCCGGCCAGCGGCGCAGTGACGCAGGGCCCGACGATCAGCGCCGAAATCGCGCCCATCGCCGCCGCACCCGCCACCTGGCCGCCCTGGCGGCGGTTCGACGATTCGGTCAGGCGGGTCTGCCAGCGCTGCGGCAGTTGCAGCTCGTACAGCCCGAACATCGACAGCGCCAGCGCCACCATCAGCGCCGCGAACAGGCCCAGCACCCACGGTGTTTGCAGTGCGGCCGACAGGCCCTCGCCCAGCAGCCCGGCAGCCACGCCAACCGCGGTGTACACCACCGCCATGCCCAGCACGTAGGCCAGCGACACCACCAGCGCACGGCCGCGCGTGACATGCTCGCCCACGACGATCGAGGACAGGATCGGCACCATCGGCAGCACGCACGGGGTGAACGTCAGCAGCAGGCCCAGCCCGAAGAACAGCGCGGCGATCAGGGCCAAGTTGCGGCTCGCCAGCGCGCCGGCGATGCGGTCGCTGTCGTCGGCGCGCAGCACCGCGGGGGCGGCTGGCGCAGGGGCAGGCACGGCCGCCGGCGCATCCGAGCGCCCGCGCTTGCCGAACAGGTCGGCAAGCCCGCTGCCGCCGACCTTGTACACGCTCTCCATCGGCGGATAGCACAGGCCCTTGTCGGCGCAGCCCTGCGAGGTGACCGTCAGCGACCACTTGCCGTCGGCCGGAGCCGCCTCCACCGGCACGCGGATGACCACGCTGTCGCGGTAGGTCTCCATCTCCTTGCCGAAGGTCTCGTCGAACTTGACCTTGCCGGGCGGATACGCCGGCGTTCCCAGTTTCACGTCGGCGGGTTGCGCGGCAAAGGCGAAGCGCTCGCGGTACATGTAGTAGCCGGGGGCAACCTCGAAGCGCACCTCGACCGTCTTGTCGTCAAGCTGGCTCGCGGCGAAGCGGAAGGCCTGCTCCGGCGGCAGGAAGTCGTCCTCGGTGGCGGCATGCACGCCGCCCGCCAGGCACACCCAGGCCAATGCCGCCAGCAGCGCTGCGGCAATATGCCGCGCCCAGTCCTGCCCGAGCGCGCGCTCCGGAAGTGCCAAACCAATGGTCATCTCGCTGTTTCCTGTCTGTCTTGAACTGGGGGGCCGGCGTACCTGCTGCTGCGCTGCGGGCGCGGTTGCCCCTACTTTGCCGGCGCTGAGGCGGTCTCGGTCTCGCTACGGACCCAGGCCAGGTACGGCGCGTAACCAGCCGTCACCGGCCACGCTATGAGTTCCGGCACGTCGTAGGGGTGATGTTGCCGGATCACGGCCTCCAGCGCAGCGTAACGTGCACGCGTGGTCTTGATCAGCAGCGGCCACTCCTGCGCGCGCTCCAGCTTGCCCTGCCACCAGTACTCGGACTCGACCGGCGCCAGGCGGTTCACGCAGGCGGCGGCGCGCGCCTGCAGCACTACCTGCGACAGGTGCGCGGCAGTCTCGGCATCGGGGGCATTGGTGATCACGACGATCACCTCGGCCGGGTCGGTATGACTTTGCATCGACACTCTCCTTGCGGCGTCCCAAAAACAAAAGAGCCAGGCGGATGCCTGGCTCGATTGTAAAGCGGTGTGCCCGGACCCGTCGCAGCGACGGGTCGGGAAACCAACCTTATTCCGCGGCTTCTTCAGCCGGGGCTTCGGTGATTTCCGGACGATCCACCAGTTCGACCAGCGCCATCGGCGCATTGTCGCCCTGACGGAAACCGAACTTCAGGATGCGGGTGTAGCCGCCCGGACGGGTGGCGTAGCGCGGGCCCAGTTCGGTGAACAGCTTGGTGACCATGTCGCGGTCGCGCAGGCGGGCGAAAGCCAGGCGGCGGTTGGCAACGGTGTCCTTCTTGGCCAGCGTGATCAGCGGCTCGACAACCTTGCGCAGTTCCTTGGCCTTGGGCACGGTGGTCTTGATCAGCTCGTGCTGGAACAGCGAGTTGGACATGTTGCGCAGCATCGCGAGACGGTGCGACGAGGTGCGGTTCAGTTTCCGCAGACCATGACGGTGACGCATGATGATTCCTTTCAGTTAAGTGTTTGACCAGCTCTTCTATCGTCCGATGCGGCTGGACGCGGGCCGGTAGTCATACGAGCCCTGGCGAGAAGCCAGGGCGGTTACCGCGGTGCGGGACCAATGCCCCGCGCCACAATTACTTCTCCAGACCTGCGGGCGGCCAGTTCTCGAGCTTCATGCCGAGGGTCAGGCCACGCGAGGCGAGGACTTCCTTGATCTCGTTGAGCGACTTGCGACCCAGGTTAGGAGTCTTGAGCAGTTCGTTCTCGGTACGCTGGATCAGGTCGCCGATGTAGTAGATGTTCTCGGCCTTCAGGCAGTTGGCCGAACGCACCGTCAGTTCCAGGTCGTCGACCGGGCGCAGCAGGATCGGGTCGATCTGCGGCGTACGGCTCGATGCAGCTTCGGCTGCCGACTCGGTGCCTTCCAGCGCTGCGAACACGGACAGCTGGTCGACCAGGATACGGGCCGACTGGCGGATCGCTTCCTCGGGCGAGATCACGCCGTCGGTTTCGATGTTCATCACCAGCTTGTCCAGGTCGGTACGCTGTTCCACGCGAGCGGATTCAACCGCGTACGAGACGCGGCGCACCGGCGAGAACGAGGCGTCCAGCACGATGCGGCCGATGACCTTGCCCGACTCGTCGCCGAACTTGCGCACGTTGCCCGGCACATAGCCGCGGCCTTGCTCGACCTTGATCTGCATGTCCAGCTTGCCGCCGGCCGACAGATGGGCGATCACGTGGTTCGGGTTGATGATCTCGACGTCGTGCGGCAGCTCGATATCGGCAGCCGTGACCACACCTTCGCCATCCTTGCGCAGCGACACCGTGACTTCGTCGCGGTTGTGCAGCTTGAACACCACGCCCTTCAGATTGAGCAGCAGGTTGACGACGTCTTCCTGCACGCCGTCGATGGTGGAATACTCGTGGACCACCCCAGCGATCGTGACTTCGGTCGGTGCATAACCGACCATCGACGACAGCAGCACGCGACGCAGGGCGTTACCGAGCGTATGGCCGTAGCCGCGCTCGAACGGCTCCATCACGACTTTGGCGTGATGGTCGCCCAGAGGCTCGACGGCGATGATTTTTGGCTTGAGGAGTGCTGTTTGCATTAGGTTGTCCTTTTCAATACCCTCGGCTCGTTACACCGATAAGGCTGACGTTTGGAACCTGAAAATCCCATCGCGAGATGGGCGAAGCCCGACCGCGCGTACAGCGCGTCGGGCTGGAAGGGAAGCTTTGCGGCGAACGCAAGCTCTGGGCCGTTCCGCTCGCGTGATTAACGCGAGTACAGTTCGACGATCAGGCTTTCGTTGATGTCGCCCGAGATATCGGCGCGATCCGGCACTTGCTTGAAGGTGCCTTCGAACTTCTTCGAATCCACGGCCACCCAGGTCGGGAAGCCCGACTGCTCGGCCAGCGACAGCGATTCAGCGATACGGACTTGCTTCTTCGACTGTTCGCGGATGGTGACGACGTCGCCAGACTTGATCTGGGCCGACGGCACGTTCAGGGTCTGACCGTTCACCAGAATCGCCTTGTGGGACACCAGCTGGCGCGCTTCAGCGCGGGTCGAGCCAAAGCCCATGCGGTACACGACGTTGTCCAGGCGCGATTCCAGCAGTTGCAGCAGGTTTTCGCCGGTGTTGCCCTTGCGGCGGTCGGCTTCGGCGAAGTAGCGGCGGAACTGGCGCTCGAGCACACCGTAGATGCGCTTGACCTTCTGCTTTTCACGCAGCTGGTTGCCATAGTCGGAGGTGCGTGCACCCGAGGTGCGGCCGTGCTGGCCCGGCTTGCTGTCCAGCTTGCACTTGTCGGCGAGCGAGCGACGGGCGCTCTTCAGGAACAGGTCGGTGCCTTCACGGCGGGAAAGTTTGGCCTTCGGGCCGGTATAACGTGCCACGTTGTCTTCCTTTGATCGATCGCGACGCCTTCAAGACGCGCCGCGAGTCCGTCAACGCAGTACCTCCGCAGTGCATTTCTGCACCCGGGAGACCGTGACGGACGGTGGGCTTATTAAGCGCGTCCCGTTGCCGGTACGACGCTGCAAGCATTTACGGTGCGCCGGCATGGGAATGTGCCGTAAGAGACATTCCCTCGACGCAAAACGAAAACCTGCCGCATTAAAATGCAGCAGGTCAACGCGCCATATTACCATATCCGAAACCGGCAGGTAAACCCACCGGGCCCGGACACACCAACGCTCAGATGCGGCGGCGCTTCGGCGGACGGCAGCCGTTGTGCGGAATCGGCGTGACGTCTTCGATGATCGCGATCTTGATGCCCAGCGCGTTCAGCGCGCGGACAGCCGATTCACGACCCGGGCCGGGGCCCTTGATGCGCACTTCCAGGTTCTTGATGCCCTGGTCTTGCGCCACGCGGCCGGCGTTCTCGGCAGCAACCTGGGCAGCGAACGGGGTCGACTTGCGCGAACCCTTGAAGCCCTGGCCACCGGCGGTCGCCCACGACAGGGCGTTGCCCTGGCGGTCGGTGATCGTGATGATGGTGTTGTTGAACGAGGCGTGGACGTGCGCAATGCCGTCGGCAACGTTCTTCTTGACCTTTTTACGCGCGCGAGCGGCGTTATTCGGACCTTTTGCCATTAGTTTCTTCCTCTGCCTTCGGCTTTACTTCTTCAGAGCCACGCCGGCCTTGCGCGGACCCTTGCGGGTGCGGGCATTGGTCCGGGTACGCTGACCGCGCATGGGCAGGCCCTTGCGGTGACGCATGCCACGATAGCAACCAAGGTCCATCAGACGCTTGATGTTCATCGTGGTTTCACGACGCAGGTCACCCTCGACCGTGACCTTGCCCACTTCGTCACGAAGCTTTTCCAGGTCGGCGTCGGTCAGATCCTTGACCTTCTTGTCAAACGGTACACCGGTGGCCTCGCAAATCTTGCGAGCGCGCGAGCGGCCGACACCATAAATGGCCGTCAGGCCGATTTCGGTGTGCTTGTGGTTCGGGATGTTAACCCCTGCGATACGTGCCATTCGTCAATCCTCTTTCCGATTAGCCTTGGCGTTGCTTGTGGCGGGGATCCGACGAGCAGATCACGCGCACGACACCGTTGCGCTTGATGATTTTGCAGTTGCGGCAAATGCGCTTAACAGAAGCCAGCACTTTCATAATTTTCCTCTTCCTTCAATTCCTGTTCGCTCACTTCGTCCGGAAGACGATTCGTGCGCGCGACAGATCATATGGGGTCAGCTCGACCGTCACCTTGTCACCCGGAAGAATCCGGATGTAGTTCATTCGCATCTTGCCGGAGATATGGCCCAGTACTACATGGCCATTTTCCAACTTGACCCGGAACGTCGCATTGGGAAGGTTTTCCAGGACCTCCCCCTGCATCTGGATGACGTCGTCTTTTGCCATACCTAGCCTGTACCGATCCGAAGTCAGCGCAAGGTCAGATTACCCTTGAAATTCGCCTTCTTCAGCAGCGACTCATATTGCTGCGACATCACGTAAGACTGAACCTGAGCCATGAAGTCCATCGTGACGACCACGATGATCAGCAGCGAGGTTCCGCCAAAGTAGAACGGAACGTTCCACCGCAGCACCAGGAATTCCGGCAACAGGCAGACCAGTGTGATATAGACCGCACCAGCCAGCGTCAGGCGCACCAGAATCTTGTCGATATAGCGCGTCGTCTGCTCGCCCGGACGAATGCCCGGAATGAAGGCACCGCTTTTCTTCAGGTTGTCTGCCACTTCACGGCTGTTGTACACCAGGGCCGTGTAGAAGAAGCAGAAAAATACAATCGCAGCAGCGTACAGCAGGATGTAGACCGGCTGGCCCGGCGACAGCGTGGCAGCCAGGTCCTTGATGAACCCGCCAACCGAACCCGTCGCGTCGGACGTGAACCAGCCCGCGATCGTCGCCGGGAACAGGATGATCGACGATGCGAAGATCGGCGGAATCACCCCTGCCATGTTCAGCTTCAGCGGCAGGTGCGACGACTGGCCGCCGTACACCTTGTTGCCGACCTGACGCTTGGCATAGTTCACCAGGATCTTGCGCTGGCCCCGCTCGACGAACACCACGGCGAAGGTCACACCGATCACGATCGCCACGATGAAGATCGCCGCGATGATGCTCATGGAACCCGTGCGGACCAGTTCGAACAGTCCGCCGATCGCGTTGGGCAGGCCCGCCGCGATACCGCCGAAGATGATGATCGAGATGCCGTTGCCCAGACCACGCTCGGTGATCTGCTCACCCAGCCACATCAGGAACATCGTGCCGGTCACCAGCGTAATCACTGCCGTGGCCCGGAACATCAGGCCCGGATCCAGCACCAGCCCAGGCTGCGACTCCAGCGCCACCGCAATCGACAACGCCTGGAACGTGGCCAGGACCACGGTGCCGTAGCGCGTGTACTGCGTGATCTTGCGTTGCCCTGCCTGCCCTTCCTTCTTCAGCGCCTCCAGCTGCGGCAGCACGATCGTCAGCAACTGCATGATGATCGACGCCGAGATGTACGGCATGATGCCGAGCGCGAAGACGGTAAAGCGCGACAGCGCCCCGCCCGAGAACAGGTTGAACATCCCGAGGATGCCACCCGACTGACTCTGGAAAAGCTTCGCAAGCTGCTCCGGATCGATACCGGGCACCGGAATATGAGCGCCGATGCGGTACACGATCAGGGCCAGCACCAGGAACATCAGCCGGCGCTTGAGGTCGCCGTACTTCGCCGTGTTCCTGGCTTGCGCGCTTGCATTGGGTTTCGCCGTGGCCAAACGATGCTCCGACTATAACTGCCTATGCTGCGATAAATGCCTGTCAGGCTGCGATCTGGCCGCCGGCGGCTTCGATCGCGGCCTTGGCGCCAGCGGTGGCGCCCAGACCCTTGATCGTCACCTTGCGGGTCAGTTCGCCAGCCTTGATGACCTTGGCGCTCTTGACCAGCTCGCCCACCAGGCCAGCTTGCTTCAGGACCAGCAGGTCGACTTCGGCCGCTTCCAGGCGCTCGATGTCACGCAGCGTGACTTCGGCGTTGAACGCCTTGGTCAGCGAGGTGAAGCCGCGCTTGGGCAGGCGACGATACAGCGGCATCTGACCGCCTTCGAAGCCCACCTTGTGGAAGCCGCCCGAACGCGACTTCTGACCCTTGTGGCCGCGACCGGCAGTCTTGCCCAGGCCGGAGCCGATACCGCGGCCGACGCGACGCTTGGCGTGCTTCGAACCGGCGGCCGGTTTCAGGTTGTTCAGTTGCATCTTGCTCTCCGAGTTCCCGGTATCAGGCCAGAACCTTGACCAGGTACGAGACCTTGTTGATCATGCCGCGCACAGCGGGCGTGTCCTGCAGCTCCGACACCGAGTTGATGCGGCGCAGGCCCAGGCCACGAACAGTGGCGCGATGATCCTCGCGCGTGCCGATCAGGCTGCGCACGAGTTGCACTTTTACGGTTTTCTGCGACATTGCGTTCACCTTAACCCAGGATGTCTTCGACCGACTTGCCACGCTTGGCGGCGATTTCGCCCGGCGTGCTCATCTTCTGAAGGCCGTCCAGCGTGGCGCGAACCATGTTGTACGGGTTGGTGGAGCCGTGCGACTTGGTCACCACGTTGGTGACGCCCATCACTTCGAAGATCGCGCGCATCGGGCCGCCGGCGATCACGCCGGTACCTTCCTTGGCGGGCATCATCAGCACCTTGGCGGCGCCGTGCTTGCCAACGACTTCGTGTTGCAGCGTGCCGTTCTTCAGCGAGACCTTGACCATCTTGCGACGGGCTTCGTCCATTGCCTTCTGAACAGCAACCGGCACTTCCTTGGCCTTGCCCTTGCCCATGCCGATGCGGCCATCGCCGTCACCAACCACGGTCAGCGCAGCGAAACCGAGAATCCGGCCACCCTTCACCACCTTGGTGACGCGGTTGACCGAGATCATCTTCTCGCGGAGGCCGTCGTCGCGTTCGTCCTGTTGGACTTTTGCTTGCATCTTTGCCATGACGTATCTCTCTCTATGCGCTTAGAACTTCAGGCCGGCTTCGCGAGCGGCGTCTGCCAGGGCCTTGACGCGGCCATGGAAACGGAAGCCGGCGCGATCGAACGCGACAGTTTCCACGCCGGCAGCCTTCGCCTTCTCGGCGATGCGCTTGCCAACCACGGTGGCGGCAGCGGCGGTAGCGCCCTTGCCATCCAGTTCCTTGCGCACTTCCACCTCGGCGGTCGACGCGGAAGCCAGCACCTTGGTGCCGCACTCCGAGAAAACCTGGGCGTAAATATGCGAATTCGTACGGAACACGGTCAGACGATTGACTTTCATCTCCGCGATCTTGGCGCGGGTCTGACGTGCACGGCGCAAACGAGCGTCTTTCTTGTTCATCATTGCACCCCTTACTTCTTCTTGGTTTCCTTCAGGATGACGCGCTCGTCCGAGTAACGCACACCCTTGCCCTTGTAGGGCTCAGGCGGGCGGTACGCGCGGACTTCCGCGGCAACCTGACCGACTTTCTGCTTGTCCGCACCCTTGATGATGATCTCGGTCTGCGTCGGCGTTTCCGCCTTCACGCCTTCCGGCATCTCATGGATCACGTCGTGCGAGAAACCAAGCTGGAGCTTCAGCGCAGCGCCTTGCAGCTGGGCACGATAGCCCACGCCGACGAGGTTCAGCTTACGCTCGAAACCGGTGGTTACGCCCTTGACCATGTTGGCCACCAGAGCACGCATGGTGCCCTGCAGAGCATTTGCTTCACGCGATTCGTCAGCCGGGCTGAAGGTCAGCGTGTCGTTTTCGACATTGACCTTGACCAGGCTGTGAATCGGCTGCGACAGCGTACCGAGCGGGCCCTTTACGGAGAGCACGCCAGCCGCCACGTTCACTTCCGCGCCCTTGGGGAGCGCGATGGGAGCCTTACCTACACGGGACATGGTTCTCTCCTTAAGCGACGTAGCAGAGAACTTCGCCGCCCACGCCAGTGGCGCGAGCCTTGCGGTCGGTCATCAGACCCTGCGGGGTCGAAATGATCGCCACACCCAGGCCGTTCATCACTTGCGGGATGTCGCTGCGGCCCTTGTATACGCGCAGGCCGGGCTTCGAGACGCGCTCAATGCGCTCGATGACCGGACGGCCGGCGTAGTACTTGAGACCGATGCTCAGTTGTGCCTTGCCGCCATCTTCCTGGACGGCGTAGTCGTCGATGTAGCCTTCGTCCTTCAGGACCTTGGCGATTGCCACTTTCAGCTTCGACGACGGCATGACAACCGACGCTTTCTGCACGCCCTGGGCGTTGCGGATGCGCGTCAGCATATCGGCGATAGGATCGCTCATGCTCATACTGTTTCTCCTGTAGCCTGTGCGTAATTACCAGCTGGCTTTCGTCAGACCCGGAATTTCGCCCTTGAAGGCGATTTCGCGGATCTTGTTACGCGCCAGGCCAAACTTGCGGAAGGTACCGCGGGGACGACCGGTGATCGCGCAGCGGTTACGCTGGCGGGTCGGGTTCGCGTTGCGCGGGAGCTGTTGCAGCTCGAGACGCGCGCTGTAACGCTCTTCTTCCGACTTCTCTTGGTCGTCGATAATGGCCTTGAGGTTGGCGCGCTTGGCGGCATACTTCGCCACCAGCTTGGCGCGCTTCTTCTCACGTTCAATCAGAGCCAGTTTAGCCACGGTTACCCCTTAATTGCGGAACGGGAACTTGAACGCACCGAGGAGTGCCTTGGCTTCCTCGTCGTTCTTTGCCGTCGTCGTGATGCTGATGTTCAGACCACGCAGTGCGTCGATCTTGTCGTACTCGATTTCGGGGAAAATGATCTGCTCTTTCACACCGATGTTGTAGTTGCCACGACCGTCGAACGACCGGCCCGACACACCACGGAAGTCACGCACGCGCGGCAGGGCCACGGTAACGAAACGATCGAGGAATTCGAACATGCGCTCGCCGCGCAGGGTCACCATCGCACCGATGGGGTAGCCCTGACGGATCTTGAAGCCGGCGATAGCCTTCTTGGCCTTCGTCACGACCGGCTTCTGACCGGCGATCTTGGTCAGGTCGCCGACGGCGTTCTCAATGATCTTCTTGTCATTGATGGCTTCGCCAAGACCCATGTTCAGGGTGATCTTGGTGATGCGCGGCACTTCCATGACCGACTTGTAGCCGAACTGTTCGATCAGCTTCGGCACAACCTGTTCTTTGTAAAACTCTTGCAGACGTGCTGCCATGCTCAACTCCTATACGTGCCCAGAATCAAGCTGCCACGACGGCGCCGGTGGTCTTCAGCACGCGCACGCGCTTGCCGTCTTCCACCTTGATGCCGACGCGCGACGGCTTGCCATTGGCATCCACGAGCGCAACGTTGGAAATATGCAGGGGCATGACCTTGTCGACCACACCACCGGTAGTGCCCAGCATCGGGTTCGGGCGGGCATGCTTCTTGGCGATGTTCACGCCTTGCACCGCAACCTTGTCGCCCAGGACAGCTTGCACGGTACCGCGCTTGCCCTTGTCCTTGCCGGTCAGCACAATGACTTCGTCGCCTTTGCGAATCTTGTTCATGGCGGCTCCTTACAGCACTTCCGGAGCGAGCGACACGATCTTCATGAAGCGCTCGGTACGGAGTTCACGAGTCACCGGCCCGAAGATACGGGTGCCGATCGGCTCGAGCTTGTTGTTCAGCAGGACGGCGGCGTTGCCGTCGAACTTGATCAGCGAACCGTCAGCGCGGCGCACGCCCTTGGCGGTACGCACGACGACGGCGTTGTAGATGTCGCCCTTCTTCACGCGACCGCGCGGCGCTGCGTCCTTGACGGTCACCTTGATGATGTCGCCAACGCTTGCGTAGCGGCGCTTGGAGCCACCCAGCACCTTGATGCACAGCACTTCGCGCGCACCAGTGTTATCGGCTACTTCGAGCCGGCTTTCTGTCTGAATCATGGTGTTTGTCTTCCCAACTTAATCCGTCAGGTGCAAAAAGCGCCCATCGGTCAGTCTTGGTCCCGTCGGCTCCGGCATTGCGCCAGCTCCGTATGGGTTGATCAACTTTGAAGTCGGTAGGAACCAGGCGATCTCAACTATTTGTTGAGGGCGCTCGGTCCTGGCTCGCTTCACAGGCCCGCCCGGGTGGTAATGCAAAGGCGAACGCAACAAAGCGGAAGTCCAGGATTATAGCTACATAATCCTGGACTTGCAAGTCAAGCTAAGAACGTGTTGTTCTTAGATGACGCGTGCAGCCTCTACCAGCCGGGAAACCACCCAGGACTTGGTCCGCGACAGCGGACGGCCTTCCTGGATCTCGACCTTGTCGCCTTCCTTGTACTGGTTGGCTTCGTCGTGTGCGTGGTACTTCTTCGAACGCAGCACGTACTTGCCGTACAGAGGATGCTTGACGCGGTTTTCCACCAAGACCGTAACGGTCTTGTCCATCTTGTCGCTCACGACACGGCCGACCAGGGTACGGCGAAGCGACTTTTCCGTTTGTGCAGCTTCAGTCATTTCGCGTTTGCCTTTTGAGTCAGCACGGTTTGCACACGCGCGATGTCCTTGCGAACCTTCTTCAGCTGGCTGGTGTTCTGCAGCTGTTGGGTCGCCTTTTGCATGCGCAGGCTAAATTGGGCCTTCAGCAGCTCGGAGAGCTCCTGGTTCAGCCCGGCGGCGTCCTTGCCGCGAAGTTCGGATGCTTTCATCCCTGCTCTCCTTACGTCCCGACCTGGCGCACCACGAAATTGGTGGCGATCGGCAGCTTGGCGGCCGCGAGGCGGAACGCCTCACGTGCCAGGTCTTCGCTCACGCCATCCATTTCGTACAGCATCTTACCCGGCTGGATTTCAGCCACGTAGTACTCCGGATTGCCCTTACCGTTACCCATACGGACTTCGGCAGGCTTCTTCGAGATCGGCTTGTCCGGGAAAATCCGGATCCAGATGCGGCCGCCACGCTTGATGTGGCGGGTCATCGCACGACGTGCCGACTCGATCTGACGAGCGGTCAGGCGGCCACGGCCCATGGCCTTCAGGCCGAATTCGCCGAAAGACACGGCGTTACCACGGGTAGCCTTACCCGTGTTGCGGCCTTTCTGCTCCTTGCGGTATTTTCTGCGCTTCGGTTGCAGCATCGTTATTCTCCACTCTTCGCATCTGCGCCAGGCGCAGCGCGGCGACCGGCACCGGCACCGCCGCGGCGGTTGCCACCCGGACGGCCTTCGCCTTCACGGCGGCGGCCTTCCGGACGACCCGGGCGACGACGACGGTCGTCCTGCGGCTCTTCCACCACCGGCGCGTCGTTGCGGCCGAGGTGATCACCCTTGTAGACCCACACCTTGACACCGATGATGCCGTAGGTGGTTTCTGCTTCGGAGAAGCCGTAGTCGATGTCGGCGCGCAGGGTGTGCAGGGGCACACGGCCTTCGCGGTACCACTCGGTACGTGCGATTTCGATACCGTTCAGACGGCCGGCGCTCATGATCTTGATACCCTGGGCGCCCAGGCGCATCGCGTTCTGCATGGCGCGCTTCATGGCGCGGCGGAACATGATGCGGCGCTCGAGCTGCTGGGTGATCGAATCGGCGATCAGCTGAGCATCGGTTTCCGGCTTGCGGATTTCCTCGATGTTCACATGCACGGGCACGCCCATGCGACGCTGCAGCTCAGCCTTGAGCAGTTCGATGTCCTCACCCTTCTTGCCGATCACCACGCCCGGACGCGAGCTGTAAATGGTGATGCGTGCATTGCGGGCGGGGCGCTCGATCACGACGCGGCCAACCGATGCGTTCTTCAGCTTCTTCTTCAGGAAGTCCCGAACTTCGATGTCTTCCTTCAGCATGCCGGCGAACTTCGTGTTGCTGGCGTACCAGCGCGAAGCCCAGTTACGGCTGACAGCCAGGCGGAAGCCAGTCGGATGAATCTTCTGTCCCATCGTGACTCCTTAGTTGCCGAGCGTCACAGTGATGTGACAGGTTTGTTTCTCGATGCGGTTGCCGCGGCCCTTCGCCCGTGCGGTGAAGCGCTTGAGCGAGGTTGCCTTGTCGACGAAGATCGATTTGACCTTCAGTTCGTCGATGTCGGCGCCTTCGTTGTGCTCAGCGTTGGCGATGGCCGATTCGACCACCTTCTTCACGATCCCGGCAGCCTTTTTCGGGCTGAACGTCAGGACATTGAGCGCGCGCTCGATCGGCAGACCACGGATCTGGTCAGCGACCAGGCGCGTCTTCTGGGCGGAGATGCGGGCACCGCGATGAATCGCTTTCACTTCCATGATGGCACCTTACCTCTTCGCTTTCTTGTCAGCCGCGTGGCCCTTGAACGTGCGGGTAATCGCAAATTCACCGAGCTTGTGGCCAACCATGTTTTCCGTAACGTACACCGGCACGTGTTGACGGCCGTTGTGAACGGCGATCGTCAGGCCAATGAACTCCGGCAGAATGGTCGAGCGACGCGACCAAGTCTTGATGGGCTTCTTGTCCTTGCCGCTCGATGCGACTTCCACCTTCTTCAGCAGGTGGGCGTCGCAGAACGGACCCTTTTTAGCGGAACGAGTCATATCTTTAGCTCCTACCTACCGATTAACGCTTGTGGCGCTTCTGGACGATCATGCTGTCCGTGCGCTTGTTGCTGCGGGTACGGTAACCCTTGGCCGGGGTACCCCACGGCGAAACCGGATCGCGACCAGCAGCGGTCTTGCCTTCACCACCACCGTGCGGGTGGTCGACCGGGTTCATCACGACACCACGGACCGTCGGGCGGATACCGCGCCAGCGGGTCGCACCGGCCTTGCCGATGACGCGCAGGCTGTGCTCTTCGTTGCCCACTTCACCGATGGTGGCGCGGCACTCGATGTGCACGCGGCGCACTTCACCGGAGCGCAGGCGAACCTGGGCGTACAGGCCTTCACGAGCCAGCAGCACGGCGGAACCGCCGGCGGCACGTGCGATCTGCGAACCCTTGCCCGGCAGCATTTCCACGTTGTTGATCGTGGTACCGACCGGAATGTTGCGGATCGGCAGGTTGTTACCGGCCTTGATCGGCGCTTCCGAGCCGTTCAGCAGCTGCTGGCCGGCAACCATGCCCTTGGTGGCGATGATGTAGCGGCGCTCGCCGTCGGCGAACAGCACCAGCGCGATGTTGGCGCTGCGGTTCGGATCGTATTCCAGGCGCTCGACGCGGGCGGGGATGCCGTCCTTGTCGTTGCGCTTGAAGTCGACCACGCGGTAGTGGTGCTTATGACCACCGCCCTTGTGGCGGGTGGTGATATGACCGTTGTTGTTACGGCCCGACTTCTGGAATTGCTTTTCCAGCAGCGGAGCATGCGGGGCGCCCTTGTGAAGGTCCTTGTTGACCACCTTCACCATCGAGCGACGACCCGGGGAAGTCGGCTTGGTCTTGACGAGTGCCATGATTACTTGGCCTCCGCTTCAAAATTGATTTCCTGACCCGGCTTCAGCGAAACGTAGGCCTTCTTCACGTGGTTGCGACGCCCCATGAAACGGCCAAAACGCTTCTGCTTGCCCTTCTGGTTCAGGATCTGAACGGACTGCACCTCGACCTTGAACAACAGTTCGACGGCGGCCTTCACTTCTGCCTTGTTGGCATCGCGGGCCACTTCGAACACGACTTGTTCATTCTTGTCGGCGACCAGGGTTGCCTTTTCGGAAACCACCGGCGCGAGCAGCACCTGCATCAAACGATGATCGTTCTTGGCTACTTGCGTCATTTCAGCAACTCCTCGATCTGCGCGACGGCTGCCTTGGTCACCAGCACCTTCTTGTAGTGCACGAGCGACAGCGGATCAGCCTGGCGCGGCTCGACAACTGCCACGTGCGGCAGGTTGCGCGAAGCCAGGTAGAGGTTTTCGTCGAGGCTGTCGGTGATGATCAGCACCGAGTCCAGGCCCATGGCCTTGAACTTGTCGGCCAAGAGCTTGGTCTTGGGCGCGTCGACAGTGAAACCGTCCACCACGTTGATACGACCTTCACGTGCGAGCTGCGAGTAAATCGAGCGCATGCCGGCACGGAACATCTTCTTGTTGACCTTCTGGGTGAAGTTCTCTTCCGGCGAATTCGGGAAGATACGGCCGCCCCCGCGCCACAGCGGCGAGGAAGACATACCGGCACGAGCACGGCCCGTACCCTTCTGGCGCCACGGCTTCTTGGTCGTGTGCTTGACCTCTTCACGATCCTTCTGCTTACGGTTACCGCTGCGAGCGTTGGCCTGGTAAGCGACGACGATCTGGTGAACGAGGGCTTCGTTGTAGTCACGGCCGAACACTTCGGGCGAAGCGTCAACGCCCGCGCCGATCTGGCCATTGTCCTGGAGGAGCTTGAGTTCCATTACATGCGCTCCTTAAGCTTTGGCTTTGGCCTTGACGGCCGGGGTAACGATGACCTTGCCGTTCTTGGAGCCGGGGATGGCGCCCTTGACCAGCAGCAGCTTGCGCTCTGCGTCGATCTTGGCGATTTCCAGGTTCTGCACGGTGCGGGTGACATCGCCCAGGTGACCGGTCATGCGCTTGCCCGGGAACACGCGGCCCGGATCCTGCGCCATACCGATCGAGCCCGGCACGTTGTGCGAGCGCGAGTTACCGTGGGTGGCACGGCCGGAGGCGAAGTGATAGCGCTTGATGGTACCGGCGTAGCCCTTACCGATGGTCACGCCCTGCACGTCGATCTTCTGACCGACTTCGAACAGGTCGACCGACAGCGAACCGCCAGCTTGCAGTTCGGCAGCCTTGGCTGCATCGATACGGAATTCGCGGATGATTTCGCCGGCTTCCACGCCGGCTTTGGCGAGATGACCCGCCAGCGGCTTGGTAACGCGGCTTGCGCGTCGTGCGCCGAAGGTGACTTGAACCGCGGTATAACCGTCGGTCTCGTCCGTCTTGATTTGCGTCACGCGGTTGTCGCCGACCTCGACCACGGTAACGGGAATTGCTTCACCGTCGTCCGTGAAAATACGGGTCATGCCAACCTTGCGACCTACAAGGCCAAGGCTCATGGTTTGCTCCATTCCCAGCTGCGATTGGCCGGGGCTGATTGATACACGAAAACTGTGTTTGCTGTGGGCTTGCGCTAAAGAAGACTGCGCGCGGCCAAAGTGGCCAGCCCACTACCCGAGGAAACGGGTAGCCTTACACTATATCGCAGCGGTTTGGAAAGGGCAATATGAATTGCGGATTCGCCCGCAGTGTTGTAGGCAGGCGCGCCGCAGTAGTGGCGCTTGCGTTGCTTGGAGTGTGGTGTGGAGGCGACGGCTGGTAGTTGAAGTGCCGTGAAGCGCATCCGGGGATGGTTGCTCAGGCGGCGAGGCGGACGAAATCGCCGCCATAGAATACCAGCGGTTCGCCCTCCCCTGCCTCGAATGCCTCGACGGCGCCGACGATCAGCAGGTGATCGCCTACCGGGTCGGCCCGCTCCACGCGGCAGGCCAGGGTCGCCAGCGCCTCGTCCAGGTAGGGCACGCCGCGCTCGCAGCGCCCGTGGGCGACGCCCGCGAACTTGTCCGCCGCCGGCGTGGCGAAGCGGCGCGCCAGTTCGCCATGGCCGGCACGCAGGATGCTGACGCCGAAAGGCGCGCCGGGCACGAACAGGCCCGCATTCGGCGAGTGCAGCGCCAGGCTCCACAAGATCAGCGGCGGCGCCAGCGACAGCGAGGCAAACGAGTTCACCGTCAAGCCGACGGGCCGGCCCCGCGCCCCGCAGGCGCCGATAACGGCCACGCCAGTGGCATAGCGGCCGCAAACCCGGCGCAGTTCGCGGGGATCATGGACGGAAGTGGCAGGCGTGGCGGCGTGCATGTCAGGCGGCCTCGGCAACGTACTGGTTGATCAGCTGGTGGCAGGCCTGTGGATCCAGCCACCACGGGAAATAGTCCGGCGGATTGTCGAAGCCGTTGGCGATGCGCGCGGCCAGTGCCGGCGCCTGCCCCGCGGCGCCCAGCAGCGCCAGGATATGCGGCGGCGGCGGGGTCAGCAGCGAGTTGGTCCACGCCACCACATCGCCCGCGTACTGCCAGTACTGGTCGAAGGTGCGCTCCATCCAGTCCTGGTCGAAGGGCTGGTCGCCGCGTGCCAGGATCGCATCGAGATAAACCTTGCAGCATTTGGCGGCGTTGTTCGAACCCTGCCCCGTGATCGGGTCGTTGACCACCACGGCATCGGCCATGCCGAACACCTGCCGCCCGGACGGCAGCGTCAGCACCGGCTTGCGCACCGTTGGCGCAAAGCGCCCGGCAAGGGTGCCGTTGTCGTCGGTCAGCGCGACCCGCTCGCAGCGCTCGGCCTCCCATGGCAGGTAGGTCTGCAGGATGCGCAGGCTTTCGGCCAGGTGCTGCGCCGGCGTGCGCGCCTCGGCCCAGCGGTCCATCGGGCCGCCCGGGATGCCTTCGAACACCATGATCTCGCACGGCCCCGACAGCGTCAGCGCGGGGAAGACGAAGTACTCACCCACGCCCGGGATCAGGTTGAAGCAAACCCGTGAGAACGGCGTGCGCGGCTGCATGCCGGTCACATAGGTCAGCGCCAGCGCGCGCTGCGGCTTGTCGAACGGGCTGCGGGAGGCATCGCGCTCGAAGCGGCTGACGATCTCGCCCTTGCCGGCGGCCAGCAGCACCAGGTCATGCTCGCGGGTCAGGTCCTCCAGTTCATCCAGGCCGACATCGGCGATGCGCAGGTCGCCGCCGCGTGCAACGAAGGCCTCCATCCACGCGGGCATCTTCAGGCGCTGGTCCACCGCCTGCGCCGGGCGGTCCAGCGGCGCGGCCCAGTCGATCGAGCGGGCACCGGCCTGCTCGGGATGCGGCACGGCCAGGCCGATGCCCTCCACCGGCGGGCAGGCATCGTCCCACCAGTTCAGCCCGAGCTCGCGCTCGGCCTGCAGCGCGCGGTCGAACATGCACTGGCTGGACATGACTTTCCCGCCGCGGATCTGCTCGGGGGTCCGGTTGGACAGCAGCGTGACCCGGTAGCCGTTGGCTTGCAGCCCGAGGGCCATTTGCAGGCCCGACTGGCCGGCTCCGACGATGGCGATGCGTTGGCTCATGATGTTTTCTCCTGAAGGGTCGTTCGACGGCGTTCAGCCGGCCAGCTTGCCGATGGCGGGCACGTTCTGCTCCGGCCCCATGGCGGAATAGCCGCCGTCGACGGCATAGTCGGCACCGGTGACGAAGCTGGCATGGTCGGAACAGAGGAAGAGCACCACCTGGGCCACCTCGTCGGGCTCGCCGACGCGGCCCAGCAAGTGGAACGGCGCGGCCACCGCATCGGTGCGGGCACGGTTGCCGCCGCTGACCTCGTCCATCAGCCGGCACCAGGTCCAGCCCGGCGACACCGCGTTGACGCGGATGCGGTCCGGCGCCAGGTCCATCGCCATGCTGCGCGTCAGCTGCGCGATGGCGGCTTTCGACACCGGGTAGAGCCAGCGCCCGGTCTGCGCCACGTTGGCAGAGATGCTGGTGAAATTGACGATCGCACCGCCGCCGCGCGCCCGCATATGCGGGTGCACCGCCTGCGCCAGCATCACGCCCGACACCACGTTGACGTCGAGCGCCGCCAGCCAGTCGGCACGATTCGAGCGGAAGCCGTCATCGAGATAGGTGCAGGCCAGGTTGACCAGGCAGTCCACGCCGCCAAAGCGCTGCACCACCTGCGCCACGGCATCGCGAACCTGCTCGTCACGCGTGATGTCGGTGGCGATGAAGAGCGCGTTCGCCCCCAGCTGCGCGGCCACGCGCTCGCCATTGGCGGCATCGATGTCGAAGATCGCGACGCGCGCGCCGGCCTCGACAAAGGCCCGCGCCACGCCGGCGCCGATCAGCGTGGCGCCGCCGGTGACAATGGCGACCTTGCCCTGCAGTCCTTTCATGCTTGTCTCCTGTGCCGGCAACAGCCGGCGATGGTTGCGGGCGGGCCTCTGCGGGGCCCGTTCCGGATCGATGCCGCGGGCGCAGCCTACTTGCCTTCGCTCTGCTGCCAGCGCGCCATCAGTGTGTTCGACGGCAGGGTCTCGTCCAGCAGCTTGCGCGCGGTCTCCACGCCCGCGACCGGCAAACCCGCCGGGTCCAGCTTGCCGATCTGCACCAGCACGCTGGCCTGGTCCCAGTAGATATGCTCGTGGTACAGCTTGTCGCCGCGGAACTTGACGATGGCGATCAGCGGGATCTCCACGCGCTTGCCGGTGGGCGGCACGCCGGGCAGCATCCAGTCGATCTCGCAGCTATGCGTGAAGCAGAACAGCATCTCGTCGACGATCTGCGTGGCCCCGACCGTGCGCGACAGCGGGATCAGCGTGGTGTCGGGCGGATTGCTGTGCACGAAATGGTGCTGGTAGAAGCGCCGCAGCTGCGCGTAGCCGACCCCGCCGGTCATGGTCGGGATATGGTTCACATAGGGCTGCGGCACCATCGTCGCCATGGTGGCGTCGACATCGCGGGTGGCAAATTCGTATTCGCAGTGCTTGTCCCACAGCGCGGAGAAATCGTAGTGCGGACCCATTTCACCGCGCAGCGCCGCGATCGAGCGCTGGTGCGCCATCAGCGCCGAGGGCTTGTCGAAGTGCTCGCCACCGGTGCGGGCAAAGGCATGGTCGACGCCGGCGTAGACGTAGACCTCGATGTTCTCGCGCCCGGCCAGGGCTGCGCGGATCGCAGCCTGCGCCTGCGGCGGGCAGAAGCCGTCTTTCTCGGCGATATGCAGCACCAGGCGGCCGCGCACGCTGGCGGCTTCGCCCAGCGCGTGCTCGATGCCCACGCCGTAGTACGCCACCGCGCAGGCCACGTCGGGCAGCCGGCAGGCCGCCAGGTAGGCCAGCTTGCCGCCCAGGCAGAAGCCCAGCACGCTGGTCTGGCCGACGCATTCCGGCCGCGCACGCAGCGCTTCAAGCGCGGCGCCCACATCCTGCACGCCCGCGGCTTCGTCGAACTGCTGGTACAGGCCCAGCGCCCGCTGGAAGTCCTCGCCGCGGTCGGTCAGCTCGATCCCGGGCGCGATGCGCCAGAACAGGTCGGGCACCAGCACCGTATAGCCCTCCTCGGCGTAGTAGTCCGCCACCTGCCGCATGGTCGCATTGACGCCGAAGATCTCCTGGCACAACACGATGCCCGGGCCCTTGCCTGCCGCCGGGATGGCGAGATAACCGCTGAAACTGCCTTCGGGGGTCTGGATCTGGATGGTCTGGCCCATGGCCTGCGCTCCTTGTCGTTCTCTTTCCGGTGTCTGATGGGACTGCCGTGCTGGCCTCCATAATGGTGGCTCCGCACCGCAGCAAACTAGCCGCTGGGCGCAGCGGCTATCCGATTAGTGCAGGAAACTTCGGACTCGGTCAACGCCGTAGCGCTGACAGCGAGGTCATCCGCTATAGTGGATCGCGTGGGAAACCGTGCCCCGGCCGTCAAGCCGGGCCGGCCCCGGAACCAGCGGCGCGCACGTTCACCGGCAGCGCCGCGGCCCCCGCCAGAGGAGCGAGACAATGCAGCTGCCCCCCGCCGCCGGACCGCTGGCGAGCGCCCTGCTCGCCGATCCCGCCCGGTGCGTGTTCGCCTCGACCGACCTGGCCGAGACGCGCGCCGCTGTCGGGCGCGTGTTCAAGCCGCACCGGCTCGAGATACGCGGCACCCGCTTGCAGGCACGCATGCATCATGCGCCGCTTGGCGCGGTCTCGTTCAACCGCCTCGCCTACGGCGCCGACGTCACCATCGACCCCGGCCCGCTCGGCGACTTCCTGCTGGTGCAGATGCCGCTGCAAGGACAGGCCGAGATCCGCTGCGGCGACCAGCACATCGTGTCCACGCCTGACTGCGCTTCGGTGCTGACGCCCAGCGATGCGCTGGCCATGCGCTGGAGCGCCGACAACGACCAGCTGATCGTGCGCATCGAACGCAGTGCGCTGGAACGCATCTGCGCCGCCCATCTGGGCCGCCGGCCCGAGCGGCCGCTGCGCTTTGCGCTCGGCATGGACTGGCGCACCGGCGCGTGGTACGAGCTGATGCGCTATCTCGCCGCGATGCTGGAGACCGCGCCCGAGACCGCGTGCCATCCGCTGACCGCGTGCCAGCTGGAACAGCTGGTGATCGGCACGCTGCTGACGTCGCAGCCGCACAACCTGTCGGACGCATTGCGCGAGCACGGCAAGCCGCTGGCGCCGCGCCATGTGAAAGTGGTGGAGGAATATATCCACGCAAACGCCGCGGCGGAGCTGACGCCCGCCGTGCTGGCCGAGGTCGCCGGCGTCAGCGTACGCAGCCTGTTCGCCGGTTTCCGCGAGCATCGCGGCACCGGGCCGATGGCCTACCTGCGCACGGTGCGGCTGGAGCGCGTGCGGCACGACCTGCTGAACGACGCTTCGGTGCCGTCAGTAAGCGCGGCGGCGCTGCGCTGGGGCTTTGCCCATCTGGGACGGTTCAGCGCGGAGTACCGGCGCGCGTTCGGAGAGTGCCCCGCGCAGACCTTGCGGCGGCGCGGAGCGGGCTAGGCGTGTGTGAATTCAGTGCTGCCGCTTCGGGCGAGGCCGCCGCGATCGCTCAGCTCATCGCGCAACTGTAGCTGGCAGCAAGACTGGCATCCCCCGACCCCGAGTACTTCGGGAATTTCGGGTACACGCACATCGTGCATGGTGCGCACCACGCTCTGCTGCGTGTCCCTTTTCGAGATCAGCAACTGCTCAGGGGCGGCCGATTTCTCGACCCAGTCGCGTGAGTCCGATGGCCAGCGCCACGGCAAGGCCGATGGCATTGCCCGAGCGCGGCCGCATTGGCGCGGACGCACGGGTCCGGTGAGTCCTTTCAAACATGATTGTCTCCTCTGGGGGGCGCCACGCTTATGTTTGCGGCTTTGCCGATACGCCTGGAACGAGGTAAAGCCGTTGCGGGGGGAAGCACATGATTCAATCAATCAGCGTTTATGTATCACTTCGCAGCGCGTGATGCCGGCGCCAAGCGGGTCGATCGTCGCCCTCGCTCGCGCGGCAGGGGAGCAGTCCGGGGAGCAAGGCTGCTGTATGCAAGCCTTGAAAACAAAAACGGCGAACCATACGGTTCGCCGTTTTGCTGCAGCAGGCCGCGGGCGCGGCCCGAAGCATGATTACACCTTGATCTCGACGTCCACGCCTGCCGGCAGGTCGAGCTTCATCAGCGCGTCAACCGTCTTGTCGGTCGGGTCGACGATGTCCATCAGGCGCTGGTGCGTGCGGATCTCGAACTGATCGCGGCTGGTCTTGTTGACGTGCGGCGAACGCAGGATGTCGAAGCGCTGGATGCGGGTCGGCAGGGGCACCGGGCCCTTGACGATTGCGCCGGTACGCTTGGCGGTATCCACGATTTCGGCGGCCGACTGGTCGATCAGGCGGTAGTCGAAAGCCTTCAGGCGGATACGGATCTTCTGGTTCTGCATGATATTTCCTTAAAAGAGCGATTGGGCAACGTGCCCGTTGAATGGGGACATGCCCGACAGGCATGTCCCAGGAAGTGCTTAGTCGAGGATCTTTGCCACGACGCCGGCGCCGACGGTACGGCCACCTTCACGGATAGCGAAGCGCAGGCCTTCTTCCATGGCGATCGGGGCGATCAGCTTGACGGTGATCGACACGTTGTCACCCGGCATGACCATTTCCTTGTCCTTCGGCAGCTCGATCGAGCCGGTCACGTCGGTCGTACGGAAGTAGAACTGCGGGCGGTAGTTGTTGAAGAACGGGGTGTGACGGCCGCCTTCGTCCTTCGACAGGATGTACACCTCGCCGGTGAAGTGGGTGTGCGGCTTGATCGAACCCGGCTTGCACAGCACCTGGCCGCGCTCGACGTCTTCACGCTTGGTGCCGCGCAGCAGCAGGCCAACGTTGTCGCCGGCTTGACCCTGGTCCAGCAGCTTGCGGAACATTTCCACGCCGGTGCAGGTGGTCTTCACCGTCGGCTTGATACCGACGATTTCGATTTCCTCACCGACCTTCACCACGCCGCGCTCGATACGGCCGGTCACCACGGTGCCGCGACCCGAGATCGAGAACACGTCTTCCACCGGCATCAGGAAGGTACCGTCAACGGCACGCTCCGGCGTCGGGATGTAGGTGTCCAGCGCTTCGGCCAGGTTCATGATGGCCACTTCGCCCAGCTCGCCCTTGTCGCCTTCCAGCGCCAGCTTGGCCGAACCCTTGATGATCGGGGTGTCGTCGCCGGGGAACTCGTACTTCGACAGCAGCTCGCGAACTTCCATCTCGACCAGCTCGAGCAGTTCAGCGTCGTCCACCATGTCGCACTTGTTCAGGAACACGATGATGTACGGCACGCCAACCTGGCGGGCCAGCAGGATGTGCTCACGCGTTTGCGGCATCGGGCCGTCAGCGGCCGAGCAAACCAGGATCGCGCCGTCCATCTGGGCGGCACCCGTGATCATGTTCTTCACATAGTCAGCGTGGCCCGGGCAGTCAACGTGCGCGTAGTGGCGGTTGGCCGTTTCGTACTCGACGTGGGCGGTATTGATGGTAATACCGCGTGCCTTCTCTTCCGGCGCTGCGTCGATTTCGTCGTACTTCTTGGCGGCACCGCCAAACTTGGCTGCCAGCACCGTGGCAATCGCTGCGGTCAGCGTGGTCTTGCCATGGTCAACGTGACCAATCGTACCAACGTTCACGTGCGGCTTGGTCCGCTCGAACTTTTCCTTTGCCATTTCTTAACTCCTGATAGGAATGCAGTCTTGTTGTTTCATCGCGCCGCCGCACCGGCAGGCGCGGCGGCAAACTTCCAATTACTTGCCCTTGGCCGACATCACGGCTTCGGCGATGTTCTTCGGTGCTTCAGCGTAGTGCTTGAATTCCATGGTGTACGTGGCGCGGCCTTGCGTGGCCGAGCGCAGCGACGTGGAATAACCGAACATTTCCGACAGCGGGACTTCGGCCTTGATGATCTTGCCGCCGCCCACCATGTCGTCCATGCCCTGCACGATGCCGCGGCGGGACGACAGGTCGCCCATCACGGTACCCGTGTAGTCTTCCGGCGTTTCCACTTCCACGGCCATCATCGGCTCGAGCAGAACCGGGCTGGCCTTGCGCATGGCTTCCTTGAAAGCCATCGAGCCGGCCATGCGGAACGCGTTTTCGTTCGAGTCCACGTCGTGGTACGAACCGAACGTCAGCGTGACCTTCACGTCCACCACCGGGAAGCCAGCCAGGATGCCGTTCGGCAGCGTGTCGACGATACCCTTTTCGACCGCCGGGATGTATTCGCGAGGAATCACACCGCCCTTGATGGCGTCGATGAACTCGAAGCCCTTGCCCGGCTCTTGCGGTTCCAGCGTGATCACGGCGTGACCGTACTGGCCACGGCCGCCCGACTGCTTGACGAACTTGCCTTCAACGCCTTCGGCCGTCTTGCGAATGGTTTCGCGGTAGGCCACCTGCGGCGCGCCGATGTTGGCTTCCACGCCGAATTCGCGCTTCATGCGGTCGACCAGAATTTCGAGGTGGAGCTCGCCCATGCCCGAAATGATGGTCTGGCCCGATTCTTCATCGGTACGCACGCGGAACGACGGATCTTCAGCGGCCAGGCGGTTCAGGGCGATGCCCATCTTTTCCTGGTCAGCCTTGGTCTTCGGCTCGACGGCCTGCGAGATCACCGGCTCCGGGAACACCATGCGCTCGAGCACGATCGGTGCAGCCGGATCGCACAGCGTGTCGCCCGTGGTGGCGTCCTTCAGACCCACTGCAGCGGCGATGTCGCCGGCCAGCACTTCCTTGATTTCTTCGCGCTGGTTGGCATGCATCTGCAGAATACGGCCGAGGCGTTCCTTCTTGCTCTTGACCGGGTTGTACACGGTGTCGCCCGAATTGATCTTGCCCGAGTAGACGCGGAAGAAGATCAGCTGACCAACGAACGGGTCGGTCATGATCTTGAACGCCAGTGCCGAGAACTTTTCGTTGTCGTCAGCCTTGCGCTCGAGCTTCTTCTCGCTGTCGTCCTCGTCCGTGCCCGTAACCGGCGGAATGTCGACCGGCGACGGCAGGAAGTCGATCACGGCGTCGAGCATACGCTGCACGCCCTTGTTCTTGAACGCGGTGCCGCACAGCATCGGCTGGATTTCGCAGGCGATGGTACGGTCACGCAGCGCCTTGACGATCTCGGCGCGGGTCAGCTCTTCGCCGCCCAGGTACTTTTCCATCAGCTCTTCGCTGGCTTCGGCGGCGGACTCGACCATCTTCTCGCGCCATTCGTCAGCGGTGGCTTGCAGCTCGGCCGGGATGTCCTGGTATTCGAACTTCACGCCCTGGCTGGCTTCGTCCCAAATGATCGCCTTCATTTCCAGCAGATCGACGACGCCTTGGAAGCCGTCTTCAGCGCCGATCGGCACCACGACGGGCACCGGGTTGGCCTTCAGGCGGGTCTTCAGCTGGTCGTAGACCTTGAAGAAGTTCGCGCCGGTACGGTCCATCTTGTTGACGAATGCCAGACGCGGCACGCGGTACTTGTTGGCCTGACGCCAGACGGTTTCCGACTGCGGCTGCACGCCACCCACTGCGCAGTACACCATGCACGCGCCGTCCAGCACGCGCATGGAACGCTCCACCTCGATGGTGAAGTCCACGTGGCCCGGGGTGTCGATGATGTTGAAGCGATGCTCGGGGTAGTTGCCGGCCATGCCCTTCCAGAAGGCGGTGGTCGCAGCAGACGTGATGGTGATGCCGCGCTCCTGCTCCTGCTCCATCCAGTCCATGGTGGCCGCGCCATCATGCACTTCACCGATCTTGTGGTTCACACCGGTGTAGAACAGGATGCGCTCGGTCGTGGTGGTTTTACCCGCGTCAATGTGAGCCGAGATACCGATATTGCGGTAGCGCTCAATGGGAGTCTTACGAGCCACTTTAATCCTCTATTCGTCCGTGAGGCGCCGGCATCTCATGGCCCGCGCCCCTAACACAAACGGGCGAGATGTGTAAAAACACAGCCCGCCCGGCAACCAACAAACGCTATCGCGCGCTTAGAAGCGGAAATGCGAGAACGCCTTGTTGGCTTCGGCCATGCGGTGCACTTCGTCACGCTTCTTCATTGCGCCGCCACGGCCTTCCGATGCTTCCAGCAGCTCACCTGCCAGGCGCAGCGCCATCGACTTCTCGCTGCGTTTCTTCGCGGCCTCGCGCAGCCAACGCATCGCCAATGCCAGACGACGCGACGGACGGACTTCGACCGGAACCTGATAGTTGGCGCCGCCCACGCGACGGCTCTTCACTTCCACCACCGGCTTCACGTTGTTGATCGCAACGGAGAACACTTCGATGGGGGCCTTGCCTGCCTTCTTTTCGATCTGGTCAAACGCGCCATAGACGATACGTTCGGCAACCGACTTCTTGCCGTCCAGCATCAGCACGTTCATGAACTTGGCAACTTCAACGTTGCCGAACTTCGGATCAGGCAGAACATCCCGCTTGGGGACTTCACGACGACGTGGCATCTTCTTTCCTTTAGATTCAGTTGAGAGCGCGGTCAGTTGTTCCCGCTCTCCGGCCACCAACTAGCTTGCATGCGATAGACAGCAAATTCGCCGGGTGACCACTTACTCGACGGCACGGTTGCCAAAAAAAGGCGCTCCGTTGTACCGCCGCCTGGTGACAGCACCATGACTCGCGCCACAGGCTATCGTTTGTTTGCTGCTTCGGGTCTCGCAGACCCAGGCACCCTAAGCTTAGGCCGCCTTCGGACGCTTCGCGCCGTACTTCGAACGTGCCTGCTTGCGGTCCTTCACGCCTTGCAGGTCGAGCGAGCCACGGACGATGTGGTAACGCACACCCGGCAGATCCTTCACACGGCCGCCGCGGATCAGCACGACCGAGTGTTCCTGCAGGTTGTGGCCTTCACCGCCGATGTACGAAATCACTTCGAAACCGTTGGTCAGGCGCACCTTGGCAACCTTACGCAGTGCCGAGTTCGGCTTCTTCGGCGTCGTGGTGTACACGCGGGTGCACACGCCACGGCGCTGGGGGCAGTTCTCAAGCGCCGGGCTCTTGCTCTTGACGACTTCAGAGACGCGCGGCTTGCGAACCAGTTGGTTGATAGTTGGCATTGTTCAATCCAGCTTGGTTTGACGAAAAACGCCCCTCGCACCGGCATGCACCGAAAGGGAGAGGCAACTACGGGTTTTGGGCGGGAGAGATGAGCGGACGCGCTCTGGAGACGGGACTGTGCGGTAACAGCATGCCAAAGAGCGCGAGCCGGCACCCGGATCCCGGATCCCGCGTCTGCCGCCACCGGTCCATGGAAACCCAGTCCGGAAGGCTTGCCGGCAGCGGCCTAAAGGCCACTTCTCCGACGGGGCGAGCGAAATCCAAAGCCAAAAACTCGAATCTGGCATCCTAGCAGGGGAATCGTATACCGTCAAGCCGTATACCCGACCCGGGACGCGCTGACGCTGCCCTCGGTCAGACCCCGCGGAGCGCTTCCAGGATGGACTGTCCGTAGCGCTCCAGCTTGGAGGCACCGATCCCGGGAATGCCCTGCATCGCCGACAGGGAGCCCGGCGCAGTCCGGGCCAGCTCCGCCAGCGTTGCGTCGTGGAAGATGACATAGGCCGGCACGCCGTGCTCGCGCGCGGCCTCGGTGCGCCAGCGGCGCAGCGCCTCCCAGTTGGCCAGCATGTCTGCGTCCATGTCGGCGGTGTGGTCGGTGCGGGTGCCGCGCGCGGCACGCTCGCCGGACTTGCCCGGCTTGGTGGCCTGGCGGCGCAGGATGATCTGGCGCTCGCCCTTGAGCACCGCGCGCGCGTCCTCGCCCAGCAGCAGCGCGCCATGGCCGCCATGGTCGATGGTCAGCAGACCCTGGGCAATCAGCTGGCGGAACACCGTATGCCATTCATGCACCGAGCGGTCCTTGCCGATGCCGAAGGTGGACACCTTGTCGTGCCCCCACTGGCGGATCTTCTCCGAGCTGTTGCCGCGCAGCACGTCGATCAGGTGGGTGGCGCCGAAGTGAACCCGGCTCGCCTGCGCGGTGCGGTACACGCAGGACAGCGCCATCTGCGCCTCGCGCGTGCCGTCCCAGGTGGCCGGCGGCTCCAGGCAGGTATCGCAGTTGCCGCAGGGTTCGCTGGCCTCGTTGAAATACGCCAGGATGCGCACGCGCCGGCAGCCCGCGGTCTCGCACAGGCCCAGCAGCGCATCGAGCTTGGACGACGACACGCGCTTGAAGGCCTCGTCCGCCTCGGACTCGTCGATCATGCGCTTCTGCTGCACCACGTCGCCCAGGCCGTAGGCCATCCAGGCATTGGCCGGCAGGCCGTCGCGGCCGGCGCGCCCGGTTTCCTGGTAGTAGCCTTCCATGCTCTTGGGCAGGTCCAGGTGGGCGACAAAGCGCACGTCGGGCTTGTCGATACCCATGCCGAAGGCGATCGTCGCCACCATCACCAGCCCTTCTTCCTCGCGGAAGCGGGCCTGGTGGTGCTGGCGCACCTGGGCATCCATGCCGGCGTGGTAGCCCAGCGCATTGATGCCCTGTCCGCTCAGCCACTGCGCCGTGTCCTCCACCTTCTTGCGCGACAGACAATAGACGATGCCGCTGTCATGGGTGCCGTCGGCCGCGGTGTGCTCGGCCTTGATGAAGGCCAGCAGCTGCTGGCGCGCATTGTCCTTCTCGACGATGCGGTAGCGGATATTGGGCCGGTCGAAGCTGGAGATGAAGACGCGGGCGTTGTCCAGCGCCAGGCGCTCGATGATCTCGTTGCGCGTGAGTGCGTCGGCCGTTGCCGTCAGCGCGATGCGCGGCACGTACGGGAAGCGCTCGTGCAGCACCGACAACTGGATGTACTCGGGGCGGAAGTCGTGGCCCCACTGCGACACGCAGTGCGCTTCGTCGATGGCAAAGAGCCCGACCCGAATGCGCTCGAGCACGTCCTGGAAGCGTGGCGTCATCAACCGTTCCGGCGCCACGTAAAGGATCTCGATGCGCCCGGCCAGCAGGTCGCGCTCGACCGCCGACGCCTCGGACCCGGTCAGCGTCGAATTGAGCACTGCGGCGCGTACGCCCGCTTCAGTCAGCGCCGCGACCTGGTCCTGCATCAGCGCGATCAGCGGCGACACCACGATGCCGACGCCGTCGCCGGCACGCTGGCGCAGCAGCGCCGGGATCTGGTAGCACAGCGACTTGCCGCCGCCGGTCGGCATCAGCACCAGGCAGTCGCCGCCCGTCGCAACGTGGTCGATGATCTCGGCCTGGCGCCCACGGAAGGCGTGGTAGCCGAACACATCTTTGAGGATCGCCAGCGCGTGCGACATAGACAACGGAATTGCTGAAGCCGGAAAAGCCGTAACCATACCACTAAGGGGGCCGCTTCCGTGCCCGCCGGGCTAACAGTCCGAACATTCTCACGACAGGGCCGGCTGCGGGCGGAAAGAAAAAAAGCCCGGCTGGATCAGCCGGGCTTTCGGGCCGCCTTGCGGCGGCAAACAGCTTACTGCGATCAGACGTTGTCGCCTTCGCCTTCGGTCGTCGCCTGCACCACCGGCGCCGGCTCGATGAAGAGCGACTGCTCTTCTTCGGCGATCGCCTGGGCGCGTTCGCGCTCGGAGGCCTCGCGCGCCTTGCGGGCACGGTGGTAGGCCAGGCCGGTACCGGCCGGGATCAGACGACCCACGATCACGTTTTCCTTCAGACCACGCAGGTCGTCGGTCTTGCCCATGATCGCGGCTTCGGTCAGCACGCGCGTGGTTTCCTGGAACGATGCCGCCGAGATGAAGCTGTCGGTCGACAGCGACGCCTTGGTGATACCGAGCAGCAGGTTCTCGTACGTGGCCGGACGCTTGCCTTCGGCGATCACGCGGTCGTTCTCGTCGAGCAGTTCCGAACGCTCCACCTGTTCACCCGGGATGAACTTGGTGTCGCCCACGTCGGCGATCTGCACGCGGCGCAGCATCTGGCGAACGATCACCTCGATGTGCTTGTCGTTGATCTTCACGCCCTGCAGACGGTACACGTCCTGCACTTCGTCCACGATGTAGTGCGCCAGCTCTTCAATGCCCTTCAGGCGCAGGATGTCGTGCGGGTCCGCCGGACCTTCCACGATCATTTCGCCCTTGTTCACCACCTGGCCGTCGTGCACCAGCACCTGCTTTTCCTTCGCGATCAGGAACTCGTGGGCATTGCCGTCCAGGTCGGTAATGACCAGGCGCTGCTTGCCCTTGGTGTCCTTGCCGAACGAGGTCGTGCCGGTGACTTCCGCCAGCACGGCGGCATCCTTCGGCGAACGCGCTTCGAACAGCTCGGCCACACGCGGCAGACCACCGGTAATGTCGCGGGTCTTCTGCGATTCGGTCGGGATACGCGCGAGCACTTCACCCACGTGCACTTGCTGGCCGTCCTTCACGGTAATCAGCGCGCCGACCTGGAAGCCGATGGTCACGGAGTGATCCGTGCCCGGGATCTTCACTTCCTGGCCATTCGCGTCGAGCAGCTTCACCTGCGGGCGGATGCCCTTGGTTGCAGCCGTGCGGCGCTTGGCGTCGATCACCACCAGGGTCGACAGGCCCGTCACTTCGTCCATCTGCTTGGCGACGGTCACGCCTTCTTCGACGTTCTCGAACTTGGTCGTACCGGTGTATTCCGAAACGATCGGTCGAGTCAGCGCGTCCCACGTGGCCAGCTGCGTGCCAGCCTTGATGGCCTGGCCGTCCTGCACCAGCAGCGTGGCGCCGTACGGGATCTTGTGGCGCTCGCGCTCACGGCCGTGGTCGTCGGTGATCAGCGCTTCGCCCGAACGCGAGATGACGATCAGTTCGCCCTTCGCATTGGTGACGTAACGCATGGTCGCCGTGAAACGCACGGTACCGGTTGCCTTGGCTTCCACGCTCGATGCCACTGCCGCACGCGATGCCGCACCACCGATGTGGAACGTACGCATGGTCAGCTGCGTGCCCGGCTCACCGATCGACTGGGCGGCAATCACGCCCACCGCTTCGCCGGAGTTCACCAGCACGCCGCGGCCCAGATCGCGGCCATAGCACTTGCCGCACAGGCCGTAGCGCGTGTCGCACGACAGCGGGGTGCGGACCTTGACTTCGTCCACGCCGATGTTGTCGATCAGCTCGACCAGATCTTCGTCCAGCAGCGTGCCGGATTCGATCGCGGTTTCCTGGGTTTCCGGGTTCACCACGTCGGCCACGGTCACACGGCCGAGGATACGGTCGCGCAGGGCTTCGATCACTTCACCGCCTTCGACCAGGGCCTTCATGGCCACGCCGTTGGAGGTACCGCAATCGTCTTCCACCACGACCAGATCCTGGGTCACGTCGACCAGACGACGGGTCAGGTAACCCGAGTTCGCGGTCTTCAGTGCCGTATCCGCCAGACCCTTACGGGCACCGTGGGTCGAGATGAAGTACTGCAGAACGTTCAGGCCTTCACGGAAGTTCGCCGTAATCGGCGTTTCAATGATCGAGCCATCCGGCTTGGCCATCAGGCCACGCATACCAGCCAGCTGGCGGATCTGCGCGGCGGAACCCCGTGCGCCCGAGTCGGCCATCATGTAGATGGAGTTGAACGACTCTTGCTTCACGGTCTTGCCTTCGCGGTCGACCACGTCTTCGTGCTGGAGCTGCTCCATCATCGCCTTGCCCACCTGGTCGCCGGCGGCGCCCCAGATGTCCACGACGTTGTTGTAGCGTTCCTGGTCGGTCACCAGACCCGACATGTACTGCTTGTCGTATTCCTTCACCTTGGCCGAGGCCTCGGCGATGATCTTTTCCTTGGCGGGCGGCACCAGCATGTCGTCGATCGCGATCGAGATACCGGCGCGGGTTGCCAGGCGGAAGCCCGACTGCAGCAGCTTGTCGGCGAAGATCACGGTCTCGCGCAGGCCGCACTTGCGGAACGCGGTGTTGATCAGGCGCGAGATTTCCTTCTTCTTGAGCGGCTTGTTCAGCACCGAGAACGGCAGGCCCTTGGGCAGGATCTCGGACAGGATCGCGCGGCCGACCGTGGTGGCCTGCAGCGTGATCTTGGGTGCGAAACGGGCGTCGCCCTCGGCGTCCTTGTCGACCAGCTCATACTCGGTGATACGCACGTTCACGCGGGAAGCCAGCTCGACTTCCTTGTTCTCGTAGGCGCGAATCACTTCGCTGATATCGGCGAAGGTCATGCCCTCGCCGCGGCCGTTGATCTTGTCGCGGGTCGTGTAGTACAGACCCAGCACCACGTCTTGCGACGGCACGATCGACGGATCGCCGTTGGCCGGGAACAGCACGTTGTTGGACGCCAGCATCAGGGTGCGGGCTTCCATCTGCGCTTCCAGCGACAGCGGCACGTGGACAGCCATCTGGTCACCGTCGAAGTCGGCGTTGAACGCCGCGCAGACCAGCGGGTGCAGCTGGATGGCCTTGCCTTCGATCAGCACCGGCTCGAACGCCTGGATACCCAGGCGGTGCAGCGTCGGCGCACGGTTCAGCATCACCGGGTGCTCGCGGATCACCTCTTCGAGGATGTCCCACACCACCGGGGTCTGGCTTTCCACTTCCTTCTTCGCCGCCTTGATGGTGGTGGCGATGCCCATCGTTTCCAGCTTGTGGAAGATGAACGGCTTGAACAGCTCGAGCGCCATCAGCTTGGGCAGGCCGCACTGGTGCAGCTTGAGCGTCGGGCCCACCACGATGACCGAACGGCCCGAGTAGTCGACGCGCTTGCCCAGCAGGTTCTGACGGAAACGGCCGCCCTTGCCCTTGATCATTTCGGCCAGGGACTTCAGCGGACGCTTGTTGGCGCCGGTCATCGCCTTGCCGCGACGGCCGTTGTCCAGCAGCGAGTCAACCGCTTCCTGCAGCATGCGCTTTTCGTTGCGCACGATGATCTCAGGCGCCTTCAGCTCCAGCAGGCGCTTGAGGCGGTTGTTACGGTTGATGACGCGGCGATACAGGTCGTTCAGGTCCGAGGTCGCGAAGCGGCCGCCGTCCAGCGGCACCAGCGGACGCAGCTCGGGCGGCAGCACCGGCAGCACTTCGAGGATCATCCACTCGGGCTTGATGCCCGAACGCTGGAAGGCCTCGAGCACCTTCAGGCGCTTGGCGAACTTCTTGATCTTGGCTTCGGAGCCGGTGGCCTGCAGCTCGGCGCGGATCTGTTCGATCTGCTTCTCGATGTCGATGCCGCGCAGCAGTTCACGGATACCCTCGGCACCCATCATGGCGACGAACTCGCCCTCGCCGTACTCGTCGCACTTCGCCAGGTAGTCGTCTTCGGACATGATCTGGCTCTTCTTGAGCGGGGTCATGCCGGGTTCGATCACCACGAATGCTTCAAAGTACAGCACGCGCTCGATGTCGCGCAGCGTCATGTCCAGGACCATGCCCAGGCGCGACGGCAGCGATTTCAGGAACCAGATGTGCGCGGTCGGCGCGGCCAGTTCGATGTGGCCCATGCGCTCGCGGCGCACCTTGGCCAGCGTCACTTCAACGCCGCACTTCTCGCAGATCACGCCACGGTGCTTCAGGCGCTTGTACTTGCCGCACAGGCACTCGTAGTCCTTGATCGGGCCAAAGATCTTGGCGCAGAACAGGCCGTCGCGTTCCGGCTTGAAGGTACGGTAGTTGATCGTTTCCGGCTTCTTCACTTCGCCGTACGACCACGAACGGATCTTCTCGGGCGAGGCCAGGCCGATCTTGATCGCGTCGAACTGCTCTTCCTGCTGTACCTGCTTAAAGAGATCGAGCAATGCTTTCATTGCAACTCCTTGTTTCGCCATCGCCCCGGAGTCTGTCCGGGTCGATGGCATTCATCCTGTGGGAAATCCTTCGCCTGTAGTGTCGACAGGGAGCCGGCCGCAACCGGCTCCCCTCACCTGCCCGATCAGTAGCGATCGAGGTCGATGTCGATACCCAGCGAGCGGATTTCCTTCACCAGCACGTTGAACGATTCCGGCATGCCGGCATCGATCGAGTGCTCGCCCTTGACGATGTTCTCGTACACCTTGGTACGGCCGTTCACGTCATCGGACTTGACCGTCAGCATTTCCTGCAGCACGTACGACGCGCCGTAGGCTTCCAGTGCCCAAACTTCCATCTCACCGAAACGCTGGCCACCGAACTGGGCTTTACCACCCAGCGGCTGCTGCGTCACCAGCGAGTACGGGCCGGTGGAACGCGCGTGCATCTTGTCGTCGACCAGGTGGTGCAGCTTCAGCATGTGCATCACACCCAGCGTGACCGGACGCTCGAACGCTTCGCCGGTGCGGCCGTCGAACAGCGTGACCTGCTGCTTGGAAGCGGTCAGGCCCTTCTCCTTCGCGATCTCTTCCGGATAGGCGAGGTCCAGCATGCGGCGGATTTCGTCCTCATGCGCACCATCGAACACCGGCGTCGCGAACGGCACGCCCTTCTTCAGGTTCTCGGCCAGCTCCAGGACTTCCGAATCCGACAGGCTGTCGAGGTCTTCGACCTTGCCGCTCTCGTTGTAGATCTGCGTGAGCAGCTTGCGCACTTCGGCTGCCTTGGCTTGCGCCTTCAGCATGTTGCCGATGCGCTCGCCCAGGCCGCGCGCGGCCCAGCCCAGGTGGGTCTCGAGAATCTGACCCACGTTCATCCGCGAAGGCACGCCCAGCGGATTCAGCACGATGTCGGCAGGCGTACCGTCGGCCATGTAGGGCATGTCTTCGATCGGGGTGATCTTGGACACGACACCCTTGTTGCCGTGACGGCCGGCCATCTTGTCGCCAGGCTGCAGGCGGCGCTTGACGGCCAGGTACACCTTGACCATCTTGATCACGCCCGGCGGCAGTTCGTCGCCCTGCGTGAGCTTCTTGCGCTTCTCTTCGAAGGCCAGGTCGAACTCGTGGCGCTTCTGCTCGATGGCTTCCTTGACGGCTTCCAGCTGGGCAGCCAGTTCTTCGTCGGCCGGACGGATGTCGAACCAGTGGTACCTGTCGATATCCGCCAGGTATTCCTTGGTGATCTTGGCACCCTTGGCCAGCTTCTTCGGACCGCCATTGACGGTCTTGTCGATGAGCAGGCGCTCCAGACGCTGGAACGCGTCGCCTTCCACGATACGCAGCTGGTCGTTCAGGTCCAGGCGGTAGCGCTTCAGCTCGTCGTCGATGATCGACTGGGCACGCTTGTCGCGGGTCACGCCTTCGCGGGTGAAGACCTGGACGTCGATCACGATGCCGCTCATGCCCGACGGCACGCGCAGCGAGGTATCCTTCACGTCCGAAGCCTTCTCGCCGAAGATCGCGCGCAGCAGCTTCTCTTCCGGGGTCAGCTGGGTCTCGCCCTTTGGTGTGACCTTGCCAACCAGCACGTCGCCGGCTTCGACTTCAGCGCCGATGTAGGTGATGCCCGACTCGTCCAGGCGAGCCAGCTGGGCTTCGGCCAGGTTCGAGATATCGCGCGTGATTTCTTCCGGTCCCAGCTTGGTGTCGCGGGCAACGACCGACAGTTCCTCGATGTGGATCGAGGTATAGCGGTCTTCGGCCACCACACGCTCCGAGATCAGGATCGAATCCTCGAAGTTGTAGCCGTTCCACGGCATGAACGCCACCAGCATGTTCTGGCCCAGGGCCAGTTCGCCCAGGTCGGTCGAGGCGCCGTCGGCGATCACATCGTTGCGGGCAACGATATCGCCAACCTTGACCATCGGACGCTGGTTGATGTTGGTGTTCTGGTTCGAGCGCGTGTACTTGATCAGGTTGTAGATGTCCACGCCGACTTCACCGGCCACGGCTTCGTCGTCGTTCACGCGGATCACGATACGCATCGCGTCGACGTAGTCGACCACGCCGCCACGCATCGCCTGCACGGCCGTACCCGAGTCGACCGCAACGGTGCGCTCGATGCCGGTGCCGACCAGCGGCTTGTCCGGACGCAGGCAAGGCACGGCCTGGCGCTGCATGTTGGCGCCCATCAGTGCACGGTTCGCGTCATCGTGTTCCAGGAACGGCACCAGCGAGGCAGCGGCCGACACGATCTGCGACGGCGCCACGTCGATGTACTGCACGCGGTCCGGCGTGACCATGCGGGTTTCACGCTCGGAGCCTTCACGCGCCGACACCAGTTCGTCGGTCAGGTTGCCGTCGGCGTCAACGGTCGCGTTGGCCTGCGCCACCACGTACTTGCCTTCCTCGATCGCGGACAGGTAGTCGACCTGGTCGGTCAGCTTGCTGTCGACCACCTTGCGGTACGGCGTTTCCAGGAAGCCGTATTCGTTCAGGCGGGCATACAGTGCCAGCGAGTTGATCAGACCAATGTTCGGACCTTCCGGCGTTTCGATCGGGCACACGCGGCCATAGTGGGTCGGGTGCACGTCACGGACTTCAAAGCCGGCGCGCTCGCGCGTCAGGCCGCCCGGGCCCAGTGCGGAGACACGGCGCTTGTGCGTGATCTCGGACAGCGGGTTGGTCTGGTCCATGAACTGCGACAGCTGCGACGAACCGAAGAACTCGCGGATCGCCGACGAGATCGGCTTCGAGTTGATCAGGTCGTGCGGCATCAGGTTCTCGGTCTCGGCCTGGCCCAGACGTTCCTTGACGGCACGCTCCACGCGCGACAGGCCGGCGCGGAACTGGTTTTCGGCCAGTTCGCCGACGCAACGCACGCGACGGTTGCCCAGGTGATCGATGTCATCGACCTCGCCCTTGCCGTTGCGCAGGTTGACCAGGATCTTGATGGTCTCGAGGATGTCCTCGTCCTGCAGCACCATGGCGCCTTCGCCGGTCGGGCGGCCCAGACGGCTGTTGACCTTCATGCGGCCAACGCGCGACAGGTCGTACGACTCTTCGCTGTAGAACAGGCGCTGGAACAGCGCTTCCACCGCTTCTTCGGTCGGCGGCTCGCCCGGGCGCATCATGCGGTAGATCGCGATCCGCGCAGCGGTCTGGTCGGCGGTCTCGTCCACGCGCAGGGTCTGCGACATGTACGGGCCCTGATCCAGGTCGTTGGTGTACAGGGTCTGGATCTGCTTGACGCCGGCTTCGCGCAGGTTTTCCAGCAGCGTTTCGGTCAGCTCGTCGTTGGCGTTGGCAATCACCTCGCCGGTATCCGGGTCGATGATGTTCTTGGCCAGCACGCGGCCCAGCAGGTAGTCTTCCGGCACGCTGATCAGCTTGGTGCCGGCCGAATCCAGGTCGCGGATGTGCTTGGCGTTGATCCGCTTGTCCTTCTCGACCACCACGCGGCCGTTCTTGTCGGCGATGTCGAAGCGCGCGACTTCACCGCGCAGGCGCTCGGGCACGAACTCCAGCTGCGCGCCTTCGGCCTGCAGCGTGAAGTTGTCGAACACGAAGAAGTGCGCGAGGATCTGTTCCGGGGTCAGGCCGATCGACTTCAGCAGGATCGTCACCGGCATCTTGCGGCGGCGGTCGACGCGGAAGTACAGGATGTCCTTCGGATCGAATTCGAAGTCCAGCCACGAACCGCGGTAGGGAATGATACGTGCCGAGAACAGCAGCTTGCCCGAGCTGTGGGTCTTGCCCTTGTCGTGCTCGAAGAACACGCCCGGCGAGCGGTGCAGCTGCGAGACGATGACACGCTCGGTGCCGTTGATGACGAACGAACCGGTGGAAGTCATCAGGGGGATCTCACCCATGTAGACTTCCTGCTCCTTCACTTCCTTGACCTTGCCCGGGTTCTCGCGATCGTTGATGATCAGGCGAACCTTGGCGCGCAGGGCCGAGTGGAACGTCAGGCCACGCTGCTGGCACTCCTTGACGTCGAACGGCGGGTTGGACAGGTGATACGAGACGAACTCCATACGGGCAAGCCCGTTATGCGAGGAGATCGGGAAGATTGCGTTGAAAGCGGCCTGGAGGCCTTCGGTCTTGCGACGCGCGGTCGGCGTTTCCGCTTGCAAGAACTGAGTGTAGGATTCAATCTGGGTGGCAAGCAGGAATGGAACCTGATGTACCGTCGCGCGCTTCGCAAAGCTTTTGCGAATGCGCTTCTTTTCGGTGAAGCTGTACGCCATGGGATCTCCGAATCATCGCAGGGCTGGCTGGACCTGGCCGGACCTGAGGTGTTCAGCGACTGGGAGGGGATTTGGCGGTTGGCCGCTACCAACCTCTGGCTGACGGTGTCCGCACGCTGCGGGCGGTGTGGTCGTCGCATCAAGCGCAACGCCTGTACTCGCCCGGGGGACACCCGACCAAACTTGTCTTCTGCAGTCGGTTCAGAAGACAAACATCAGCAGCAACCACTTAGTGTGCCACTGATGTTTGGCCTCTGCTGAGACTCCGGCATGCCCAAGGGCATCGAGACTCGCAAACATCACTTTCTGTTGCGAAGAGTGCTTCTCAAAACACTTTCGCACAAGCGCAAAAAGGCTGGCGCCGGGAATTTCCCTTTGCCAGCCCCATCCGCGTGCCGAAAGGGCACGCGAGCAATGCCTTACTTGACGTCGACCTTCGCGCCAGCGTCTTCCAGCTTCTTCTTGGCTTCGGCAGCAGCAGCCTTGTCCACGCCTTCCTTGACGGGCTTCGGTGCGCCATCAACCAGGTCCTTGGCTTCCTTCAGGCCCAGGCCGGTGATTTCGCGAACAGCCTTAATCACGCCGACCTTGTTGGCGCCGACTTCGGCCAGGATCACGTTGAACTCGGTCTGCTCTTCAGCAGCGGCGGCACCGCCGGCGCCCGGGGCAGCAGCCACAGCCATGGCAGCAGCCGACACGCCAAACTTCTCTTCGAACGCCTTGACCAGGTCGTTCAGTTCCATCACGGACATCGCGCCAACGGCTTCCAGGATGTCGTCTTTGGTGATTGCCATTTGAAATACTCCTACTAGATTTGATTCGGTATCGGTAATGCGATCTTTCGATGCGAGGCCTGGATTGCCTTAGGCGCCAGCGGCTTCCGCTTCCGCGGGAGCGCCTTCGGCGTTCTTGGCAGCCAGTGCAGCCAGCAGACGGGCGAAGCCCGACACCGGTGCCTGCATCACGCCCAGCAGCTGAGCAATCAGTTCGTCGCGGCTCGGGATCGAGGCCAGCGCCTTCACGGCGGCAGCGTCGAGAACCTTGCCGTCATACGACCCGGCGCGCAGGACCAGCTTGTCGTTGGTCTTGGCGAAGTCGTTCAGAACCTTGGCCGACGACACTGCATCTTCGGAAATACCGTAGATCAGCGGACCGGTCATCTGCTCTGCGAGGCTTGCAAACGGCGTACCTTCGACGGCACGGCGGGCCAGCGTGTTCTTCAGAACACGCAGGTACACGCCTTGCTGACGAGCGGTGGAACGCAGCTTGGTCAGATCGCCAACCGTAATGCCGCGATATTCGGCCACGACGATGGTCTGGGCCTTGGCGACTTGCGCCGAAACCTCAGCAACGACGGCCTTCTTATCTTCAATATTGAGTGGCACGGTTAAGCTCCAAAATGACGCTAGCCCTCCGGCAATACCGGAGTCTTCACGTCAGCACAAACGAACGGCGTCCGATTGGCCCGAATCACCCGGGACAGGCCCGGATTCATCAATCCCTTCGGGTGCGCCATCTGCGCTGGTTGCCCGGGGTTGGTCATGCACGGCACCTGGCCCTGCTTGTACCTCCCGGCCGATTAAGCCCGCATGCCTGACTGCGGTCATGCGGACACCAGCGGTCTTTGATAACCAGCGGCGACTGCCTGAACACAACGTGTCCGACTGCCGCCACTGCCCAAAGCCTTGCTCCCTGTCCTTGTCCCGCCGCTTGGCAGAACCAGGTCCGGAGCCGATCCCCGCTTACGCCAGGATCTTCAATTCGCGGCCGACCGGTGCTATCGGGTCCGGTCAGCCCATGCCGTCAGCTCAGGCCGACAGCGAAGCTTGTTCCACGCGCACGCCAACGCCCATGGTGGACGAGACGGCGATCTTGCGCAGGTACACGCCCTTGCTCGTAGCCGGCTTGGACTTCACCAGGGCTTCCAGCAGTGCGGACAGGTTGCTCTTCAGCGCTGCGTCGTCGAACGAGCGGCGGCCGATGGTGGCGTGGATGATACCGGCCTTGTCGACACGGAACTGCACCTGGCCAGCCTTGGCGTTCTTCACGGCCTGGGCCACGTCGGGCGTCACGGTACCGACCTTCGGGTTCGGCATCAGGCCGCGCGGGCCCAGGATCTGGCCCAGCGTACCGACGATACGCATCGTGTCCGGCGAAGCGATCACGACGTCGAAGTTCAGGTTGCCGGCCTTGACTTGCTCGGCCAGGTCTTCCATGCCGACGATGTCAGCACCGGCGGCCTTGGCGGCTTCGGCCTTTTCGCCCTGGGCGAACACAGCCACGCGAACCGACTTGCCGGTACCTGCGGGCAGCACCACCGAACCACGAACCACCTGGTCCGACTTCTTGGCGTCAATGCCCAGCTGCACGGCCACGTCGATCGACTCGTCGAACTTCGCCGAGGCGCAGCCCTTCACCAGGCCCAGGGCCTCGTCGATCGGGTAAAACTTGGTACGCTCGATCTTCGCCTTGTTGGCGGCGACGCGCTTGGAAACCTTAGCCATTTACAGACCCTCCACGGTGATGCCCATCGAACGAGCCGAACCGGCGATGGTACGCACGGCGGCGTCCAGGTCGGCGGCGGTCAGGTCAGCGTTCTTGGCCTTGGCGATTTCTTCAGCCTGGGCGCGGGTGATCTTGCCAACCTTGTCGGTGTGGGGCTTCGGCGAACCCTTGGTGATGCCTGCTGCCTTCTTGATCAGCACGGTCGCCGGGGGCGACTTCATCACGAAGGTGAAGCTCTTGTCGGCGAAGGCGGTAATCACCACCGGCACCGGCAGACCGGGTTCCATACCCTGGGTCTGGGCGTTGAACGCCTTGCAGAACTCCATGATGTTCAGACCACGCTGACCCAGTGCGGGACCAACGGGCGGGGAGGGATTTGCCTTACCAGCCGGAATCTGCAGCTTGATAAAGCCAATGATCTTCTTGGCCATCTCTACTCCAATCCGGATCGCTCTTTCGGGATGCGATCCTGTTGAGTCGTAACGCGCTGTCGCCGCACCTTCGGCACGGCCTCACGCTCCTCTTGGCGCCGCCACCGGGGCGTCGCCGTTGCCAATTGCCGCCCTTTCAGGCCGCAGCCGGCAAATTCCTTAAACCTTCTCGACCTGGCCGAACTCGAGCTCGACCGGCGTGGCACGCCCGAAGATCGTGACCGAGACGCGCAGGCGCGATTTCTCGTAGTTCACTTCTTCCACGTTGCCGTTGAAGTCGGTGAACGGGCCGTCCTTGACGCGCACCATTTCGCCCACCTCGAACAGCGTCTTGGGACGCGGCTTCTCGACCCCTTCCTGCATCTGGGTCATGATCTTGTCGACTTCGCGCTGCGAAATCGGGCTCGGGCGGTTGCGGGCGCCGCCCACGAAACCGGTGACCTTGCTGGTGTTCTTCACCAGGTGCCAGGTCTCGTCGGTCATTTCCATTTCCACCAGCACGTAGCCGGGGAAGAAACGACGCTCGGTGACCGACTTGTGGCCGCCCTTGATTTCCACGACTTCTTCGGAAGGCACCAGGATGCGGCCAAACTTGTCCTGCATCTCGGCGCGTTCGATGCGCTCCTGCAGCGCGCGCTGCACGCTCTTCTCCATGCCGGAATAGGCATGCACGACATACCAGCGCTTCTTCGACGAAGGCGATTCCGGCGCGGTGGTTTCCTGCTGAGCGTTATCCGTCATGTGCTACCTCTTATTTCCAGCCCAGCACGAGCGAGAAGACGACCCACTCGATGAGCTTGTCAGCCGACCACAGGAACAGCGCCATGATGACGACAAAGACGAAGACCAGCCCCGTCATTTGCCCGGCTTCCTTGCGCGTCGGCCAGACGACCTTGCGAACTTCCCGATACGATTCCTTGGCGAACCCGATAAAGTCCTTGCCTGGTGCCGACACCAGCGCAACTACGATACCCAGTGCAATACCACCGAACAGTGCGGCGCCACGTACATAAGACGGTTGCTGTGCCAGTGCATAGAAACCGATGACGCCCGCAACCACCAGCAGCACCGCCACGCCAAGCATCCACTTGCCGCTGCTGGCGTTCACGGTTTCAACATTGGGATTGGCCATGTTTCGCAAACGAGACTAAGCCGCGTCACGATTGCTCTTCGCGACGCGGCTGATTGATTTGGCAGGGGCAGAGGGAATCGAACCCCCAACCTTCGGTTTTGGAGACCGACGCTCTGCCAGTTGAGCTATACCCCTAAAACAACTGTGGGGCCGGCGCTGGCGCCAACCCCTTCTGGCAACGAACGCGGCCGGTTGGTGCCGCGTTCGCTATCAAACAACTTAGTCGAGGATCTTTGCCACGACGCCGGCGCCGACGGTACGGCCACCTTCACGGATAGCGAAGCGCAGGCCTTCTTCCATGGCGATCGGGGCGATCAGCTTGACGGTGATCGACACGTTGTCACCCGGCATGACCATTTCCTTGTCCTTCGGCAGCTCGATCGAGCCGGTCACGTCGGTCGTACGGAAGTAGAACTGCGGGCGGTAGTTGTTGAAGAACGGGGTGTGACGGCCGCCTTCGTCCTTCGACAGGATGTACACCTCGCCGGTGAAGTGGGTGTGCGGCTTGATCGAACCCGGCTTGCACAGCACCTGGCCGCGCTCGACGTCTTCACGCTTGGTGCCGCGCAGCAGCAGGCCAACGTTGTCGCCGGCTTGACCCTGGTCCAGCAGCTTGCGGAACATTTCCACGCCGGTGCAGGTGGTCTTCACCGTCGGCTTGATACCGACGATTTCGATTTCCTCACCGACCTTCACCACGCCGCGCTCGATACGGCCGGTCACCACGGTGCCGCGACCCGAGATCGAGAACACGTCTTCCACCGGCATCAGGAAGGTACCGTCAACGGCACGCTCCGGCGTCGGGATGTAGGTGTCCAGCGCTTCGGCCAGGTTCATGATGGCCACTTCGCCCAGCTCGCCCTTGTCGCCTTCCAGCGCCAGCTTGGCCGAACCCTTGATGATCGGGGTGTCGTCGCCGGGGAACTCGTACTTCGACAGCAGCTCGCGAACTTCCATCTCGACCAGCTCGAGCAGTTCAGCGTCGTCCACCATGTCGCACTTGTTCAGGAACACGATGATGTACGGCACGCCAACCTGGCGGGCCAGCAGGATGTGCTCACGCGTTTGCGGCATCGGGCCGTCAGCGGCCGAGCAAACCAGGATCGCGCCGTCCATCTGGGCGGCACCCGTGATCATGTTCTTCACATAGTCAGCGTGGCCCGGGCAGTCAACGTGCGCGTAGTGGCGGTTGGCCGTTTCGTACTCGACGTGGGCGGTATTGATGGTAATACCGCGTGCCTTCTCTTCCGGCGCTGCGTCGATTTCGTCGTACTTCTTGGCGGCACCGCCAAACTTGGCTGCCAGCACCGTGGCAATCGCTGCGGTCAGCGTGGTCTTGCCATGGTCAACGTGACCAATCGTACCAACGTTCACGTGCGGCTTGGTCCGCTCGAACTTTTCCTTTGCCATTTCGCGACTCCTGTCTCGGTAGCGATATTGCCAGTGCGTGGTATTTGGTGCCCATGGGCAGGATCGAACTGCCGACCTCTCCCTTACCAAGGGAGTGCTCTACCACTGAGCCACATGGGCGAAACTTGACGTACTACTCTGACAGCAACCGCGCGACTGGAGCGGGTGAAGGGAATCGAACCCTCGTCGTAAGCTTGGAAGGCTTCTGCTCTACCATTGAGCTACACCCGCCCGGTTCTTTCCTGCTTCTTCACCGGCACTGCCGGCTGCTGTCTTGCATTCTGGTGGAGAGGGCTGGATTCGAACCAGCGTAGGCGTAAGCCAACAGATTTACAGTCTGCCCCCTTTAGCCACTCGGGCACCTCTCCGCAGAGAACTATCGATTATGGGGCTTCTCACCTTGCCTGTCAAGCACTTTCCGTTGCGGATGCTGTACTTGGCCAGACCAGGGAAGGCGTTCCAGCGTGGCGCTTGAACCGCCTGATCACTCCCACAAGCGCAGTTTAGATTTCTGCGTTCTCACCCTATAGGGGCTTTCCAGCGTCGCTCCTGGAGGCTCTGAGGCCGCCTGGCAGGCCCCGCGAGGCCGCTCGCGACCACGAGCCGGAAAAGACAAAACCCCTCGCAGCACACGCTGTCGAGGGGTTTTGGGAATAAGAGCCTGGCGATGACCTACTTTCACACGGGAATCCGCACTATCATCGGCGCGGAGCTGTTTCACGGACCTGTT
>NZ_JBYSYA010000029.1:0-68268 GCF_058782785.1 Cupriavidus sp. FW306-01-F10A
TGCTCCCGCAAGCAGAATGGTCTTGAACGCTTCGGGCATAAATGTGCCCGGTAACATCGTGACTTGTTGATCAGTCAGCTCTGAAAGATAGACACCGGCGGAATCCCGACTGTAGTAGAAGGTTGCAATATCGTTCGGCGTACGAATATCTTGTACGTTGTGTCCAGCGGCAACATATCGCGCCAAAGCCGCCTCATAGCCGCCAACGCCAAAATAGTCGCCATTGATCGTCGCCGATGGGATTGGAAGACTGTTGTAGACCTGTGTATCGAGATTGTTTTTTAGCGCAAACGTCTGCGCCATTCCGCCGCCTAAGCTATGGCCGGTAGTCGAGATCGAATATCCGTCATATGCAGGATTCTCCAAGATGGCATCAAGCGCTTTCTGCGCCTGTGTTTGAATCTTAAAGAATTCACTAGACCCATTATTTAGGACATCAGATGTCCAATTTGATAATGCATCAGAACCTTTGAACGAGAATGTAATTTCTTGTTTGGTCGGATTTACGAATATCTCGAATCGATTCTCTAGGACTCCACTGCTGTTTCGTTGCTCATTCCATCCATCTGTGAACTGAGCTCCGCTAGGTCCGGCGATCCTCGACGGCGCCATCGGAGTCCAACCTGCGGTTAACTCTGCACGGCTGTCCGGATACGCCAGACTCGCGAGGACCATTCCATCTGCTTGATTCGGCATTGTCATGGTAAGGAGCGGAGTCTATATTCAGTTCATTTGGCAATCGCGCTTTGTTCGCTGGACTTCAGCCGCGACATTACACATGGCATCTTTTGTGTGCCAATAATCTTCAAGCTCTTTGTTCTTCTCGATTATCGGCACATACTTGCCATTCGAATCTCTTTTATATCTGCCATCTCTAAAGTCTGGCCAAATCCATACCGCAGGCGATCGATATACCAAGCACTGCGACCCAGGAGAGGAGATGGCAAGATATAGAGGTTGCGCATAGAAACATCGGATTTTCATCCCTCGCTCTATCCATTCCAGTCCTTTCTTCCAGTTTTGTTGCTCGTAGGGCAGGTAGACCCCTTTGGTGTATTGGGGTGCACCACGACCATCGAAAAGCATTAAACCGAGAGCGATCATTGCGTCGCTCGACCCCTTTCCGGCAGCCTTCTCGTAAAGGTTTTTTATTGCCACGGGGTCGCTAATACGATCTTCCCCGATCCACCCTTCCGCATTGGCGAGTGCAAATAGATAATCACCCATCGGATCACCTTTAGCTTGCAGGGCTCGGATCTGTTCAATCTGCTGCGCGCGCAGCTTTGTAATGCGTTCGCGAGTGAGAGCTTGATCAACGCTATTCGCCGTTGAAATAGTGCCACTTACAAATGCTCCACATCCCGCTAGAAATAAGGAGCTGACCATGAATACTTGGCGCACCAGTCGGAAGATGGAAAGGCGACTCCAAGTGCCGATATATGATTTCCAAAATGGAAAGGGCGTTTGCCTGCGTCGGCGCGAACTCGTGAGAAGCATTTACACCCCCGTCTCGAAGGTGGGCACCAAAGAGTCAGCGGCTTCGGTCTTGACGGTGACGATCGATGAGGTAAACCTCGTAGTGAGGCTTGCACGAAAAATGATGTTGCTCATACTGCAAAACTCCTGCTTCGTTCTTGTTTTTGCCAGGGGAGTCTGTCAAAACCCTCGTCACGTTGTTCGCACTGCGCAGAAATGCTGTTACAGCAATGGCGTGGCGCGGCTGCGCGACGTCGATATTGGGCGATTCCCGGGACGCCAATCTGCTCGGCAATTCCATTTGTGTAGCGCTCCCAATAGGTCGTGTTGCGGGAAAGGACACCGGCGCCGTGCTCGGCAAAGTAGTTGTCCAAGGCACCGCCTCGGAGGCCTTGTGCATAGCCATTGGCCTCGACCTTGAGCAGTTGCCGGTCGCTGGCACTCAGGAGCATCTGGTAGCGCTCGGGAATCGGCGCGTCGGGTGCAATGCCATAGGCCGCGCGCAGCGCCTGAAACTCCGCGCGGGCACCCATTACCTCAGTCTGCATGCGCAGCTCGATGTAGCCACTCAAGCGATCTATAGGAGATCGGGACGGGTCGTTCAGGATCTCCATTGACTTCTGGAGTTGCCCAACGCGGGTGTAATGGTCGAGTTCGTGGCTGACGGTTAGGGTGGCCGTCGATGGGAACTTGGCGTTCGGGCCGATGAACCAGTTCGGGTTCAGGGCGATCTCGAACTTACCGTCGTCGTTCGGTATCGGTTTAAAAAATGCCCCGTCCCTCGCGGTGGACACCTCTTGATCGCTTTTTACTCGAACAACTAGATCCGAACCAATGCGGGAGAAATACCCATTAAGTACGGGGTTGCTATTTACTTGCGCAACAAATCCGTCGAGAGCTACCCGGTTAATTCCCTCCGAACGTGCCAGGGTCAAGAATACTGGGTCACCGCTTGAAAACTTCTTCATTCGACACCTTCTTGTTTTCAAACCTCGCGCCAGCACCAATTGCGGCTAGGCAACCATCAGCGAACCACATGGTTACCCCAGCGGTTGACGAGGCAGGGCTGCGAGCAATGAGTCCGCCGCCGGTGCCAATGCCGTGACGGTCCCAACGCTCGCGCGGAACGGGATTCAGTGGCGGCCAAAGTCCCGGGTCGATCGGCAGATCGATGTATCCCTCCACGGCACGACTATCGATGCATTCCAGCTTCCGATCGAGTTCAACCTCGATGCGAGCTCCCCATCTTTCCCTGGGGATATCGTTATCAAAACCCTGATAGACGTAGTAGCCACGCCAGTATCCCCTATCGAACAGTCCGCCTGCTCGGAAGTACTCCTTAAAACTCTGATCTATAGAACCATCGCTCATCCTCGTCCGAAACTCATCGCGCTTCACCGATTTGACGTGAAGGAGATTCAATACTTCTTTGGGATGCGCTAGCAACGCTGGCTCGTAGTAGATTCTCCGCAGAAGATCCAGCAACTCCCTCACCTCCGGCCTTAACCGCTTTGCGCTCTCCTCCTTCGAATAGCCGAGTTTGGTACCCGGAATGACCTCAGGTGGAAGATTCTTGTAGTTCTTTACCCAGGCTGGCGGATAGCCAGGATGAAACTCGACGGTGCTCTTTGCCTGTGGCGCTGGAGGGGATGATGTCGGCTTGGTGGATAATTCGCTGCAACCACCGTTCATGCCGACGGCCACAAGCGTCAATGCTGCGTAAGCCAAGACAGGGAATTTCTGGCAGCTTCCGCTTACCCGCCGTCTCAACCAAGTGCTGGTCCTTTCCCGGGTTGGAAATCGCATGTTTGCATAGTTCCCTATTTTTTCTTCGCTCGCGCGAGCGAAACGCTCTCGGGAACTGACTCCGATGGGTGATGGTTGCGCAGACCAAACAGCAATGCGCCAACGGTTTTGCTGAGCAACATGATCTATGGAATTGGCAAATAGAGGCTTACGCCCCCTTCCTGACGCATGCATCATACCAAATCCACTTTCCGGACCATGTGGGAATATTCCCCAAGAACCATCCGGAGATTCGGAATAAAAATTGTAAGATCAGAAATTAAATTTTTTAATATCGATCAGGGATCGCGTCGGGTGCTGGGCCACAGCAGGATATTGCGGGCGATTGGCCTACTCCCTTATTTATGACAATTTTTTGCATTTGCCCGTGAGATGTACTGCGGCGACGGGCTCCGGAGCACCAGCAGCCCGCAATCGGGGGATGGTCGTTCAGCTTGATGTCGGCCTCGCCCTCGAATGTAGTCGTCGCCGATCCGGTACAGTCGGTACCGGGAATGGAGTTATCTAGGGCGAGTTGCTCGCCAGCATGACGATCCCTATTGGTACCCGGCAAATGGCTTCACCCGGCTCCATGACGCCGCCCTTGCCTTGCCCCCAAGAATTCTTCTAGGGCCTTCTCTGCGCGGGATTCACTGCTCTGCCCGCGTTGAACAGAACTTTGCCAGTCACGGCACCCACTAGGCTATTGAAGCCCTCCACACAAGCAAGCTGATTCGTAGCGTTGCTTGGCGTAATCCATTCGAGACCGGCCGAAAACACCGACTTGCCACTATCGATGGCGGAACCCAGTATCCCTCGTGCGGTACCGGTATCCCACTCTGTGTGGCCGTTGTCGTAATAGATCTTGCCGTCCAGCTTCACCGGATTCGCAGACTGGGGGAACAGCTTGTTGTCGATTGTAAATTGCTGGAACTCGCCGGCTCGCGCATTCAGCGCATCGCGGGTGATCTCCAGTTGGTGACGTTCCAGCGCAGACAGATTGGGCTCGTTACGCAGACGCGCTTCGTACTGCGTCGCCTTTGCATAGTCCTGCTTGGCGTTATTAAGGAAGTCGTTGTATTGCTTGACGGCAGCGAGCTCATTGAGGCGCGCTTGGGATATTCGCTCTGGTGGCGCCTTATGATCCACCAAATCTTGTGCCGTCGCATTCCATCTGGACACGGCGTCCTGTAACTGATTTGCTTGTGCTTTCCACTGTGTCTGGAGTGCTCCCATCATTCATCTCCAAGCCCAAGTGCAACACATTCATTCAAGGACGGGGACCATTTGGCTAGCTGTTCTGCCAATGCCACATTGTGTGAACTGGGGTTCTTAAGCGGATTGGTAAGCTGAAATATCACCGTGTTGAATTCTGAATAAACTACGTATTTTGAAGCCAACTGCTGCCAGCAATAGAGTCGCTGCCAGTCAGCATCATTGATGATTGGCTTGCGCGCGAGATAAATAGCTATAGACGCGGCGCCACCGTAGCCTTCTCGCTCCGATCGAATTTCCGCATCGAACCCTTCAGCAACATTCCGCGGAAATCCATAAATTCCTCTCAGAAAAAAGGAACCCACATTCCGCAAACAGGCGGGATGGCCGAGTTCAGCCCCTCTTCGTAGATAGGCAAAGCCCGTATCAATGTACTTTGCTTCTTTGCCGTTGGGGTCTGTGTCAATCAAGCTCAGGTATAAGCACATAGCCCCCGTATCTCCGCCAGCAGACAATTCGGTAAGTCGCGTCAGTGGGTCCTTAACGGAGTAGCGGATACCGGTGGACGGCTGGAGAACCTGTAACGTGATATACGCCAGTTCGTAGCCGTCATCTGCCATGGCCATCCAGGCGGCCTCGCGCCGGTTGGTTCCATCCTTGCCCATGTACTTTGGCGAGCCCGTGTTCCAGGCGTACAGCTCGTTGAACAGGTCCCGTTCATACCCCGCTCTCCTTTCTCGCGAAAGCTGCTTCGCCTTCTTGTAGTCAAATGGTGGCAGGTCGTGGCGCTCTTGGGCGTGGGCCCAGAGCACGACCGAGGCAAGAAGCATTGCGCCAGCAAGCAACACCGCATCAAGCAACCGACGATTCTTGACGAGTCTCATTGGTGAGCAACCAAACATTCTGCATTGCCCCTTCGATTATCTTTCGTTACTGCAACAACCGCCTTTCATGGATGCACGAGTGCCCCCGCCCACGGCAGACCGGGTCATCGTTGGCTGGCAACCTTCGTTGCTTCTCCACAGCGAAATCGAGTCGACATTCTTGCTCTCCTAGCTTGAGTGAACGCACTCATCCAAGGCCTCCAGCGATCCGAAACTAGGGTGGAGCGCTAGAACACACCTCCGAGAATCCGGGCGCACACATCATACCAAGCCCACTTTCCGGACCATGCAGGAATATTCCCCAAGAACCATCAGAAAATTCGGAATATAAATACTAAAATCAGAATTTAAATTCTCTAATATCGACCAGGGATCGGGTCCGGCGCTGGGCCACAGCAGGATATCGCGGCCGATTTGGCCTACTCCCTTGTTTATGGCAATTTTTCACATTTTCGCGTGAGATGTTCTGCGGCGACTGGCTCTGGAACACCAGCAGCACGCAATCGAGGGGTGGTCATTCAGCTTGATGTCGGCCTCGCCCTCGAATGGGGTCGTCGCCGAGCCGGTACAGTCGGTACCAGGAATGGAGTAGTCGAGGGCGAGTTGCTCGCTAGCATGCGATCCCTATTGGTACCCGGCAAATGGCGTCACCCGGCTTCATGACGCCGCCCTTGCCTTGCCCCCAGACTTCTTCTAGTGCCTTCTCTGCGGCGGGATCCACTGCTCTCCCCGGGTTGGACAGAATTTTCCGGTCACGGAAATTGTTTACATTTTTCTCATGAGATAGCCTGCGGAGGGTTCTGGAACGAACCCCAGCAACTCGCAGTCGCGATGATTGTCGTTCGGCTCGATAGCAGCACCGGCCTCAAAAGTAACGTTGCCGGGCCGGTGCAGTTGATACTGGGATGGCGCTGTCGAGGGCGAACTGCGCGTCAGGAACCTAGGTGCGCGTGTCGATCTAGCGCAAACTCCGGCCAGGGGAAATCGCGCGGCGGTGATGGGGCGGGTAGGTAGGGGATTTGCCCGAGACGCGCACGGTGGCGGCGCGGGCGGATATTCGGGCGGAGAAAGTCCGGCATGGGTGCGGCGAGCGGCCTGCCGCCTATTCCACATGCGCCCCGAACCCCACCGTCCCCGGGGCAACCTCCTCACGCAGCGTCAACTGTGGAATCTGATAGTCCCCCGCGTTCTGCCGCCGGAACGGAATCGGTGCGGTCGTCCCCAGCGCATCCAGCCGCTCGCCCAACTCCTCGCGAATCCGGGCAAAGCGGGCCTCATCAACCTTGCTGGTCCGATACACCAGGTACGGCGGCAGCACGTCAAACCCGGGGTAGTACAGGATGCCGTGGTGGATCGGGAACAAGATGTCGTCGATCGGGCCATTGATCCCGCGCGGGCTGTAGTGCGATTCCCAGCCGCCGGTCGTGACGATCAGCATGGCACGCTTGCCGGCGAGCATGCCCTCGCCATAGCGGTCGCCCCAGCGCTCATCGGAGTGCTCGCCGACGCCGTAGGCAAAACCATAGGCATAGACGCGCTCGACCCAGCCCTTCAGGATGGCCGGCATCGAGAACCACCACAGCGGGAACTGCAGGATGACGGCGTCGGCCCAGCGCAGCTTTTCCTGCTCATGCGCGATGTCATCGCTCTGCAGCCCGTTCTCGAAGGCGTGCTTGGAATCCAGTGACGGATGGAACGGCGTGTCGCCGGGCCGGGCCTTGGTGTCGGCAGCGTCGAGCTGGGACTTCCACTGCATCGCATACAGGTCCGAGACCTGGACCTGGTGCCCGGCATCGCGCAAGCGTTGCACGGCAAAGTCGCGGATCGCACCGTTGAGCGACCTCGGTTCCGGGTGGGCATAGACAAGCAATACGTTCATGACAGCGGCTTCCAATGATTGAGTGAAGCCAGAATAGGCCGTCGTCCGCTATATTAGAAATGAATATCCAATATTCCAGGTATTGTCATGACTAATCTCAGGCGGCTGGACCTGAACCTGCTGGTGACGCTGGATGTGCTGCTGTCCGAGCACAACGTGACCCGCGCGGCCCAGCGGCTGCACCTGTCGCAGCCTTCGGTCAGCGTGCACCTGTCCAGGCTGCGCGATTACTTCGGCGACCCGTTGCTGTTGCCGGGCCCGCGCGGCATGCGTCCCACCGCCAAGGCCGAATCGCTGCGCGGGCCGTTGCGCGAAGCGCTGGGCGCGCTGGAGCATGCGGTTTCGTCCGATAGTCCGTTCGATCCCGCTGCCTCGACCCACACCTGGCGCGTGGCCGCGACGGATTACGGCGAATCGACCATCGTGCTGCCGGCGCTGCAGGCGCTGCGCATGGCGGCGCCCGGCGCGCGCCTGGCCGTGGTCGAGATGGTGCCGCCGCGCATCGCCCGGCAGGCCGAGCGTGCGGAACTGGACCTGGCCTTACACACCACCGATGGCTCGCCGCCGGGCCTGCACCGGCGTGCGCTGTTCACCGAGCGCTATGTGTTGGCGGGCCGCGCCGGCCATCCGCGGCTGAAGCGGCGGCCCACGCTGGCGCAGTTCTGCGCGCTCGACCACGTGATCGTGTCTCCGGACGGCGGCGGCTTTTACGGCGTCACCGACGAGGCGCTAGCACTGACCGGCATGCAGCGGCGGGTGGTGCTTTCGGTGCCCCACTTCCTGTTTGTCACGTCGGCCGTTGCCAGCACCGATCTGGTGGCGATGCTGCCCGAGCGGTTGGTGCGCGGCGTGCCGGGACTGAAGGTGGTGGAACCGCCTGTCGAAGTGCCGGGCTATGAGATGTCGATGTTGTGGCCAGAGCGCGTGCATCGCGATCCGGCGCACCGCTGGCTACGTGAACTCATCGCCACATCGGTCTAAGCGGCGGCGTCCTGCACGTTTGCATACAAAACTGGAATACAATCAGCGCTTTCAACGTGCGGCATGAGGTGGTAACCCGGTGCCGCCCCAGTTTTGGAGGAGACCATGACGTATTCAGAAACGGGCCTGACTTCCCGCCACGTGGCCGCGCTCGCGCCAATCGAGGATTACCTGCAGGGCCATATCACCGGCAAGGCCGAGTTCATGTACAAGGCGTTTGCCGCCGATGCGCGCATCGTCTCGTTCCGTGATGGCAAGCTGCATTCGCTGACGGTCGAGGAATTCGCCTCGGCGCGCTGCCCCGGCCATCCCGCGGCGGACGAGGCGCAGCGCAAGCGCTTTATCACGCAGTTCGATGTGGTGGGCAATGCCGGCGTGGCCAAGGTGGTGCTGGAGTATCCGGGCGTGACCTTCACCGACTACATGACGCTGCTGGAGATCGACGGCGTCTGGAAGATCGTCAACAAGACTTTCAGCGCCGCACCGCGCTGAAGATGGGACAGCCGCTGCGGCAAAGCGCCGCAGCGGTGCAGCCCAGGCCTGCTTTGCGGCTGCAGGCAATCCTGCCTTTGGCATCGGCCCGAAGAACATTGCCTTCATCCGCCCGCGCCCGACCACGCGCGCCACTTCGGCGATCACGCAGTCGTTGAGTTGCGGTCAGCCCGGCAGCACCGCGGTCGCTTCGATCTCGAACAACATGTTGTCCAGCGCCAGCCGCGGCACCGGGATCAGCGTGCAGGCCGGCGTCGGCTTGTCGCCCCACATCTCGCGCAGCGCCGCGCCGAAGGTGCGCAGGCGGTCGTGCGAGTGGTCGACCACCAGCACCGTGAGCTTGGCCACATCGCCCACGTCGGCGCCTGCCGCTTGCAGCGCGATGCGCAGGTTCTGCATGGCGCGTGCCACCTGGCGCGGAAAATCGAGCGGCAGGCAGCCGGCCGCGTCCTCACCGCCCTGCCCCGCGATATAGACGATGCGGGCCGGGCCTTCCACCATGGCCACATGCGAATAGCCGTTGGGCCGCGGGTCGTACAGGCCCTCGGGATTGATGAGGCTCAGCGAGGGATTGGGGCGGGCAACCGGCATGGTGGGCATTGAAGGCAGCGCGGGCATAGCGGGGGAACGCAAGGATGAGGGCGAGAACGGGAACATGGTCATCAGCTCTGTATTTGAGGCGTGGCGAACAGTGGAGTCGCAAGTATCAAACCTCAACCTAGCTTTAGGTCAAGCGCAGCCTTGGTGGTAGCATGGACATTCCTCCGTTCCACTGGTGTCTTCCACTGCCGATGGCTTCCGCGAACAACCTCCCCTCACCGCGCCGACGCCGTGCCGCGCCTTCAGAAGAACTGCTCTCCATCGGCGAAGTCGCCGCGCGCACCGGCATTGCCGTATCCGCCCTGCATTTCTATGAATCGCGCGGCCTGATCGCCAGCACCCGCAGCGGCGGCAACCAGCGCCGCTATGCGCGTGCCGTGCTGCGGCGCCTGGCCGTGATCCGCGTGGCGCAGCGCATGGGGCTGCCGCTGGCGGTGATCTCCGATGCCATGCAGAAGCTGCCGGACGGGCGTGCGCCCACTGCGGCCGACTGGCGCCGGCTGTCGGCCAGCTGGCGCGATGACCTGGATGAACGGATCCGCACGCTCACGCAATTGCGTGACCAGCTGGATGGGTGTATCGGGTGCGGGTGTCTGTCGTTGAAGGATTGCCCGTTGCGGAATCCGCATGACGCGCTGGCCGGGGAAGGGCCAGGGCCGCATTTCCCGCCTACTGCAATGTCTGCAGGTAAGCCAGCAGATCGCTGATCTGCTTGTCGTCGCTGAGACCCCAGAAGCGCATCTTCGTGCCAGGCACGACCTTGCCGGGCGAATGGATGAAGGCACGCAGCGTGTCATGCGACCACACCACCTTTGAAGCGCGCATCGCTTCCGAATACTGGAAATCACTGGTGCCGCCCGCGGCACGGCCGAAGATGCCGTTCAGCTGCGGGCCAAAGCCTGCGCGCGCGTTGCGGCCGACGTGGTGGCACGAGGCGCAGCGCGTGGCGAACAACGCCTTGCCGGCCTGGATATCGGCGGCGGCAGTGGCTGCGGTGGGGATGACGGTGAAGGCGGTCAGGGCCAGCAGGACAAAGGCGGTACGGCGCATGGAGCAGCTAGGGAAGGGAAGAGCTTCGGCAACGGGGTTGCATGATACAGGCGTAGCCAAGAGGTCCCGGCCCTGCAGCAGGGTTACACCACGTCACACTTGCAACATTTCGCGCGCCCCATATTACAGGCCCGCCCCCTACAGTGAGCCCATGTCCAACGCCCCTTGGGAGGCAACCATGAAACGAATCATCGCAATGGCGGTAGCAGGTGGTGCAATGCTGGTGGCCAGCGCCGGGGCGTACGCCGGTGTGAATATCGATATCGGCATCGGCGTGCCGGGCGTGGTGGTGGCCCAGCCGGCGCCGGTCTATCGTCCAGCCCCGGTCTATGCCCCTGCGCCGGTGTATGCGCCGGCTCCGGTTGCCTATGCGCCCAGCCCGGTAGTGGTGGCACCGCGCCCCGTCGTGGTGGCGCCGGTCCCGGTACGCTATGACTATGACCGCGGCTATCGCAGGGACTACCACCGTGGCTACTACCGGGAAGGCTACCGCGAAGGCTATCGGGACCACCGCCGCGACTGGCGCGAGCGCGAATGGGCACACCGTCATGGCGACAATGACGGCCACGGCCACGGGCGCCGCTGGGACTGACGGGTACTGATGGGGCGGGCGCGCGGCCACGGCCGCGGTGCCCGCCTGCAAGGATTCGCCAGTCAGGCTACCCTGTCGGCAGTTTCCAGATCCGGACCGGGGCCATGCCCCTGCCCACGCCAGGAGTAGCCATGCCCCAACCCATCAAGATCGACTTCGTCTCCGACATTGCCTGCCCCTGGTGCGCCATCGGCCTGTCTTCGCTGCAACTCGCGCTGCAGCGCCTTGGCGATGCGGTGGATGCCGAAATCGTCGTGCATCCGTTTGAACTCAACCCGGGGATGCGCCCGGAGGGCGAGGCGATCGTCGATTATCTCGGCAGGAAGTACGGGCGCACCCCGGCGCAGATCGCAGAGACCCAGGCCATGATCCGCGAGCGCGGCGCCGGCGTGGGCTTTCCGTTTGGCGAGCGCACCCATGTCTACAACACCTTCGATGCCCACCGGCTGCTGCACTGGGCGGGCCTGGAAGGCAAGCAGCTGCCGCTGAAGCTGGCGCTGCTGCGCGCTTACCATGCCGACAGCAAGGACCCGAGCAATCACGAGGTGCTGGTCGAAGCCGCGCAGGCCGTTGGCCTGGATGCCGCGGCGGCGCGCAAGGTGCTGGACAGCGATGACTATGCCGATGCGGTGCGCGCGGAAATCCAGGAGTACCAGCGCATGGGCATCCAGTCGGTGCCATCGATCATCTTCAACAACCGCTACCTGGTCACCGGCGGGCAGCCGGTGGAGGCTTTCGAGCAGGCCATCCGGGAAATCGTAGCCGAGGCGCAGCAGGCGGGGAACAGTTGAGCCGCCACGCATCGGCAGGATAAAAAAAGCCCGCCCGGAACCCCGGGCGGGCAAGCACTGCCTCTCGCTCCCTGTCTTTCAACGTGCCGCCGTCTTCATCCGCGCCGGCACCGCATCCGCCGCCACCGGCGTACGATTCGCCAGCCCCAGCACCACCTGCCAGGCAAACGACACCGCGCCGACGATAAACACCACATCGCCGAAGGTGCGCACCCAGCGCAGGGTCTGCAGGATGGGCTGCTGCATGAAAGCCTCGCTGCGCGCATACCAGGTGCCATGCTCGACGCTGGCCAGGAACTGGATGATGCCGATCGGCAGCAGGCTGGTGCCGATCATCAGCACCAGGCCGAGGTTCAGTCCCCAGAAGGCGGTCTTCATCAGCGTTGGGCTGAGCCGGTAGGCCGGACGCACGTAGCGCAGCACCAGCAGCGTGAAGCCCAGCGCCAGGAACCCGTACACCCCGAACAGCGCGGCATGGGCGTGCACTGGCGTGGTGTTCTGCCCCTGGATGTAGTACAGCGCGATCGGCGGGTTGATCATGAAGCCGAACACCCCGGCGCCCAGCATGTTCCAGAACGCCACCGCGACAAAGCACATCAGCGGCCACTTCAGGTCTGCCATCCATGGCGCGCGCCGCTTCAGGCTCCAGTTCTCCCAGGCCTCATGGCCCAGCACGATCAGCGGCACCACTTCCAGCGCGCTGAAGGCGGCGCCCACTGCCATCACGGGCGTGGTGGTGCCGGCAAAGTACAGGTGGTGGAAGGTGCCGGGAATCCCGCCCAGCATGAACAGCGAGGCCGAGGCCAGGCTGGCGGCCGTTGCCATCGGGCGCGACACCAGGCCCAGCGTGGAGAAGATGAAGGCCAGCGCGGTGGTGGCAAAGACTTCGAAGAACCCTTCCACCCACAGGTGCACCACCCACCAGCGCCAGTACTCCATCACCGTCAGGCTGGTGCGCTCGCCGTAGGCCAGGCCCGCGCCGTAGAACAGGCCGATTGCCACTACCGACGAGGTCAGCAGCGCCAGCAGGTTGCGGTCGGTGCCGCGCGCGCGCAGCGCCGGCAGGATGCCGCGCATCATCAGCACCAGCCAGATCAGAATGCCGGCGAACTTGCCGATCTGCCACAGGCGGCCCAGGTCGACATACTCATAGCCCTGGTGGCCCAGCCAGAAGTTCAGGTGGGCCGGCAGCTTCTGCGCGATCGCCAGGTAGTTGCCGGTGAACGAGCCCACCACCACGACCACCAGTGCCCAGAACAGGATGTCCACGCCCAGGCGCTGGTACTTCGGGTCCTTGCCGCCGTTGATCAGCGGCGCGAGGAACAGGCCCGCGGCCAGGAAGCCGGTGGCGATCCAGAACAGCGCGCTCTGGATATGCCAGGTGCGCACCAGTGCGTACGGGAACCACTGCGACACATCGATGCCGTAGAACTTCTGGCCCTCGACGGTGTAGTGCGCGGTAAAGCCGCCCAGCAACACCTGGAATACGAACAGCGCGACCACCAGGAACAGGTACTTGCCGAGCGCGCGCTGCGACGGCGTCAGCGCCACGGCCAGCAGCGGGTCGCGCGCCGGCGCCTGCGGCGGCGCTTCTTCCTTGCCGCGCAGGAAGGCCCACGCCCACACCAGGAAGCCGACACCAGCCAGCAGCACCACCACGCTGATCACCGACCACACCACATTCTCGCTGGTGGGCTGGTTGCCGATCAGCGGCTCGTGCGGCCAGTTGTTGGTATAGGTGGCCTCATGCCCCAGGCGCGCGGTCGAAGCGGCCCACGCGGTCCAGAAGAAGAACTGTGTCAGTTGCTCGCGCCGTTCGGCGCTAGGCAGCGTGTTCTCCTTCATCGCATAGTGCTCGCGCGTGGTGTGCAGCGCCGGCGCGTCGGAGAAGAGCTGGTCGTAGTAGGCCGCGGTATTGGCGATGGCCTGCGCGCGGCGCTTGGACACGGTCAGCACGTTGGTGTCCGGATCCGTGGCATTGCCGCGATATTCGGTGCGCAGCTGTTCGCGCAGCGCGCCTTGCTCCGGCGCGGTGAGCTTGGCGAAAGGACGGCCGTAGGCGTCCTGTGCGGCCAGGTCCAGCCACGCAGTCAGCTCGCGGTGCAGCCAGTCGGCGGTCCAGTCCGGCGCCTGGTAGGCGCCATGGCCCCAGATCGAGCCGAGCTGCATGCCGCCCACGGACTGCCATGCGGTCTGGCCGTCGAGGATGTCGTCGCCGCTGAAGAGCGTGCGCCCGTCGCCCACGACAACCTTGGCCGGAATTGGCGGGGCCTGCCGGTACACCTCGACGCCGTAGTAGCCGAGCAGGGAGAACGTGACCGCCAGCACGGCGATCAGCAGGAACCAGAGTCTGCGGTAGGAACCCATGATGCGAAGTCGTTGGTTATGGTGGCGGGAGAGCTCAGGCGTGCGTCGAGCAACCGCAGCCAGTGGCTTGCGCGGCGGCGGGCGCCGTGGCGATCTCGAACAGCACGTTGTTTTCCAGGTGGATGTGTTCCATCAGGTCTTCGCGCAGCGTGCGCAGGCCCAGGTAGAGCGCGCGCCAGGTATTGCAGGCCGCGCGCGGCAGCGTGATGTCGTTGGTCAGCGCCGCCAGCCGCTGCAAGGCCACGCCGTGGTCGTCATGCTCGGCCCGCATCACCGTGATCGGCCGGCCCGCGGCAGCATGCAGGCCGCGCGACAACATCGGGAACAGCACCTGCTCTTCCTTCTGCATATGCGTTTCCAGCTCGCCCAGCATCTCGCTCAGGTGATCGGCCAGGCCAAGCGGGCAATCGGGCCGGTCACCGTGCACCTGCTCGACGCGCCGCGCCAGGCGGATCAGCTCGGGCAACTGCTCGCGATGGCGCGCATGGAAGCGCGTGAGGATATGGTCGATCAGCTCGGCCGGCACCGCCGTGTTCCAGTCCTGCGCCGACGGCCCTTCGTCCTGCAGCGCGCGCAGTTGGGCGTCGATGGTGCCGACGGCAACCGCATCGAGACCCTTTTGCTGCGCGGCGTCGCGCAGGGTCTGCTTGCCCCCGCAGCAGAAGTCCAGCCCGTAGTCGTGGAAGATCCGGGTGGCACCAGGGATCAGGCGGGCCAGTTGGCCAAGCGAGTGGTCCTGCAAAGTCATGATGGTTGCTCCATGTGTAAGTTATGCCTGCACGACTTACGCGAGGAGCGTGCCTGAAAAAAATCTATCCGGATCAATGGGTTGAAACACTGACGGTAACTAATACCCTATACTTCTCGCGGTACTTATCACCCTGACGGTATTTTTAACCATGCTACCGAGCGCGATGTATCCCGAGTTGCTGGCCGACCTTGTCACCGACCTGCCGCATGCGGTGCGCCTGCAGCGGCTGGTCAGCATGCTGCGCACGCATTTCCGCTGTGGCGCGGTGGCGCTGCTGCGGCTGGAAGAAGACCACCTGCGCCCGGTTGCGGTCGATGGCCTGGTGCGCGATGCGCTGGGCCGGCGCTTTGCGGTCGGCCTGCACCCGCGCCTGGCCGCGATCCTGGCGCGGCGCGGGGTGACCTGCTTCCATCACGACAGCATGCTGCCCGACCCATACGACGGCCTGATCGACGAGCACGTCGGCGAGCCGCTGCCGGTGCACGACTGCATGGGCACCAGCCTGGCCGTGGACGGCCAGCCCTGGGGCGCGCTGACGCTGGATGCGCTGGCGATCGGCACCTTCGATGCCGCGGCCCAGGCCGAGCTGCAGCGGCTGACGGTGATCGTGGAAGCGGCCATCCGCACCACCCGGCTGGAAGGCGAGATCCGCGCACTGCAGCTGGCACGCGGCACGCCCGAGGCCGACGAAGGCACGGCCCAGCATGGCGACATCGGCGGCGAGATCATCGGCCAGAGCGAGGCCATCGCCAACCTGCTGCATGAGCTCGAAGTGGTGGCCGATACCGACCTGCCGGTGCTGCTGCTGGGCGAAACCGGCGTGGGCAAGGAGCTGTTCGCGCACCGGCTGCACCGCCAGTCGCGCCGGCGCGCGCAGCCGCTGGTGCATGTCAACTGCGCGGCGCTGCCGGAGTCGCTGGCTGAAAGCGAGCTGTTCGGCCACGCGCGCGGCGCGTTCTCGGGCGCGACCGGCGAGCGCCCGGGACGCTTCGAGGCCGCCGACGGCGGCACCCTCTTCCTCGATGAAGTCGGCGAACTGCCGCTGGCGATCCAGGCCAAGCTGCTGCGCACGCTGCAGAACGGCGAGATCCAGCGGCTGGGCTCGGACCGCCCGCGCCGCGTCAACGTGCGCGTGATTGCCGCGACCAACCGCAACCTGCGCGAGCATGTGCGCGACGGCTCCTTCCGCGCCGACCTGTACCACCGCCTGTCGGTCTACCCGATCCCGATCCCGCCGCTGCGCGAGCGCGGCAACGACGTGCTGCTGCTGGCCGGGCGCTTCCTGGAGCTGAACCGCGCGCGCCTGGGGCTGCGCAGCCTGCGGCTGTCAGGCGGTGCGCAGGCTGCGCTGCGCAGCTACCGCTGGCCCGGCAACGTGCGCGAGCTGGAACACGTGATCAGCCGCGCGGCGCTGCGTGCCGTCAGCCGCGGCGCGGGCCGCAATGACATCGTGACGCTGGAGCCTGAACTGCTCGACCTCGACGGACTGGAAGTGCCCGCGGCACACCATGCCGGCGCCGGCATGGCCAGCGCGTTCGCCGCCCCGGCGCTTGCCGCAGGCATCACCCTGCGCGACGCGGTCGAGCAAACCCAGCGCGCCTGCATCGAACAGGCATTGAAGGACCAGGGCGGCAATTGGGCGCAGGCAGCGCGCCAGCTGGGTATCGATGCCAGCAACCTGCATAAGCTGGCCAGGCGGCTGGGGTGCAAGTAATTGACACACTAGGGTGCCAGGATGCCGGCATGGCGATGCGCGCCGTTACCGCATAAGCTAGTCCGGGTGTGCCGCCGCCCGTATCGCGGTATCGCCGTGTGCAGCAACTGCCGCCCCGCTGCGCGCACGCCCCACCACCGGAGATCCCCGTGATGATGACCGCAACGCAAGTCTTCTGGCCGCTCGGCTTCTGGCCGTTTCCCACCTTCTTCTCCGGCGCGCACCAGGTCGAGGCCATGCAGGCCGACTTGGCGGACAACTGGCGCCGCATGGCCGAGCTCAACCTGGAGTTCGCCCGCACCATGTATGAAGAATTGCAGTTCGATGCCATGGGCTCGATCCTCGCGCCGCAGCCAGAGGCCTTCTACGCGCGCGAGATTGCCTGCGAGCTGCCGCTGATCGGCGGCCCGCTGCACTATGCGTCGGCCATGCTGGAACTGTACGCGCGGACCCAGCAGAAGTGGATCGATGGCTGGGGCCACCTGCTGACGCGGGGCCTGATGCCTGACTGGCAAGGCATGCAAAAGGACGTCACCGACGTCCCCTTCTGGCTGGTCCGCGAAACCCCGCGGCCGGCATGACCCGGCCGCCCCCGCCTTGCGCCGTCGCGGCGATCATCCCGATCGGTTCGCCCGGCGCCAGGTAGTGGCGCGCGCGCGCCCCTTGCCTGCCACCTGTTGCATCGGCGCACCCACTGCCAAGCCAGCCGCGCAGCCCGGTATCATGCTGGCTGACGAGATCGCGGATCGCCGGAACCAACGCCCGGGTCTCGGGACGCGCTCCGCCTTCAATGCCCTCATATTCCCTGGTTCTCCTGCTTACCGTCGCCGTGGTCGCCTGCATCGGCATGGCCATCGCCACCTGGCCGCGGCGCGACGATCCGACCGTCCAGGCGTTCCTGGTGCTGGCATTCGGCGCGGCGACCTGGAGCGGCGGCCGCCTGCTCGAGATCAGCTCCACGGACCTGGAAGGGCGCATCCTGTGGGCCAAGATCCAGTACCTCGGGATCGTCGCCGTGCCGATCGGCTGGCTGGTGGCGATGGTGCACCTGAGCCGCCCGCGCTATGTGGTGCCCTGGTCCAGGCTGTGGCTGCCCGTGCTGGTGGCGGTGGTCACTGTGGTGATGGTCTTCACCAACGAGCGCCACCGGCTGATCTGGCCGCGCATCACGCTGATGCCTCCCGGGGTATTGCCGGGCGCGGTGTTCGACCACGGCATCGGCTATGCCGCGGTGGCGGCCTGGTCGTACCTGCTGCTGGGGGTGAGCCTGTATTTCCTGGTGACGGCTGAAGTGCCCAATGGGGCCTTGTCGCGGCGGGGCCGCGCCATCCTGGCGTCGGGCCTGGCCCTGCCCCTGGTTGCCAATGTCGCCTACCTCAACCGCTGGACCGGGCCGCTGGGCGGGGACCTGACGCCGGCGACGTTCTCGCTGATGGCGGTGCTGGTCTGGTTCTGCGCGCTGCGCACGCACCTTGACGATATCGGCCACTACGCCCGCCTGCGGGTGTTCGATGCCCTCAGCGAGGGCTGCGTGATCGTCGACAGCCACGGCGTCATCGTCGAATTCAACCCGGCCGCCGCGCAGCTTTGGCCGGCCCTGCGCCGCGGCGACCCCCTGCCCTCCGGCTGGGAAGCCGCGCTGCAGCACTCGCCTGCCGAGACTGCCAGCCTCGCGGCCACGCCCTTCGTGCCGCCGGGCGCGCCCTTCGAGCTCACCGTGGAGCGTGTCGCCCGCCTGGACGGCAGGCAGATCGGCAGCCTGCTGTTTTTGCGCGACATCAGCCGCTTCCAGTCGCGCGAGCTGGCCCTGACCGCGCGGCTCGGCCAGACCGAGGAGCAGTTGTGGCAGGTGCAGGCCGACCTGGACATCGACGCCCTGACCGGCATCCGCAACCGGCGCTACTTCCAGCGCGAGTCGATCGCGGCCGTGACCCGGGCGTGCGAGCGCAACCAGGCGCTGGGCCTGCTGATCCTGGATGTGGACCAGTTCAAGCAATACAACGACCTGCATGGCCACGTGGCCGGCGACGACTGCCTGCGGCAGATTGCCGGCGCCCTGGCCCGCACGCTGTCCGGCGAGCAGTTCTGCGCCCGTCTGGGCGGCGAGGAATTCGCGGCGGTGCTGCCCGGCGCCACGCGTGAAGAGACCCGTGACGTGGCGCGCCGCATGGTGGCCGTTGTGCGCGATCTCGGCATCGCGCACAACGGCACGCCGGTGCAGCCGGTGGTCACCATCAGCGTGGGCGCGGTCTGGACCGTGCCGGAAGCGCCGCGGCTGGAGCCGCTGCTGCACCGCGCCGACAGCGCGATGTACCGGGCCAAGCGCGCGGGACGCAACCGCTTCATGCTGGACGGCGACGCCTGAGCGGTACGGCTACGACGCCGCACCTGCCCGCCCCACGGTGGCGCCGTGCAAGGCCACCAGCCGCGCCGCCGCCTGGCTGACCCATGCGGGCCGCGGCGCGGCGTCGAGCCAGTACTTGACCTCCAGGCCCAGCGCGGTATCGCCGCTGATCACCAGCCGGCGCTGGAAGAACAGCGTGTCGGTATCGGCCTCGCCGCCCAGCAGGCGCAGGTAGTCGACCGCGCAGGCGCGCAGCGTCAGCTCAGGCTCGGCGTCCGCTGCCGCGGCACGAAAGCGCCCGCCTTCGCAGCGGAACGGCACGGCCAGCCCAAGGTCCTGCACCGTCAGCAGGAAGGCGTGTCCGTCCAGTGCGGCCGGTGGCTCCAGCCATCCCGCCCGGCGCGCCAGCTCCAGCGCCGCCATCAGCGGCAGCGCCCTGGCACGGGCGGGCATGCGCCGGTGCACGCCCGCGATCAGCTTGTGCAGCGCGCTCATGCCCGGGCCTCCCAGGCGATGCCCGCGCTGCCGTGCCAGTAGCCGTTGCAGGGCTGGGCGCCGGCCGGGGTGATGCCGCTGCCAGCGGGTGCCTGTTCACCAGCACGAATCGCCGCGAGCTGTTGCACCACCTGCAGCGTGCCGGATGAGTGCGGACTCACACGCAGCATCCCCACGCCCATGCGCGCCATCGCCAACGCCTCTGCGCACAGGTCCAGGCAGGTGGCGCTCTGCGTCTGCACGCCGTTGAGCGTGAAGAACGCCTGCCCCTCGCCGGTGGCGGCCACCAGGCCGTCGGGATAATCCATGCAGCGGAACTCGCAACTGTCCTTGCGCAGGCGATGGTGGCGCGCCGTAAAGCAGCGCGCCGAGAACGCCAGCGGCAGCCGGCCCCAGACAAAGGCTTCCAGGCGCATGCCGGTGGGGCGCGCCGCTGCCAGCGCGGCCAGCGTTCCGCCATCCATCTCCACCGGCGCGACGCAGCCGGCCGCGCCCAGCCCGGCCAGCCACGCCAGCGTATCGGCGTGGTAGACATTGAGGTGGGGGCCGCCGACAAAGGGCCGCCCTGCCATGCAGCGCACCGCGCCCAGATCGTTGGCCTCGACCAGGTAGTCGTCCTGCGCGCAGGCGCGCCGCATCCAGGCGATATCGGTGTCGGACTCCACCAGCACCGGCGTCGACAGCACCACCTCCTTGCCGGCATCGCGCAGCATCTGCGCAATCTCCAGCCATTGCGCATGGCGGACTTCATGGCGGCGCGTACAGACGGTCTCGCCGAGATAGACGCGGTCGACCGGCGCATCGGCGACCGACGCATAGAACTGCATCACGGCCTCGCGCGGCCAGTAGTACAGCAGTGGGCCCAGGGCGATGCCGAAGTCGGGCATCGCTATGGTTTGCGGCATCGCGGCCGCGGCAATCTCTGGCATGGGAAGCTCCGTCATGGCCGGTTCAAGGCAGATCGATGTCATGGGTGTCACCGCCACGGCCGGTCGTAGGCGCCTTGCGTGACCTGGTCGCCTTCGGCATGGCGCCCCAGCGTGCTCTGCCACTCTTGCCGCGGCACGAAGCGCGCCGGATCGGCGCAGGCCGCGTCGATGGCCGCGCGCAGCACGCCGACCACATCGCCCACATAGCGCGGGCTGCGCTGCCGGCCTTCGATTTTGATGGCAGCGATGCCCATGTCGATCAGCGCCGGCAGCAGCGACAGCGCATTGAGGCTGGTGGGCTCTTCCAGCACGTAGCCGCGCTCGCCCTCCACCTCGAAGCGGCCCTTGCACAGCGTGGGATAGCCGGCCGGCTCGCCCGGCGCATAGCTGTCGATCAGGATGCCCGACAGCCGCGCCTGCATGGTCCCGTCCTGCTCGGTCCAGCGCACCGCGTGCGCGGGCGAGCAGACGCCCTTGTTGTTGGGCGAGTCGCCGGTGGCGTAGGAGGACAGCAGGCAGCGCCCCTCGGCCATCACGCACAGGCTGCCGAAGCCGAACACCTCCAGCTCCACGCTGGTCTGGCGCGCCAGCTTGCCGATCTGCGCCAGCGACAGCACGCGCGGCAGCACCACGCGGCGGATATGGAAGCGCTCGCGCATCAGCTCGATGGCGTCGGCATGCGTGGCCGAACCCTGCACCGACAGGTGCAGCCGCAACCCCGGATGGCGCTCGCAGGCATAGCCCATCAGGCCGGCGTCGGCCATGATGACCGCGTCGGCGCCAAGGTCCGCCGCCGCATCGACCGCGCGCTGCCATTGGGCCACCGCGCCCATCTGGGCAAAGGTGTTGATCGCGAACAGCACCTCGGCGCCGCGCGCGTGGGCTTCGGCCACGCCGGTGCGGATGTCGGCCTCGGTAAAGTTCAGGCCGCCGAAGTTGCGCGCGTTGGTGGCATCACGCAGGCCCAGGTAGACCGCGTCGGCGCCGTGCTGCAGCGCCATGCGCAGGGCCGCCAGCGAACCGGCGGGCGCAACGAGCTGGGGCCGGCGCGGCACGTTCGCCGCGGTGGATGGGGCTGGGGAGGCAGGGGTCATCGGTGATGGCGCCGGCGGCGGCGCGAAGATGAAGACAGCGGCCGATGCTAGCCAAGCGCTTGCAGCAGGGGCTTGACCGCGCGCAAACCCACGCCAACGGCACACCGCCCGCGTTGGCCTATGCCGGTTGGCGTAGGCCGATGGCAGGCCACCACCGCGCGCTTGACCTGCGGCAAACGCCGGCCCGTGCCGCTGTGCCACGCTTGCCCGGTCATCCACGCGGCTGGCCGCACGCCGGCCCCGCGCCCATCCTCTTCCGGAGATTTTATGAATCAACCCTGGCTCAAGCTGGCCGGCCGCCGCCTGCTGCCCATCGTGCAGGGCGGCATGGGCATCGGCATCTCGGCCCACCGGCTGGCCGGCGCCGTCGCGCGCGAGAACGGCGTCGGCACCATCGCCAGCATCGACCTGCGCCACCACCACCCCGACCTGATGGAACGCACCCGCGGCAGCCGTGACAAGCCCGCCATCGAAGCCGCCAACCTCGAAGCGCTGGATCGCGAGATCCGTGCCGCGCGCACGGCATCCGAGGGCCGCGGGCTGATCGCCGTCAACGTGATGAAGGCGGTGGGCTCGCACGCCGCGCTGGTGCGGCAATCCTGTGAAAGCGGCGCCGATGCCATCGTCATGGGCGCCGGCCTGCCGCTGGACCTGCCCGAGCTGACCGCCAGCCACCCCAGGGTGGCGCTGATCCCGATCCTGTCCGAGGCGCGCGGCATCGGCCTGGTGCTGCGCCGCTGGATGAAGAAGGGCCGCCTGCCCGATGCCATCGTGGTCGAGCATCCGGCGCATGCCGGCGGCCACCTGGGCGCGGCCACCATCCAGGACCTGTCAGAGCCGCGCTTCTCGTTTTCGCGCGTGCTGGCCGAATGCCGCGAGCTGTTTGCGCAGCTCGGGCTGGCCTGGGACAGCATTCCGCTGATCCTGGCCGGCGGCATCGACAGCCATGCCAAGGTGCGCCACTGGCTGGGCGAGGGCGCCGCCGCGGTGCAGCTGGGCACGGCCTTCGCCGTGACCGAGGAATGCGATGCCCACCCGGCCTTCAAGCAGGTGCTGGCCACGGCGCGGCCCGAGACCCTGCGCGAGTTCACCAGCGTGGCCGGGCTGCCCGCGCGCGCGGTGCTGACGCCGTGGCTGTCGCGCTACCTGTCGAGCGAGTCGCGGTTGCAGCGCCGCGCCAAGCCGCGTGAGTGCCTGGAAGGCTTCGACTGCCTGCAGGCGTGCGGGCTGCGCGACGGCATTGCCCGCATCGGCCAGTTCTGCATCGACCTGAAGCTGGCGCAGGCCGTGCGCGGCGACGTGGAGCGCGGCCTGTTCTTCCGCGGCCGGGGTGCGTTGCCCTTCGGCGAGGCGATCCGGCCGGTGGCGGAGCTGATGCATTACCTGTTGACGGGGGAAAAGCCTGCGGGGCTGACCCAAGCCCCGACACCAGCCTGACGCATGCCTGTTGTGCGTGCCGTAGCCAACGCCGCGCGAACAAGGCTCCCCTCGCCCGCTTGCGGGAGAGGGGTGGGGGAGAAGGCCGGAGTGTCTACGAAGTGAGGCGCGTCGGTATGCCGGCGCCTGCTCTCTCCCCCGGCCCCTCTCCCGCAGGCGGGAGAGGGGAGCAAACCGGCGGCATGGGAACCTTGTCAGCAATGCGCGGCGGTAATCCGCCGCGCTTCCTCATCTCCCGCATGCATCGCAACGCTCCCAGCAGTTGCCACCCCAGCCACGCATTGGCCCCCGCCAGCAGCACGCCGCCAGCGCGGGCCAGCGGCGCCGGCGCCAGCGGCACCGCCAGCAGCAGGACGTAGGCAGCCAGCAGCAGCCATGCCTGCCGCCGTTGCCGGCCCGGCACGATGATGGCCTGCATGGCCGGCACCCGCGCGCGCGGCGGCAGCAGCCGGCGCAGGTGCAGCCAGGCCAGGAACGGCACGATCTTGCCGAGCATGGCCGTGACCGGCAGCACGCCCACGCCGACCAGCGCCATGGTGCCGGCCCACCATGCCAGCGGCAGCCCGGTGGCGGGCAGCACCACGGCCGCGGCCCCCAGCAGCGCTGCGCCTGCCATGCTGGCGCATGCCACCGGCCAGAGCAGCCACAGCGGATCATGGCGCCGCCGCGCGCACAGCGTGCCGGCCAGCCCGCATGCGCCCACCACCGCCACGAACGCCAGCCACACGAGCAGCACGCCATGCGCCAGTGCCCGGTGATCCGGCCACAGCATTGCCGCGGCGCTGAACAGCGCCAGCGGCAACCAGTGCGCCATGGGCAGCCAGCGCCCGATCGCCGCCGGCAGGCGCGGCGTCTGCCAGAACATCGGCAGCACAGTGGTGGCCACGCCGGTCACCAGCGCGGCCAGCCAGCCGCCCAGCGCCCACGCCATATGCAGGCCGAGCCAGCGCGCCACCGGCACGCGCCACCAGCCGCCGAAGGCGCCGGCCAGCACCATGCCGCACAGCACCGCGACCATCAGCGGCGCGCCGATGCCGGCAAGGGTGCGCGTGGTGGCATCCACTGCGGCCACGCGCCGGCCCGCAGCCAGCAGAATGGCGCCGGCCAGCAACAGGATCACCGCCACGGCCGCCGCCGCCTGCATCGCCACAGGTTCGCCGCCGAGCAGGCCGATGGCCAGGGCGGTGGCCACGCCCGCGCCGGCCGCGGCCATGAACGGCGCAAGCAGCCCCGCACCCGGCACGGCCACGCCGGCCACCACCGGCATCATCTGGAACAGCGCGCCCACCATGACCGGCAGCAGCATGCCCAGCGCCAGCACATGGACCGCCACCAGCGCCAGTGGCGCAAAGCGGTCCGGCAAGCCGCCGGGGGGACCGGCAGCAAGCAATACCCCGGCCGCGGCGCCAAGCCACGGCGCCGGCATCAGGCAGCCGAACACCGCTGCCAGGCGCGGGGCGCGTTCGTAGTCGAAACTGGCTGCCTTCAAGCGCTTCTCCCATCCATGTTGACCGGATGCTCGTGTCCTGTTCTGCGGAACAGGACACTACGCCAGGCCAGGTGGTGGGGATTTGACCGCAGCCAAGTCCGACGATGTATCCCCGCGCCATGCGGTGGGAGCGATATGTCACGACGTGACAGGCCTGGTGTGTGGGCGGCATTCCCCGCAATTGACAAGCCGATGCGCCGCCGGCCGCACATGCCAGACGCCGAAGCCGGGTTTTCTTGATCTTGCGCAGGAAGCCCCGCGTGCTGCGCAGGGAAAATTGCCCTCGATGCCAGCGCGCAGCCATGCACGCGCCGGCCGCCGGGCCACCACCCGGCTTCCCCCGACTGGTAGCCCCCGATACCGCCATGTTCCGAACCGATCCTCCAGCCGCCAGCGCCGCGGCGGACTCCCGCGCTGCCGGCCTGCCGGCGCTGCGCGACCGCCTCTCCACCCGCATCATCTCGCTCTCGCTGGCCGTGCTGCTGGTGGTGCTGGGCATGATTGCCGGCACGCTGTGGCTGTCATGGAAGCTGGAAGGCGCGGGGGCCGCCATCAATGACGCCGGCAGCCTGCGCATGCGCGCCAACCGCGTGGCGATCGAACTGACGCTGGCACAGGCAGGCCAGGACAATGCACTGGCCGAGCAGGTGCAGGCGCTGGACGCCACGCTGGCCCTGCTCAGGAAAGGCGACGCGGCGCGCCCGCTGTTCCTGCCGGACGAACCCGCCATCCATGCCCAGATGACCCGCGTCACGCAGGGCTGGCAACAACGGCTGCGCCCGCTGGCGGTAGCCGGAACGGGCGACGCCGCCGTCCCGGCACGCTATATCGCCGCACTGCCCGGCTTCGTCGCGCAGGCCGATCGCCTGGTCGGCATGATCGAGCATGACAGCGCGCGCAAGACCGACTGGCTGCGCTTGTCGCAGATCGCGCTGGCGGCAATGGCCTGCGTCGGCACCGTGGCCGTGATCTACCTGCTCTACCTGTGGATCATCCTGCCGGTGCTGCGGCTGCAGGACGGCCTGCGGCGCATGGCCGCGCGCGAGTTCTCGCTGCGCCTGCCGGTGGAAAGCCGCGACGAGTTCGGCACCCTCAGCGAAGGCTTCAACCGCATGGCCGGCGAACTGCAGGGGCTGTACCACGACCTGGAGACGCGCGTGGCGCAGAAGACCGCCGAGCTGGAACGCCAGAACCGCGACCTGGAGACGCTCTACGACATGGCCGCCTTCCTGAACCAGGCCGCCGATGCCGAGGCCATGGCGCGCGGCTTCCTGGAACGCGTGATGCGCCAGTTCGATGCCGATGGCGGCAGCGTGCGCGTGCTGGACAGCCGCCACGGCAGGATGCACCTGCTGGCAGCCGCCGGCCTGCCGGCGGCGCTGGCCGAATCCGAATCCTGCGCGGCGGCCAACGCCTGCCATTGCGGCGACGCCACGCGCGAGGCCGTGGTCGCCATCGTCGACCTGCGCGCGGCGCAGCGCCAGGGCGCCGCCGGGGATGTCACGCCCTGCAGCCGCAACGGCTTCCAGTCGCTGGCGGCCTTCCGCATCGAAAGCCAGCGCGGCGCCACGGGCGTGTTCGCGCTGCACTTCCGCACGCCACGCGCGCTGCCCCCGTCAGACCGCCAGATGCTGGAAACACTGGGCCAGCACCTTGGCACCGCGCTGGAACACCTGCGCCTGTCCGCGACCGCGCGCCAGCTGGCGGTGGTGGAAGAGCGCAACCTGGTGGCGCAGGGCCTGCACGACAGCATTGCCCAGGGCCTGAACTACCTGAACCTGCAGGTGCAGCTGCTCGACGCCGCGGTCGAGCGCGACGACCTGGCCGAGACCCGCGAGATCGTGCCGATGCTGCGCCACGGCGTGGAAGAGAGCTACCAGGATGTGCGCGAACTGCTGAACAACTTCCGCTCGCGGCTCGGCACCGGCGAGCTGCGACCGGCGGTGGAAGAGACCGTGGGCCGCTTCCGGCGCCAGTGCCGCACCGAGGCCACGCTCGCCATTGACGAGAGCGGCGGCGCCTGGCCGCTGGCGCCGGAGCAGCAGCTGCAGGTGCTGTTCATCCTGCAGGAGGCGCTCTCCAATGTGCGCAAGCACGCCATGGCGGAGCACGTGGCGGTGGCGCTCAGCCACGGCCGCGATTTCCGGCTGGTGGTGCAGGACGACGGCGAGGGCTTCGATCCGGAGCAAATCGCCACGCGCGCCGAAGCGCATATCGGCCTGAACATCATGCGCGAGCGCGCGGCGCGGCTGGGGGCGCAGCTGCACGTGCAGGCCCGCCCCGGCCACGGCGTGCGCATCGAACTGGTGCTGCCCGCCGGCCGCTCTTCCGGCGCCCTCGAGTTCGCCGACACCCGCCCCGCCCCCACGACCACCGAGACCCAGCCATGACCATCCGCATCCTGCTGATCGACGACCACACCCTGTTCCGCTCGGGCATCCGTGCGCTGCTGCAGCGGCAGGCCGACTTCGAGATCGTCGACGAAGCCGCCGACGGCGTGGAAGGCATCAAGCGCGCCAAGCAGCACCGTCCCGACGTGATCCTGCTGGACCTGAACATGCCCGGCCTGTCCGGCCTGGAAGCCCTGCAGCTGCTGGTGGAAGACCTGCCGCAGACCGCCGTGATCGTGCTGACCGTGTCCGAGGAAGCCGAGGAACTGGCCGCCGCGCTGCGCGGCGGCGCGCGCGGCTACCTGATCAAGAATATCGAGACCGAGGCGCTGATCGCCGGCATCCGCCGTGCCGCGGCCGGCGAACCGGTCATCTCCGACAGCATGACCGCCAAGCTGGTGGCCCAGTTCCGCGCTCCGGCACCGGTGGCCGCGGCGCGCCAGGACGAAGCGCCGCGGCTGACCGCGCGCGAGCGCGAGATCGTGCAGGGCCTGGCGCGCGGCGAAAGCAACAAGGAGATCGCGCGCGACCTGGGCGTGGCGGAAAGCACGGTGAAGATCCACGTGCAGAACATCCTGAAGAAGCTGAACCTGGCCAGCCGCGTGCAGGTGGCCGTCTATGCCGTCGAGCACGGGCTGAACGCAGCGTGCTGAACGCGGCGCAGTGTCCGCCACGACAGCCCTGCATGTTGCACGCCCGACACCCCAACGTCGTCCGATTCCTACAGCGATTTCAGCCCTAGTCCGGGGGGACGCCGGCGCCCCCTGATCTAGGCTGAACTGTAAGCAGTTGGCTCTCCGAGGCCACCCCGGTCCGGAAGCCCGGCTTGCCAGATCCACAACAAGGAGCACGCCATGGGAATCGGCACCATTCTCCTGATCATCCTGATCCTGCTGCTGATCGGCGCACTGCCGGCCTGGCCCTACAGTTCCGGCTGGGGCTACTGGCCTAGCGGCGGCCTGGGCCTGATCGTCCTGATCGTGGTGCTGCTCGTGGTGCTTGGCCGGATCTAGCGTTCCTGGCCAGCCTGCGGGCAACGCACGCCGGCTGGCGCACGCAGCGGCGCCAGCGCGGGGCTACCCTTGTCGCTGCCGCGCCGGCGCCCTATAACGAAGCGCGGGCGTGTGCCACCGCATCGCCCGGTTCCTTCCCCCATTTGCAAGGAGACCCAGATGCCAGCCAAATCCAAGGCGCAACAGCAGGCCGCGGGAGCGGCGCTCTCCGCAAAGCGCGGCGAAAAGAAGGCCGGATCGCTCAAGGGACCTTCCCGCTCGATGTATAAATCGATGAGCGAAAAGGAACTCGACAAGATGGCTTCGACCAAGACCAAGGGCATGCCGAAGCACAAGTCAGACAGTTGATCCGGGACCAGCGTCAGCGATGCTGTCGGGTTGCTCCCCTCTCCCACCTGCGGGAGAGGAGAGCAACCAAGCGGTCTGCCAGGCTGCCTGCCTATCTGGCACCGCCCTTCTTTCCCCCGACCCTCCCCCTCACCGGCCCGCCGCAATAGCCGGGCAAACGTCTTGCGCGGGCGCTGCGCGCCAGCCGGATCGACTCCGCCAGCGCCAGCCCGAATCCCGCAACGCTGCCCAGGTCCTGTTCCACCCGCTCGCGCAGGAAGGCGGCCCAGGAGAAATCGCCGGCAGCGCTGCCAGGCTTGCGGCAGGCCCCGGCCTCGCGCGCAAAGGCAGCCAGGCTGCGATAGGGATCGTCGCGCATGCCCCGCACAGTGGGCGGCAGCGCCTTCGGGCCCAGCAGCTCGCCGTGCTCGTCATAGGGATGGACATGGCCGAGACGGCGCATCCGTTTCCAGAACGCCGACGGGCTCAGGCGGCTGAAGTCATGCAGCACGCGCACGGGTGCCTGCTCGTAGCCGAGATCCAGCCACGCCCGCGCCCAGTGATGGTGATCGATGATATAGAGGCTGCCGCCCGGCCCGGCCACGGTCTTGACGCGATGGCGGCGCATGAAGCGCCGCAGCGCCGCGTGGTCCTCCGGGTTCGCGTGGCGCTGCGTGACATCCATCTTGTAGCTGACGTGGGCATAACCCAGCGTCAGCTGGGTCGGGCGCAGGCGAGCCAGTTCGGCAACGGCGTTGCCTCGCGCGCTGCGCGGCGTGCCTGGTTCAGCGCTGCCGGCCGCGGCGGCGCGGCGCTCAGTCGTTCTCGGCACGCTTCTGGTCGACGAAGTGCTCAAGCTCGCTGCCCGGGTCTTCGTTGCCGGTGCTCTCTTCGGCAACCGCCTCGCGTGCGAGCGGGCGTGGCCAGTACTCACCCTCGCCGCCGCGTATGGGCTCGCCGTGGCGGGCGGGATTGAAATCCGTCCACTGGCCGCATTCCCAGTTGCCTTGCGCGCATTCCAGCGCGCTCGCCCCGGCTTCACGCAGCACGTCCACGGCAACGGAATCGAGGCCGTTGTTGACGCATGCCGCCAGCATGACGCGGTCCACCGCGCCGCTTTCCGGCGTACTGTCCGGCCCCACCGACATGATGGATACGTCCCACACGGAGAAGCCGCGCGAGAACAGGGTACGTGCCACGTCTTCGGCGCTGGCAATCGAATCGAAACGTCCGGCTACGATCGATGACATGATGACTGACTCCAATGATGGTGGCGATGGTCATGACTGCTCTCATCCACATTGCAAGAGCCACGCCTGCGCCTGCTGTGCGGCACGCCGCGCGCACGGCCTGCATGGCGCGCACGCCGGCGTGCAATATTTGCAAAGGCGGCCCCGGAACTACATGCCCCGCCCTGGCGCCTCAGCCGTTGACGACCTCGCCGCCGTTGATGTGCAGGATCTGCCCGGTGATATAGCTGGCCGCGTCGGACGCCAGGAAAACAAAGCCCGCCGCCACCTCGAACGGTTGTCCCGGGCGCCCCATCGGCGTCTTCTTGCCAAATTCGGCCACTTCCTCCGCGGTGAAGGTCGACGGGATCAGCGGTGTCCAGATCGGGCCCGGCGCAACGCCGTTGACACGGATGCCGCGCTCGACCACCTGCAGCGCCAGGGAACGCGTGAAAGACACGATCGCACCCTTGGTGGCGGAATAATCCAGCAGGTGCTTGCTGCCGCGGTACGCGGTCACCGAAGTGGTGTTCAGTATTGACGCGCCCGACTTCAGGTGCGGCAGCACCGCGCGCGTCAGGTGGAACATCGCAAACACATTGGTGCGGAAGGTGGCCTCCACCTGGCTGGCGTCGACCTCTTCCAGCGAGGCCTTGGGGTGTTGCTCGGCGGCGTTGTTGACCAGGATGTCGAGCTTGCCGTACTGCTGCAACGCCTGTCGCGCCACGGCCTCGGCATGCGCGCGGTCAGCGAGGTCGCCGGCGATCGCCAGGCATTTGCGGCCCGCCCCCTCCACCAGCTCGACGGTCTCGCGCGCATCGGCATGCTCATCGAGATAGGCGATGGCGACATCGGCGCCTTCACGCGCAAAGGCCACCGCAATGGCCCGGCCGATGCCGCTGTCGCCGCCGGTGATCAGCGCCGCGCGCCCGCGCAGCCGGCCGCTGCCGACATAGTCGTCGGCGCCGCTGTCCGGCTGCGGCCGCATGGCGGACTCCAGGCCAGGTTGGCGCGACTGGTGCTGGGGCGGGATGCTGGTCGGTGTGGACATGGCTGGCTCCTGTCTGCGCGGCCGCATCGCGGCCCTTGCAGGTGCCGCGCAAATTCCATGCCGCAAACGGCGAGCCCGGGCCACGCCGCGGCAGCCGCGTCGCGGCCGCGGCGTGGCCCGGGCTGACACGCCGCCCGTAACCCTTACATTGCCCGGCAATCCTTACAGCGCCCCGGGCGGCCAGCCCGCCTGGCCCCGCGCACGCGTCGGGGCACGGATATTGCGGCCATTGCAGGCATGAACGTCACCGGCCCGGCGCGCCTGCGGCAGTTGCCGCACGGGCCCGCCGCACCAGGCAGTGCGGCGGAAGACGCCCGGGCCCCACAGCCAGGAGGCAACCATGTTCAACTTCCGCAACGAGCGCAGCCGCAGCGGCCCCCGCAGCGGCAGCGAAACGCAGCGCCGCGAGCGCGGCCCGGCGCAACGGACGCGCGACCAGGGCCGGGGCAGCGGCTCGGAGGACTGGGGACAGGAATGGGGCGAGGACTGGCGCGGCGACAGCAGCGGCCAATCCGCGCCTCCGGGCCGCGAACGCGAGTCCGAGCGCCATGGCGGCCCGTGGTACCAGCAGGACACGCCTGCCGGCCAGCGCCGCGGCAGTTGGGGCGAACAGGGCTATGGCGCTGCCGACACGGGCGGCACCGGCCATCCGTACAGCAGCGGCTACGGTGGCTACCGGCCGGCCCCGCAGGACAGCGGCTATCGCAGCGAAGAACGCGAATCGGGCTATGGCTACCGCGATGAAGACCGCTTCGGCCCGCGCGGACGCCGCAGCGAACTCAGCGATGAGGATGACCCGCGCCAGCCTGGCCGCGGCTGGCACGGTGGTGAAGAAGAATGGGGTGAACGCGGTGGCCGCGCCATGCACTGGCGCGAAGGCATGGAACGCGACCGCGCGCAGCGCGCCGGGCAGCCGAGCTATGGCGGCGGCTATTTTGGCGATGCCGGCAGCGGTGGCCAGTCGTACAGTGGCGGCCAGCGTGTGTACCCGGATGATCCGGGCTATCGGCGCCACGCGTCCTATACGGCGCAAGCGGGAGCGCCAGGCGGCCAGCGCGCCGGGCGCCGTCCGGTCGGCCCCAAGGGCTACCGCCGCGCCGATGAGCGCGTGCGCGAGGATGTGTGCGAACGTCTGGCGATGAACCCCTATGTCGATGTCCACGACGTCAGCGTGGAAGTGGCCAACGGCGTGGTGACGCTGGACGGCACCGTGCGCGAGCGCCGCGAGAAGTACGTGATCGAGGACATTGCCGATGCCGTGTTCGGCGTCACTGAGGTGAACAATCACCTGCGCGTGCAGCGCCAGCCAGGCGCCGCGTGGGCGGCGGGCTCCGAGGTCGGCGGCGACGATGCGGCCGGCACCGATACTTCGGGGATCTCGCCCGAGCGCACGCTGAACAAGAGTTGATGCGCCCATGCGCCGCCAGCCTCGCAAGCTGTGCCCGGGCAGCAAGCTGATGGTGCCGCTGGATGCCCTGCGTCCCACCCAGATCACGGTAGGCGGCTACCATGTCGCGCAGAAGGTCCATGTCACCCGGCGCGTGCCGCCGGAGGACCGCGCCGCGTTCCTGGACCGGCACCGCGTACACCTGGTGATCGGTCCGGAACAGGCCCTGTACGTGGTCGACCACCATCACTGGGTGCGCGCCTGGCACGATCTCGGGCTCACCCATGTGCCGGGCGTAGTGCGCGCCGACCTGAGCGACATGAACCTGCCGGCGTTCTGGCGCCACATGGTGGCTGAGCACATGGTCCACCCATACGACGAGCACGGGCGCCGCCGTCCGCTGACGGAACTGCCTGCCGGCATCCACGACATGCGCGACGACCCCTATCGCAGCCTCGAGGCCTTCGTGCAGCTGGCCGGCGGCTATCGCAAGGTCAAGACCGCCTATATGGATTTCCGCTGGGCCGACTATTTCCGCCGCCACGTGGCGGGCCCGTTCGACACCCCGCATCACTTTGCCATCGCGCTGGCGCAGGCGTTCCGGCTGGCCCACGCCGCGGGCGCGCGCGGCCTGCCCGGCTACATCGGCCCACTGGGGTGCTGAGCCGGTTCAGTTGTCCTGGCCTGCTGCCATCGACATGGCGCAAGCCACGCTATTGCGCGCCGGATACCGCCGCCGGCGCACTGGCGGACTCGGCCTGCGGCATGCCAAGCTCGTCGGTGGCCGCCTGCGGCGCGGGCCGCTCCGCGGGCGGCTCGGCGCGCTCGGCGCTGACCGGGCCGGCGCGCGCGACGGTGATCATCTCGCGCAGCCAGTTGACCAGCAGGCTGCTGTAGCCGCGCTGGCTTTCCTCTTCCGTCAGGCCGTGGTCGGCACCCTTGATCACGCGGTAGGTCATGGAGTTGGCATGCACGCAGGCATCCACGTAGCTCATCACCGCGGCGTGCGGCACCACCTGGTCGTGCTCGGATTCGATCACCAGCACGTCGCCGGCAAATTCCGCGCAAGCGCGCAGAGCGCGGTTGCTCTCGGGCGGCACCACGCTGCGCCGGTAGGCCACCAGGTCCTGTTCGCGATGCAGCTGGCGCTTGGGCAGTTCCCAGCCCGAGTCCATGTACAGCGCCGGCGCGCGGAACGCCATCCAGCGCACCTGGCGCAGCGTGCTCAGCAGCGCAGCCAGGTAGCCGCCGTAGCTGCTGCCCACCACCGCGATGGCGTTGCGGTCCACTTCGGGCTGGCGCACCAGCACATCGTAGGCGGCCACCACGTCGGCCAGGTTGCGCATGCGGCTGACGGTCTCGTATTGCGCCTGGGTGCCGGCGTGCCCGGTCAGGTCGAAGGTCAGGCAGACGCAGCCCAGCCCCGCCACCTTGCGCGCGCGGGCCAGGTACTGCTGCTGGCTGCCGCCCCAGCCGTGGACAAACAGCACGCCCGGCAGCCTGGTTTGCGGGCTGATCAGGGTGCCGGCAATGGTGCCGCCTTCGCTTTCTATCTGCAGCAGGTCTTCATGCGTTGCCATCGGATTCAGGCTCCAGTCGTGCGTATTTAGTCAACGGACCGGCGTGCCGGTCCTCTCCCTGGAAGTAGATCTCGGCGTCGTCCGGCACGCGCACGCCCTTGCCATAGACCTCGCGCGTGGCAGCCACCGCGCGGGCGCGGCGCGGATCCTCGCGCAGCGCGGCCAGCGCCGCCAGTTCGGCGCCGGTCGCGCCGCCCACCCGCCAGGACTGTTCCAGCACGCCCCCAAGCACTTGCCCGTGGCCGGCGCTGCCCGCGGGCGAGCCGAAGGCGACGTCGTAGTTGCAGCGCGACAGCACCATGCTCCCGGCATCGCCATAGCACGCGAGCGCGGCTTCGTGGTACACCATCGCGGCCCGCACCGCGGCCAGCGTGCGGGCGTCGAACGGGTGCTGCAGCAGCGCCTCGAGGCCGCCGCGCACCATTGTCAGCGTCGAGCCGCCATAGACCTTCTGCCCGTGGTTGTTGGCAGTGAGCCCTTGCGTGCCGCAATAGCTGGCCCGCAGGCCCGCCAGTTCCACCTGCCCCACGCTGTAGGTCTGCGGCGCATCCAGGTCGCGCTCCGCCACCAGGCCATGGGCTTCCACCACGTCGGGCGCCATCGCGGCAAGTGCCTCGTCCAGCGAGCGTTCGTCGTGGACCACGCGCTGGCCCAGCCCGCCGACGCCGTACGGTTCTTTCAGCCGTACCGGCCCCAGCGCCAGCAGGCGCATTGCCGCGATCCGCGCGTCGCCGAGCGTGAAGGCGGTGAAGCCCGGCAGGGTGGCGCCCACCACGCGTCGCACAAAGTCCTCGGACCAGCCCCGCGGCGCTGCCGCGCCGGGCGCCACCAGGCCGTGCGTGATCGCCTTGGTGGCCACGAAGGCGTAAGGCACCACCCCGCCAAACAGGTCGCCCGCGTCCCGCACGCCGAGGTCCTGGGCCAGCTTGCGCCCCACCAGCGTCTGCGCGGGCACCAGGTACGGCACAGGCAGCCCCGCATCAGGAGCGGCGTAGGCGCCTGCGAAGGTCAGACCCGCAATGTCGGCGACCTTGCGGGCAATATTGGCAAGGGTCGTGCCATGGTGGCTGTCGGCCTTGCCCAGGGTCTCGCAACCGTAGACCATCACCGCACGCCCGCGCGCCGGCGGGTTGCCCGGGGCGGCGCGCTTTCGATGCGTTGCCTTGCTCGGTTCGGACACGGGCGGCTCCTTGCTGGTGGCTGTCGCTCGATGGGATGGGAGGGGCCGCATGGGCTAAGAGCTGGGCGCTACGGTGGGTGAGCGGCTCCCGGCATCGCTGCCGGCCAGCCGGCGCCCGCGCGCTGCGCGCGCCTGCCGCTTGGCGGCGTGGTTCTCGCGCGCCTCGTCCAGCGAATGGCTCGACTTGATACCGTCTTCCTTGTCAGCCAGCTCGGCCAGGTGGCGATAGAAGGTCACCAGCTGGCGCAGCTCTTCCTCGTCCAGGTCTTCGATCGACACCAGCATATTGCTGGCTTCGCGGTGCGAGGCGAGCAGTTCATTGAGCTTCAGGTGGACCGCGACCGCGTCCTTGTTCTGGCTCTGCTGGATCAGGAACACCATCAGGAAGGTGACGATGGTGGTGCCGGTGTTGATGACCAGTTGCCAGGTCTCGGAATAGGAAAACAATGGGCCGGTGATGGCCCACGCGGCCACCACGCCGACGGCCAGCACGAATGCGACGGGCGATCCGGCCTGGCGCGTGGCGGCGCCGGCGAAGCGGTCAAAGGCATGCAGCACGCCATGCTTGCCGGACCCGGATCGATGGTCAATGCCTGGCGGGATTGGGCTGGAATTGTTCATTGTTGGCGCTCCCACAGAGGGTGGCTGTTTGTGATTGGCGTCATTTGGTTGGTTTATGGCGCTTGGCGGGCGAGGCTTTATTGGCTTGACGGTATCCGGTCGCTTATCGTCCTTGGCGGGCGTGGCTGTTTCGCCGGCGCAGCCGGCGACCTACTTTCTGTCCGAGCGACAGAAAGTAGGCAAAGAGCGCGTCGCCTATGCGGCTAAATTACACGGCGTCGGTCATATGGGCGGCGGTGCTTGCCGTTTGGATGTGGTCGCGGTTCGACCCTGCTAAGCCATGTGAGTGTGTGCCAGTGCCTGCGATAACCGGCTTTTGAACGATCCCCAAGTCGGGCGGTGGCCCGCGCTCTCAAGCGATATCGCATTAACGCCTTCGGCTGCGCTCCGCGCAAGCGCCCAATGACCGTCAGCGCATTTTGAGCCTGCGTAGCAGCCGTAGGCGTTCTCGCGATTCGGCTGGCAGCAGGCGGCCTACGCCCTGCATGGGGATCGTTCAATAGTGGGTTAACGCAGGCACTGGCACACACTCACATGGCGTAGCAGGGTCGAACGGGCACCCACGCCTAACGGCAAGCACCACCGTGCGAACCACCAACACCGTGAAATTGATTGCCAGCCGCACAGGCGACGCGTTTTTTGGTTACTTTTTGTCGCTCGGACAAAAAGTGACTCGCCGGCTACGCCGGCGAAACAGCCACGCCCGCCAAGAACGACATGCGACCGTATGCCGTCAAGGCTAAGTGCCATCACCCCAAACTCCCCATCACCTCCTCCTCTCATCCCAAGGGTCATACCGATCCGCCTCCCAATAAGGCGAAATCCCGTAATACTGGTGAATGCTGGTAGCCCACTGCGAATCCGCCATGCTGGGCCAGTGGTCCTTGTCAAACCCCGGCGCGGCCTTGAGCCGATCCCTTTCAACACCAAGCACAAAACACTTGCGCCGCGTATCGAGCGTCAGCGCCGACCACGGCAAGGCGAAGAGTTTTTCACCAATGCCAAGGAAGCCGCCCATGGCCAGCACTGCGTAGGCCACGCGCCCGCCCAGCACGTCGATCATGATGTGGTCGATGGTGCCGATATCGTCGCCGGCGGGGTCAACCACCTTGTTGCCCTCGAGCGTGTCGGCTGCCATCACGAATGGGCCAGGGCCCGGGGAATCGCGGTCGATGCCGCCGACGATGGATGCGCCGTGCGGCGGCCGTTCTTCAGGGGGTTCAGGTTGAACTCGGGTCATGGCTATCTCCGTTTGGCGGGCCGCGGCGCGGGGCCCTGGGTAGGGTCCCGCCGCGGCACCTGGACTCAGGGTTGCGGAAATGCGCTTCAGCGCTTGCTGGCCGACCCCTTGCGCTGGCCTGCCGGCTTGGCGCCCACGGGCTGCTCTTCACTGCCCCGTTTGAGCTTCCAGTCGACATCGTCGCGCGCGGTCTGCGTCTTCTTCTCGGCGTGCATGGCTGCGCTCGGCGAGATCGGGTCGCTGGCCGGGAACGTCATCTCCAGCGAGTCGTCCACGGCGGCCTGGTAGGTCTTGGCTTCCTTGCCCCGTTGCTTGTCGCCTGCGGCGGCCTTGCTGCCTGCGCGGGCCTTGCCCGCGGATGGCCCGCTCATGCGGGCAGCCCGGGACTTGTCGGATTTCGCGCCGGACGGCTTGTGAGCAACCTGCGCGGCCTTGTCGGATTTGCGGCTGGCTTTGGGCATGGTTGTACCCTCCTTGGTTGGGTCATTCATCCATGCAAGGCGCGGGCCAGAAACGGGAAAAGACAGGAGCGTGGCGGGGGAGCGGTGCGGGCGCTGCCGTGACGCCGCAGGTATGGCAAGTGCAACCACGGCCGGCCGGCAAGCGCTACGCGTAGCGCACGCGACAGGCCGGTAAAAACTACATGGATGCGCGGCGCCGCGTCAGGCGCTCATGTGGCGCGGGAACCTGACGGCGATGCAGACCCTGATCCGGTCGTTATCGCAGCCATCGCTTTCCGCGCTCAGCGCCGCCCCGTGCATTTCGACCATGCGGCGCGTCAGCAGCAGCGCGCTGCTCTGCCGGGCCGGGGTCGCGCCGTCCGGCGCCGCCCGGCGCCCGAAGAAATCGGTCAGCGCGGCCAGCCGGCTGGCGCTGCGCTGCTGGTCCAGCGGCGGGCTCTCGGTGATGCGCAGCTTTACGTGATCCGGCTCGCTCAACACCTGCACGGCGACCGTGCCGCCGGCCGGCGCGCGCCAGATGCAATGCACCAGCAGGTGCCGCAGCAGCGGGGCCAGCCGCTCGGCGTCGCCATCGATCAGATAGGCCGATTCGGACGAGTCGGCGGCACCGTCGGTGGCGACCGGCGACAGCAGCACGCCACGGGCTTCGGCAGTGGTACGCCGGTCGGCAATGGCCTGGGCCGTGAGCGCCAGCAGGTCCAGGCGCTGCCAGCGCGGTGCGCTCTCGTCGGCCAGCAGCCGCACGGCCTCTTCCATCTCCTCGATCAGCGCCAGCTGCTGCTGCATGCCGGAGCGAATCCCGTCCAGCGCGCGCTGCGCGGGCGCCGGCGTGGCATCGAAAGCACGGTCCAGCACGTAGGCCCAGCTCTGGATGGCGTTCAGCGACGAACGCAGGTCATGCGCCGATTGCTCGATCAGCGCGCTCACCTCTTGCACGCTGCGCACGGCGCCGGCCGGCGAAGAAAGCGGAGCGTCCGGCATCGCGGATTGCGGGGGTTGCTGCGTCATGTGCGGCTCGGCATTGGCACGTCCCCGGCCGGATTGGCCGGGTTGGATGCGTTGGAGGAAGCAAGAAACGTGCTGCACAGGGCGCTGCGGCCCACTGGCACGGGCCGATCCCCGCAAACGCAGGCGCTGCCTCACGCCGTCAGCCGGTAGCCGACGAACCGGTGTCGTTGCGCGAGGCGCGTAGCCACTCGGGCAATTCGCCGCGGGCGGCATAATCTTCCAGCCGGTTGTACAAAGTCTTCAGGCTGATGCCGAGGATCTCGGCCGCGTGCTTCTTCACCCCCGCGCATTGCTCCAGCGTGGCGAAGATCAGCTGCCGGTCGGCATCGGCCAGGGACATGCCCACCGGCACCGACACCACCGCCGCGCCCGGCGCCTGCGTGGCCGCGACCTGCAGCGGCACCTGCACTTCGGTGATGAGGTCGTCGTCGGACATGATGAAGGCGCGCTGCACGAAGTTGCGCAGCTCGCGCACATTGCCGGGCCAGGCGTGCAGGCGCAGGCTGTCCAGCACATTGGGCGCGAAGCGGCGCCGGGTGCCCTGCTCGGCATTGAGCTGGTCCAGCATCAGGTTGGCGATCTGGATCACGTCGTCGCCGCGCGCGCGCAGCGGCGGCAGTTCTACCGGGAACACGTTCAGCCGGTGGAACAGGTCCGCGCGCAGCTTGCCGTCGGCCACCGCATCTTCAGGGTTGCGGTTGGTGGCGGCCAGCACGCGCACATCGGCATGGCATTCGCGGTTGGTGCCCACGCGCATGAAGGTGCCGGTCTCCAGCACGCGCAGCAGCTTGACCTGCAGCTCGGCGGGCATCTCGGTGATCTCGTCCAGGAACAGGGTGCCGCCGTCGGCGCGCTCGAAATAGCCCTTGTGCTGGCGGTCCGCGCCGGTAAAGCTGCCGCGCTCGTGGCCGAACATCTCGCTTTCGATCAGCGTGGGCGAGATCGCGCCGCAGTTGACCGCCAGGAACGGCTGGCGCCGCCGCGACGAGAGCTCGTGCACGGTCTGCGCGGCCAGTTCCTTGCCGGTGCCGCTTTCGCCGATCAGCAGTACCGTGGCTTCAGTCGGGGCCACGCGCGCAAGCTGGTCGTAGACCACCTGCATCACTTCGGAACTGCCCATCAGCCGGCCGAAACGACCGTAGCGGCGCAACTCACCGCGCAGCGAATGGATCTCGGCGCGCAACTCGCCGGTGGTGGCCAGGCGCCTGAGCACGGTCTGCAGCCGCGCCACGTTGATGGGCTTGACCAGGTAATCGGTGGCACCGGCGCGCAGCGCTTCGACCGCGCTTTCCACGCTGGCATAGCCGGTCGTGAGGATCACTTCGACGCCCGAGGCGCCAACCTCGTCGAACAGCTCCATGCCGTTGCCGTCCGGCAGGCGCAGGTCCGCCACAATCGCCTCCGGCATGCGCCAGCCGATCTGCAGCCGTGCCTCGCGCAGGGTGCCCGCCGTGGCGGAGCTGAAGCCTTCCATGGCCACGATCTCGGCTAGCGCGGCACATGCGTTTTCGTCGTCATCGACAATCAGGATGTGGGGCATACGATCCGTCAGTGAGACCTATTGGAAACTTGGGCGAAATCCGCTGGCGCCTCCGTTCGCGGGCCACGGCGGTCATGCTGCCGGGCTCGGGCACGCCTGCCGCCACGCTCCATGCAAGGCGTGGCGCGACAGGCACAGGGGCGGCACGGGTTTCGACTGCGACATTGTCAGTCGGTTGCACAAGTCCACTGCGTAATGCCAGTCTAAGCGCGGGCAGGCACGGTCGTTGCCGGTGTCCGTCTGACACAGCTGTCGGATGTTTCCGCGCGGGCTCAGACACCTATGGCAAGCCCCTGCGCCAAAGGCTAGCATAGGAACTTCTCACGACAAGCCCGCCCCCGACCGAGGCCTTCATTGTGCCCGTGACCGCCAGCACATCGCGGCGCACCAACGCCGCTCTCTCTGGCCAGCCCGCCAGCCACGCCGCCAGCACATCCGAGCCGGCGCGCGAGCCAGCGCCGCGCCGTGCCATACCCTCGCAGGTCTCGCTGCTGTGGGAAAGCGCGTCGCCCGCCATGCAACGCCTGCTGGCCCAGATCGAGCGCGTGGCGCCCACCGATGTCACCATGCTTGCGGTAGGCGAAAGCGGCTCCGGCAAGGAAGTGGTGGCGCGCGCGGTGCATGAGCGCAGCGCGCGCCGCAAGGGTCCCTTCATTGCGGTCAACTGCGGCGCAATCCAGCCCACGTTGATCGAGTCAGAACTGTTCGGACACGAGAAAGGCGGCTTTACCGGCGCGATCGAGCAGAAGGCAGGCTACTTCGAGCAGGCCCATGGGGGCACGCTGTTTCTCGACGAAGTCACTGAAATGCCGCTCGATATGCAGATCAAGTTGTTGCGGGTGCTGGAAGGCCGCACCTTCCACCGCGTCGGCGGCGACACGCCCATCGCCACCGACGTGCGCATCCTGGCAGCCACCAACCGCGACCCGGTCGAGGCAGCACGTGCCGGCCAGTTGCGCGAAGACCTGCTGTACCGGCTGGCCGTGTTCCCGCTGCATATCCCGCCGCTGCGCGAGCGGCCCGACGATATCGTGCCGCTGGCACGCCACTTCCTGGCCGAGTACAACGCCATGGAGCGCACCGACAAGGCCTTCTCGGCCGCCTCGCTGGAGCGGCTGGTGCGCTATGACTGGCCGGGCAATGTGCGCGAGCTGAAGAACGCCGTCTACCGCGCCTTTATCCTGGCCGACAAGGTCGTGGAGATCGGCAACCCCAACCTGGCCACGCAGCCGCCGCGGCCCACCACAGTGGACGGCGTGGTCAGCGTGCGCGTCGGCACCACGCTGGCCGACACCCAGCGCGAAATCATCATGGCCACGCTGGCGCGCTTTGACGGCGACAAGCGCCAGGCCGCGCGCGCGCTCGGCATCAGCCTGAAGACGCTGTACAACCGGCTGGACGCCTACCGCTCCTTGTAAGGCCGCGGCGCAGCCAGCGCGCGCGACAGGGCCTCGATCGCCAGCGGCTTGGTCAGGTAGGCATGGAAGCCGGCCAGTTCGCTGCGCCGCTGGTCTTCGGCAGTGCAGCGCCCGGTCAGCGCCAGGAACTGCACCGCGTGCGGGGCGCACGCCTGGCGCAATGCCGGCAGGACTTCAAAGCCCGACATGTCGGGCATTTCCAGGTCGAGCAGCACGCAATCCGGGCGGAATTCGGCAACCAGGTCCAGTGCCTGCTGGCCGCCATGGGCCGCGCGCGCCTCATGGCCGAGCAGGCCCAGCAGCTCGGCCATGCTGTCGGCCGAATCGGCATTGTCATCCACCACCAGCACGCGGCGCCGCGGCACCGGCCCCGGCGGCTGCGTGCCGGCCTCGCGCCGGCGCGCGCTGACGCGCGGCAGGATCACGGTGAAGGTGCTGCCCGTGCCCGCGCCACCGCTGTCGGCCTGGATCGCGCCGCCGTGCGCTTCCACCACGGCCTTGGCCAGTGCCAGCCCGATGCCCAGGCCGCTGCGGCTGCCGGCGTCGGCCTCCTGCGCGAACAGGTTGAAGATGCGGTCCAGCGCCGCCGGCGCGAGACCCCGGCCAGTATCCGACACGGCGGTGATCACGCGCGCTGACTCCACGCTCACATGCACGCTGACGGTACCGCCGCGCGGGGTGTACTTGACCGCATTGCTGAGCAGGTTCAGCAGCACCTGCCCCAGCCGCGCGGCGTCGGCGCGCACATAGGGCGAGCTTGCCGGGAGCGCCAACACGAGCCGCTGGCCGGCGGCTTCCAGCACCGGGCGGATTGCCTCGATGCTGGTGGTTACCACGTCGTTGTACGAGGTGGGCGTCAGCTCCATCTTCAGCTTGCCGGCGGTCACGCGGCCTACGTCGAGCAGGTCGTTCACCAGCCGCTCCAGCTGGTGCAGCTGGCGGTCGATGATCCCGGCGCAGCGGCGCACGCGCGTGTCGGCATCCGGGGTCAGCTCGATCACTTCGACCGCGTTGCGCACCGCCGCCAGCGGATTGCGCAGTTCATGCGCCAGGATGGCCAGGAACGATTGCAGCCGGCGGCTGCCGGCCTCCAGCATTTCCAGCCGCAGCGCATCGCTCAGGTCGCGCACGGTCCACAGCAGGCTGGTCGGGCAGCCGGCGGCGTCGCGCACCAGCACCATGCGCGTATGGCAACGCACCACCGAGCCGTCCTTGCGTGCCACGCGCTCTTCGCCGGCCCACTGGCCGCAGGCGCGCGCGGCTTCCAGCGCCGCGCCGTCGCGCCCCGCGGCGGCATCCTGGCGGGAATAGAGCAGTGCCAGCGGCTGGCCGACGGCTTCGGCCTCGACGTAGCCGGCCAGCGCCTGCGCGCCGACGTTCCAGCTGCGGATGGTGCCGTCCAGGTCAAGTTCGCACACCGCGGTGCCGGGCAGGTTTTCGGCCAGCAGCCGCATCCGGGTATCGGCCAGCCGGGCATGCTCGGATGCGGCCTGCTGCACGGTAATGTCGCGGCACGACACGATAAAGCCGGCGGCCTGGCCTGCCGCGGACTCCACGGACGAGGCATCGCCATGCCTGGCCGCCACGTCCGGCCCGTCGGCAGCACCAATGGCCCGCATGAGGCAGGACGCCTGCAGCAGGCTGCCGTCGCGCCGCACGCGCCAGCCCTGGTCGCGCGCGCTGCCTCCGAGTGCGGCCGCCTGCAGCCATTGCTGCGGCAGGCCGGCAGCGACATCGTCAGGACGATGCAGGCAGGAAAGGTGACAACCGGTGATTTCCTCGGCGCTGTAGCCGAACACGCGCCGCGCGGCATCCGGCCACATCGCAATGCACCCGTGCGCATCGGTCTCGAACACGGCGCAGTCTTCCACCGCGTCGAGCAGGCGCCGGTACTGTGCCGCCAGCAGGAGGCCGGCATCGTCCGCCAGGGTGCCGTCCGGATCGCCGACGGGTGACGTACGGACGCCTTTTGCCGCATGCGGCTCGGACATGTGCACACCTTCTGTGTGATGGGGTGAAGTCAGCAGGCCCCGTGCGCGCGCGGCCTGGCGCCGCCGCGCTGCGGAGGGCCGAATGCCCGCAAATGCGGGCATTCGAGTCAATGATAGGTGTTCTCGGCGCATGCGCCACCCATGTGCGCGGCACCGGACACTAGCGCCTGTGCCGCAACTGGTACACCGCGGCAACCGCGGCGGAGGCGCCCACCACCAGCGCAGTGGCCAGCATCGGGTGCCGCGCCGTGGTGGTGTAGGGACAGGAGTGCAGCGCGTGGTGGCTGCCGCTGCGTTCCTGCAGGCCGCTGCCGCTGCCATACAGCGCGTTGTCCTCGAGCGGGCCCGCGGGGTGGGCCGTCTGTTGCGCGCGGCCCATGAAGCGGCGCATGAAGCGGTCGAAGGTGTGCGGCGCGTGGTACGCCGCGGCCGAGAACGCCTTGGCGGCCGCACCAACGAAAAGCTCGCGGCGCGGGTTCGCGGCGGCAAACAGGATCGCGTCGGCCGCCAGCGCCGGGTCATACAGCGGCGGCGGCATGCGCGGCTCGACATCGAGGAAGTTCTTGGCGTGCATCGCCAGCGGCGTTTCCAGTCCGGCAGGCTTGATCAGCGTCACGCTGACCGGCGCCTGCTCCTGCTCCAGTTCCAGCCGCAGCGAATCGGTAAAACCCTTGATCGCGTGCTGCGAGGCCGCGTAGGCGCTTTGCAGCGGCAGCGGGCCGTCCGCCGCCTCGCTGCCCATGTTGATGATGGCGCCGCCGTGCTCGCGCAGGTGCGCGGCCGCCGCCAGCGAGCCATGCACGGTGCCCCAGTAGTTGGTATCGAACAGCCGCCGCTGGTCTTCCAGCGGCACGTCGCAATGGCGGCCGAAGATAGTCACGCCGGCGTTGTTGATCCAGGTATCGAAGCCACCGAAGCGCTCGATCGCAGCCTGCGCCACCTTGCCAACCTCTTCATGCTTGCCGACATCGGCCACCACGGTGATGACTTCATTGCCATGCTCGCGCAGCTCTTCGGCCAGCTGGTGCAGCGAGCCCTCGCTGCGCGCCACCAGCACCAGCCGCGCGCCCTGCTGCGCCGCCTTGCGCGCCGTCACCAGGCCCACGCCGCTGCTGGCACCGGTCAGGACGATGACCTGCGAGCCAATGTTCTTCAGGGTTGGTTTCATCGCCGCTTCTCCTCGGGGAGGCCCGGCACGGTGCCGGGCATGCCGCTGGGGAGTCGCAAGGAGCGTTCCTGTCCGGGGCGGCCCTGGCTGGCGGCGCCGCGGCAGGCGGGCTGCCGCAGATTTACAACACCCGGTAAGAACCACATGGCGCGGCGCGCGCATGGGGCTGCCGCCGGGCGCTGTAGGACGGGCGCCGATTTCAGCGGCGGCATGTGCTGCCTAAGCTGGATACATCCCACCTAACCGGCGACAGCCATGGCCAAGACCACGCGACCGACAGCGCCAAAGGATCCAGGCAAACGCCGCGCCGCGGCAAAAGGCGCCGGCAAGCCCAGCGGCAAGCGCGCCAGCACGGCCCCCCCGGCGGCACGCGGCGCGCCAGCCGCCAAGGCCGCTCCCGCCGCGCTCGATAAATACCGCCGCATGCGCGACTTCGGCGCCACGCCTGAGCCCAGCGGCGCCGCGCGCACCCGCGGCAAACCGCGCAAGCGCGCCGGCGAGCTGTCCTTCGTGATCCAGAAGCATGCGGCGCGTCGGCTGCACTACGACTTTCGCCTCGAACTCGGCGGCGCCCTGAAAAGCTGGGCCGTGCCCAAGGGCCCGAGCCTGGACCCGGCCGACAAGCGCATGGCCATCCATGTCGAGGATCACCCGCTGGACTATGCCGGCTTCGAGGGCGTGATCCCCGCCGGCCACTATGGCGCCGGCACGGTCATCGTCTGGGACCGCGGCACCTGGTTGCCGGTGGGCGATGCCGAGGCCGGCTACCGCGCCGGCAAGCTGAAGTTCGAGCTGCGCGGTGAAAAGCTGCACGGTCACTGGACCCTGGTGCGCATGCACGGCAGCCGGCAGAAGGAGCAGGACGCCTGGCTGCTGATCAAAGAGCGCGACGAGACCGCCGTGCCGGCATCGGAGTTCGATGTGGTCGAGGCCTTGCCGGACAGCGTGCTGGGCGGCACGCAGCGCAAACCCGCGGCAAAGCGCGCCAAGTCCGCGCAGCCGCCTGACGAAGCCGCACCAGATGCACACGGCACGGCGAAGTCCCTGAAGCCGCCGCGCGGCGCGCCGCGCGCGGCCTTGCCGCTGGCGCTGGCGCCGCAGCTGGCCACGCTGGTGGAGCAGCCTCCGTCCGACGCGCAGGCGTGGCGCTACGAGATCAAGTTCGACGGCTACCGGCTGCTGGCCCGCATCGACGGCAAGGATGTGCGCCTGTTCACGCGCCAGGGCAACGACTGGACCAGCAAGCTGCGTGTGCTGGCGCGCGACGTCGGCACACTCGGCCTGCCCGACGGCTGGCTCGATGGCGAGATCGTGGTGCTCGGCAAGCATGGCGCAACCGACTTCCAGGCGCTGCAGAATGCCTTCGATACCGCGCGCGTCGAGGGCATCCAGTATTTCGTGTTCGACCTGCCCTACTTTGCCGGCCATGACCTGCGCAAGCTGCCGCTGGTGGAGCGGCGCGCCCTGCTGCGCCGGATCTTCGCGCACAACACCTCGCCGCGCCTGCAGTTCAGCGAGGACTTCGAGGCCGGCCCTGCCGACATGCTTGAGGCAGCCTGCCGCATGAAGCTTGAAGGCGTGATCGGCAAGCGCGCCGACGCCGCCTATGTCAGCGCGCGCACCAGTACCTGGATCAAGCTGAAATGCACCTTGCGCCAGGAGTTCGTGGTGGCGGGCTTCACCGACCCGAAAGGCAGCCGCGCCGGCATCGGCTCGCTGCTGCTTGGCGTGCACGACAGCGGCGGGCGGCTGCGCTACGCGGGCAATGTCGGCACCGGCTTCGACACACGCACGCTGGGCGCGCTGCGCACGCAACTGGACGCGTTGCGCGCCGATTCCGCGCCCTTTGAGAGCGTGCCGGCAGGCGTGAAAGGGCACTGGGTGCGGCCAAAGCTGGTGGCCGAGGTCTCGTTCGGCAGCTGGACCCGCGAGGGCCGCGTGCGCCATTCCGTCTTCCACGGCCTGCGCACCGACAAGCCCGCGCGCGCGGTGTCGGTGGAGCGGCCGGCAACGCCGGCGGCCAAAGGCAAGCCCGCGGCAACCACGGCAAAGCATGCCGGCACACGGCCGAAGGCCGCGGCAAAGCGCACCACCGCCGCCGGCGGCAAGGTCGCGATCAGCCATGCCGAGCGCGTCATCGACACGGCATCCGGCCTGACCAAGGGCGACCTGGTGCGCTACTACGAACGCGCCGCGCCGCTGATCCTGCCGCACCTGCGCGGGCGACCGATCGCGATGGTGCGCGCGCCGTCGGGCGTGGGCGGCGAGCAGTTCTTCCAGCGGCATAGCGACACGCTGCGGGTCGACGGCCTCAACGTGCTCGATCCGGGCCTGTGGCCGGGGCATCCCGCGCTGCTGGAAATCGCGTCGGCCGAAGCCCTGGTGGCCGCGGCACAGCTCAACGTGGTGGAGTTCCACACCTGGAACGCCAGCAAGCGCAGCATCGACCGCCCCAACCGCATCATCTTCGACCTGGACCCGGGCGAAGGCGTGCCCTGGGCACAAATGCAGGAAGCCGCCGCGCTGATGAAGGCGCTGCTCGATGAACTCGGCCTCGCCAGCTTCCTGAAGACCAGCGGCGGCAAGGGGCTGCACGTGGTGGTGCCGATCACGCCGCGTGCCGGCTGGGACGAGGTGAAGGCGTTCGCGCATGACGCGGTGCGCCATGTCGCCGCCACCGTGCCGCAGCGCTTCGTGGCCAAGAGCGGTCCAAGCAACCGCGTTGGCAAGATTTTCATCGATTACCTGCGCAATGGCATAGGCGCCACCACGGTGGCGGCATTCTCGGCGCGGGCACGCCCGGGGCTGGGGGTATCGATGCCGGTGTGGTGGGAGGAACTCGATAGCCTGCAAGGCGCCGCGCAGTGGACCGTGGCCAATGCCGGCCCGAGGCTCGACGCCGTTGCGGCCGACGACCCATGGGCGGACTACGCCGAAACCCGGCAGGCGATCACGCGCGCCGCGGCGCGACTGGCACGCGCCCGATAGCCTCCCGTTCCCGCCGGAAATCCGCAGCAGAAGCCAAGCGGCACATTTCTTGCCGCATCCCGGTCATGGCACACGGCCCGGCACACCCGCCGCGTGTGCCTCGTTGCACTGCTGCCAGTGCAGCAACGACATGGAGACGTGATGATGAGCCAACTCAGGATCGCCGCGAAGATTCGAGCCGCCGCTGCCGCGCCACGCAACCGGCGCGCCTTGCGCCACCTGCTGGTTTCCTGCGCGATGCTGTCCTTCGCCGCCAGCCCGGTGCAGGCACGCCTGCCGGCACCGACGCCCGAGCAGCAGCAGGCCGCCGAAGCCAAAAAGACCAAGGAAGCCGAAGCGGCCAAACAGCAGGCCGAGGCATTAAGCCGGGTCCAGGACCGGATCGCTGCGCGCTTTGGCAAGGGCGCCACCGGCGGCGGTACTACCGAGCCCGGCAAGATCCCGCAGAAAGCTGCCGAAGCGGCCGGCTCGGCCGGACCGCACGGCGGCACCTCCCCCAGCGCCGAAGCGCATGGCGGCGAGGCGGCCCGCCGCTGAAGCGCGACGCCACGCGGTTGCCGCGCTGCGTGCCGGGCGACGCCTGCCCGGCACGCCTCTTGCCACTCTGCCAGCGCAACAGCCTGGCAAAGACCGCAGGCGTGCTGATGCATAAGGGGGAATGGCGATGGACGACTTCTGTGCGCATGTAATAACTACAACCGGCAGCCGCGCCGGCGCGGCAAAGCTTGCAAGCGGTGCGGCGCGGCCGGCGCGGTTTTACACGGCGCCGCCGCGGACCATCCCGGGCCCTGAGCAGACCTCCGCGCGGGCGCGCAAGCGCCTGTCAGCGTGATGCCATGACGCCGCATGCCGCCAACCCGGCCCCGCTGATCCTGAATGTCGATGACCGCGAGGGGCCGCGCTACGTCAAGAGCCGCATCCTCCATCGCGGCGAGTATTCCGTGATCGAGGCCGCCACCGGCCATTCGGCGCTGTCGCTGGTGCGACAGCATGCGCCGGTGCTGGTCCTGCTGGCCTCACGCCTGCCCGATATCAGCGGGCTGGAAGTTTGCCGGCTGCTCAAGGCCGATCCACAGACCGCGCACACGCTGGTGCTGCTGACCTCGCCAGGGCTGGCGCAATCGCGCCAGCGCGTAGAGGCGCTGAACTGCGGCGCCGACGGCTACCTGGTCGAGCCTGCCGAGCCGGAAGAGGTGTTGTCGAGCATCCAGGCGCTGCTGCGGCTGCGCGGGGCCGAGGACGCCTATCACCGCACCTCGCGGGCACTGCATGAGCATGAAGACATGTTCCGCCAGCTGGCTGAATCGCTGGCCGACGTGGTCTGGATCCTCGACCCGGCCGAGCCCCGCTTGCTGTTCGCCAGCCCCTCGCTCGCCACGTTGTGCGGCCATGCGCCCGAGCAGCTGACGCAAGAGCCGCGCCGCTGCCTGGAGCGCGTGGCGTCGGCCGACCGTGCGCGCGTGGAAGCGGCGTTCGCCAGCATGCTGAGCGATGGCAGGCTGGACCTCGAGTTCCGCCTTGCGCGCCCGGACGGCGAGCTGCGCGATATCCGCGCGCGCGCGTTCCCGGTACGCGGCGCGGAAGGCCCGCCGGCCGACGACCGCACGCCGCCGTTGCGCATTGCCGGCACCTGCCAGGACGTGACGCTGCAAGACCGTGCCGGCCGCGCGCTGCACGACGAGGAACGGCGCAAGGACCAGTTCCTGGCCATGCTGGCGCACGAACTGCGCAATCCGCTGGCGCCGCTGCGCAGCGCCGCGGACCTGTTGCAGCAGCTCTCGCCCTCGCGCGAGGACATGTTCCGCGCGCGCGACATCATCGGCCGGCAGCTGCACCACCTGACCCGGCTGGTGGACGAGCTGCTCGACATCTCGCGCTTCAACCAGGGCCGCATCACGCTGCGCGAGGACCTGGTGGAACTGCGCACCGCGCTCAATACCGCGGTGGAAGCCGTGCGCCCCACGATGGACGCCTGCGGCCATACGCTGCGCCTGTCGCTGCCCGAGCAGCCCCTGCCGGTACGTGGAGACCTGGTGCGCCTGACGCAGATCTTCAGCAACCTGCTGCAGAACGCCGCGGCCTACACGCCCGCCGGCGGCCAGATCTTCGTCGATGCCAGTCTTGAGGACGGCGCGGCGGACACCGCGCCCGATGCCGCGTCCGGCGCCCGCGTCACCGTGCGCGTGCGCGACAACGGCGCCGGCCTGTCCGAGGCACTGCAGCGGCAGCTGTTCGACCCGCTGGCCCCGCGCGACGACGGCACCCAGCCAGAACCGCCGCGCAGCGCGTTCCAGCAGGACGGTCCCGGCATCGGCCTGACGCTGGTGCAAAAGCTGGTGCGCCTGCATGGCGGCACCATTCGCGCCGACAGCCCCGGCCCCGGACAGGGCAGCACCTTCACGGTGACGCTGCCGGTGGAGCCGTGGCAGAAGTGGCACCCAGGCTCCGGCCGCGCCGCGCCGCACCGGGGCATACCCCGCCGAATCATGGTGGTGGACGACAACCCTGACGCGCTCGAGGCCATGATGATGACGCTGCAGACGCTCGGCCATACGGTGGTGACCGCCGCCGACGGCCCCAGCGCGCTGGCGCGCGCCACCGATGCCCGGCCGGAGGTGGTGCTGCTGGACCTGGGCATGCCCGCCATGGACGGCTTCGAGACCGCGCGCCGCCTGCGCGCGCTGCCCGAGATGCGCGGCGCCACGCTGGTGGCGCTGACCGGCTTCGGCCAGCCCGAGGACCGCCGCCGCGCGCTGGAAGCCGGCTTCGACCAGCACCTGGTCAAGCCGGCCGACCTGGACGCGCTGACACGGCTGCTGGACGCACTCAGCGCGGACCATCCCTAGCGCGATGCCGATGCCAGCCGCCGCTCCCATCCACCCTTGAACAAGGAAGCTCCGTGCATACCACGCCCGATCCCGACATCCCGCCGCGCAAGCCTGAAACCCCGCCGCCGGAACCTCCGCCGGGCCCGCCCGAACCGGTGGCAGACCCGCCTCCGGGCGATCTGCCGCCCCCGCCGCCGCAACGTGCCCGTGCGGCTGGCAAAGGAGCCCTCACGTGTCACGCATCATCTGGAAAGGCGCCATAACCTTTGGCCTGGTCAATATCCCGGTGGTATTGCGGCCCGCGTCGCGCAGCCAGACGCTGGACCTTGACCTGCTCGACGTGCGCGACATGGCGCCGGTGGGCTACCAGCGCATCAACAAGAGCACCGGCAAGCCGGTCGACAAGGAGCATATCGTCAAGGGCTACCAGTACGCCAAGGACGAATACGTGCTGCTGAACGAGGAAGACTTCCGCCAGGCTAATGTCGAGGCCACGCAGACAGTGGATATCGTCAGCTTTGTCGACGCGCAGAGCATCCCGCCGTACTACTTCGACACGCCCTATTACCTCGAGCCCGACAAGCGCGGCGAGCGCGGCTACGCGCTGCTGCACGAAACCATGCGCCGCACCGGGCGTGCCGCGCTGGCGCTGGTGGTGCTGCGCGCCCGCCAGCACCTGGCCGCGATGCTGGTGCACGGCGACGCGCTGGTGCTCAACACCATGCGCTTTGCCGACGAGGTGCTGCCCATCTCCGAACTGCGCCTGCCCAAGGCGGCCACCGGCAAACCTACCGGCGCGCATGCGCGCGAGATCGAGATGGCCACCAAGCTGGTCGAGGACATGAGCGAAGACTGGGAGCCGGAACAGTACCGCGACAGCTATCGTGACGACCTGATGGCGCGCATCGAAGAAAAGATCGACTCCGGCAAGACCCACCAGCTGACCCCGCCTGCGGAAGAGGAAGAAGCGCCGCGCCAGGGCGCCAAGGTCATCGACATGGTGGCGCTGCTGCGTCAGAGCCTGGGCCAGCGCGGCAAGGAAGACAAGGAAGACGCCACGCCCGCGCGCCGCAAGGCCCCTGCGCGGCATGCCGCCGCCAGGAAGCAGCCGGCTGCCAAGCGGGCTGCGCCCCCGCCTGCCAAGCGCGCCAGCACCGCCGCCAAGACCAAGCGTGCACCGGCCAAGCGCGAGTCGCACGCGCCGGCCGCGCGCAAGAGTTCAAGCACTACGCGCAGGAAGCACGCGGCTTAGGCAGGTGGCCAAATTCCGATTGCGTTCTCCCTCTCCCGCGCGCGGGAGAGGGGAGCAAACCCTCAGCATCGGACAAACCCGCTTACCGCGATGACACCTTCAGGTTGTCATTGACCGACGTCACGCCCTCGACGTTGCGGATCGCGTCGAGCGCCACGTCGTGCTGCTGCTGGCTCGGCACCGTGCCGCTCACGTCGACCGTGCCCTGCCTGGTCTTCACATGGATGCCGGTGGACTTGAGGTCCTTGGTCGTGAGCAGCTTGGTCTTGATCCTGGCGGTGATGGCACCGTCCTCGACGGCCCGCTTGGCCTTGTCGGCGCTCATGTCCGGGGCGGCGCCCCGGTCAGGGTCGGCACGGCCGGGCATGCCCGGCGCGGAATTGACGGGTGCCACAGGGGTATCGTCGGCCGCAACCAGGATCAGGCCGCTCTTGTCGAGCGCCAGGGTGTTGCCGGCCACCGCCAGCGCTGCAGCAACACAGGCCATCCGCACGGCGCGCGCGGGGATTCGGGAAAAACGCATGGCTGCCTCCTGTTTCGGGTCACCAGCGCATCCGTTGCCGGCCTTGCCTGGCACGCGGAACCACTGGTAAGGCATATTTCAGCAAGCTCCATACCTGCCAGCCAGGCCGCACCAGGCGTCCGCGACCGTATCCAGGGTGTGTAAATCGGGCCGCCCGTTGTAAAAGCGCCCGCCGCGTGATGTGCTGCATCCCCCGCTACAGGCCATTGCTGGCGGCACCCCGGTCCTTCCATGCTTGGCATGGCGATTGCGAAACAGGGGATGCGGCAGTTCGCCGCGTCAAGGAGCTAGCAATGGGACAGCAGCAACAGCCGGGTCAATCGCAGTCGGGCCAGAAGCCGCAGGAACAGAAGCAGCAGGAACAATCTGGCCAGCGCGGCAGCCAGCAGCAGCCGGGACAACAACAAGGCGGCGGTCAGATGGGTAACCAGGACCGCAAGCAGGACCAACAACAGCAGCAGGATCGCGGCAGCTCGCAACCGGGCCAGCAAAGCGGCCAACGCAGCGGCCAGCAAAGCGGCCAGGGCGGGCAACAGGGTGGCCAGCAAGGCGGACAACGCCAGCCGTAAGTAAGCCGCACCAGCCACGACAACAGGCAGCTTTCCGGGTATGTGCGGCAGCAACATGCGGTGCGGCCGCAGGGGCATACGCCGGAGATTGACAGGCCGGGACTCCCGCAAGGGGGCTCCGGCCCTTTTTGCGGCAAGAGCAGCGGCTTGACCCCGCGCACATCGCCCCGCATCCCGTGTATGCTGGCCCTGACTTCCCGATTCAGGCACCGGCCTTGTCCAGCTTTACCGACCCCGCCGCCGGCCGCTCTGCGCAGCCACGACGCGGCCCGCTGAACCATCTCTCCACCAGGCTGCGCGAGCGCGCCGGCGCGCACGTGCGCGCGCTGACCCGCAGCAATTCCGGCCTGACCCTCGACTACGACAACCCGCCGGGCGATCCCGGCCTGTTCGGGCCCGACGCGGTCTGCTGGCGCGTGCATGCCGACTTTCCGGCAATGCTCGCGGGCGGCGTCAGTGCGCTGCTGCTGCAGACGCTGCATCCGCTGGCGCTGGCCGGGGTCTGGGACCACTCCAGCTTTCGCACCGACATGCAGGGGCGCCTGGGGCGCACCGCGCAGTTCATCGCCGGCACCACCTACGGCAGCCGTGCCGATGCCATGGCGCTGATCGGGCGCGTACGGCGCATCCATGCCGGCGTGGTCGGCGTGGCCCCGGACGGGCGGCACTATGCCGCCTCCGACCCGGCGTTGCTGACGTGGGTGCACGTGGCCGAGGTCTCGAGCTTCCTGGCTGGCTACCTGCGCTATGTCGGACCACTGAGCGGCACCGAGCAGGATCGCTACTACGACGAGGTTGCGCGCATCGCCCAGATGCTGGGCGCAGCCGACGTGCCGTGCTCGCGCGCCGAAGTCACGGCCTACCTGGAGGCCATGCGGCCTGCGCTGCTGGCCAGCGAACGCACCAGCGAAGTAGTGCGGCTGGTGCGGAAGATGCCGGTGGCCAACCCGCTGCTGCAGCCGGCGGTGCGGATCATGGCCGACGCGGGCATCGCACTGCTGCCGCCGTGGGCACGGCAACAGCTCGGCCTGGACGGCCCTTCGATACGGCGCCCGGCAGCACTCGCGGGCATGCATGTGCTGGCACCGGCGCTGCGCTGGGTGCTGGGCGCCGGCCTGGCAGCGCGCGCACGGCGGCGCGTGGCCCGCGGCACCGCCACGACGGTCGGCTGAGGGCCGCGCCGACTATCGGCGTTCAGCGGACACTTCTTGAAGGGAAATGAGAATTAGTGGCAAAAACCCTCGCATTTCGGAGGATTGCACGGCGCGAAAGTGGCGTTTAATCGCCTTGGGCATTCCGAACGGCCGGTCGGATTTACCAGCCGCACCAGCCACAGCGCCACAGAGCGCGATTCAAACGACGCAGGCAAAAAAAGAAGCCTACGCGCGGGGTGCTCGTAGGCTTTCCAGGACTGCTCGAGCTGAAAGGCTCTTGCCAAGAATATAAACGCGCTTACATGAGGTGTAAATCCTGTTTCTATCAGGGGATTCCCTCATGACGATATGAGATTGTTTGCGCACTTTTGGCGGTTTTAGCCCTGACGCTACATCAGGGCATTTTTCGCATGGGCTGGCAATTTCCTCGCGGGCCGGCCCAGACCGGCGCCTGCCGGCCCAACGCTCTAACCGCAGTATGCGGCAGCGCACAATCTGTTACAATATCGCAGCTTCGAGAGCAACAACTTTTATAGAGCAAAGCCTCTATTCCAGGAACGGCGTGCGGTTCGTCAACGCTTGAAAAAACTTTGCTACTCTCGGCGCTGAAGTACTCCCCTTCTCTTCTGGCAGCGCCAACCGCCGGCATCAGCGCCGTTACCGAGAGCGGATGTTTCTCTTGCCGCCCTGGCCACGCTGCACCTCAAGCCGCCGGCCAACGGACTGTTATCAGCCGCCAGAACCCTAGCGGGCTCTTCCGGAGTCGTTGTGAAGAAGAAGGAAACCCGGCCCAAGTCACGCAGCCGGAAACAACTGCAACACCAACAATTTGCGGCATACAGCACCAGCCAGGCCCCGGTGATCGTCCACCTGTCCACCGGCGCCCGGCTGCAGGGCCTCGTCCTGGCGTCAGACGACTACGTGGTGCTGCTTGGCCGGCAGCCGGACGACATCCGGCCCACGGTGGTCTACAAGCGGGCGATCTGCCTGGTCACGCTGGCCAATGCGCCGGACGCGCCGGCGGTGGCGCCGGATTTGGCTCCAGAGCCGGACTTCCTGCCGATCTACATCCCTCGCACCAGCAAGCGCCGCTAGGCCAACGCCCGCCCCACGCGCCTTCCTGCCCTGCCGCGCGGGGCCTCAGCCCGCCCTGCCGGCACCCCGCGAAACTATCGCGGAGATCACTCTAAACCTTTGCCTTGCCCGGTCGATAACCCAAGCAACGGAGGCACTCTACGCCCTGCAAAGCAGGCCGCCAACGTTACGGCACTAGCCGGAATGCCCAAAACTTTGCATATAGGAGTCGTACCATGGCGCAAGTCATTAACACCAATTCGTTGTCTCTGATGACTCAGAACAACCTGAATACGTCGCAATCGTCGCTGAACACGGCGATCCAGCGCCTGTCGTCGGGCCTGCGCATCAACAGCGCCAAGGACGATGCTGCCGGCCAGGCCATCGCCAACCGCTTCACCTCCAACATCCGCGGCCTGACGCAAGCCCAGCGTAATGCCAACGATGGCATCTCGCTGGCGCAAACGACGGAAGGCGCGCTGACCGAAGTTAACAACAACCTGCAACGCATCCGTGAACTGAGCGTGCAGGCCGCCACGGGCTCGAACTCGGCTTCCGACCTGAAGTCGATCCAGGACGAAATCAAGCAGCGCCTGGACGAAATCGACCGCACTTCGGCCCAGACCGACTTCAACGGTGTGAAGGTGCTGTCCGGCAACGCCAAGCCGCTGACCGTGCAAGTGGGCGCCAATGACGGCGAAACGATCACCATCAACCTGAAGGAAATCAGCTCGAAGACCCTGGGCCTGTCTGGCTTCTCGGTGGCACGTTCGCAGCCGAAGGTCGGCGACGCCGTGACGGAAGTGGGTGCGTCCGGCGCATTGCAAAACGTCAACATGAGTGCCGTGGAAACCGGCCTCGGCGTCGCGGCTGGCTCGACGAGCCTGCACCGTGTATTGGATTCGAACGGTAACGCTACCGCCCAATACGTCGCCAAGTCCGGCGATGACATGTACGCCGTGAACGTTGCCGACGCAACTGGCGCCGTAACGCTGACCAAGACGGCCAACACGATCACGTACCAGGACGGCTCGCTGCAGGCTGCCGCCGCCGCGTACAACATCAAGGTGGCAGCCGATGCCAACGGTGCCGCCGTTGGCTACATCACCATCCAAGGCCACAACTTCGAGACGAACAGCCTGACCAACACCACCGCCACGCTGACGGACGTTGACGGCGCAGGCACCGACGGTATCGCCATCGTTCTGGGCACTACCACCGAGTACAAGGGCACGGCTTCGAACAACCCGAAGGCTCTGCTGGACTCCGCCCTGAAGATCGTGGACGACCTGCGCAGCTCGCTGGGTGCCGTGCAGAACCGTTTTGACTCGGTGATCTCGAACCTGGGCACGACCATCACCAACCTGTCGTCCTCGCGCTCGCGCATCCAAGACGCAGACTACGCCACGGAAGTGTCGAACATGACCCGCGGCAACATCCTGCAACAGGCTGGTACCTCGGTGCTGGCGCAAGCCAACCAGACCACGCAAGGCGTGCTGTCGCTGCTGCGTTAATCGCGCCGCAACCCTCCGCAGAAAGCCGGGCCACTTCGGCCCGGCTTTTTGCCGGAGTGCTAAGCAAGCGGACCACCACTTGCTTAGCACTTCCCCGTGTCGACTACGACGACTGACGAGACCCGACCATGGCCATACCCTCCGCTGCTTCCGCAGTCTCCTCTGCTCAGCCTCGCACCTTCGCGGGCACGGCGCCGCAGGCACCAGTCCGCAACGCCGCTGGTACTGCGAGCGCGGCTGGCGGCTTCCCGGCCAACAGCGTGGAAACCCTGCCGGAAGACATGTCGGCAGCGGTCCGCGAACTGAGCGATGCGTTACGCACCACCACCATCGGCCTGCAGTTCGAGATCGACGAGACCACGCACAAGGTCATCACCAAGGTGATCGACCGCGACACCGGCGAGCTGATCCGCCAGTTGCCGTCTGAAGAGATCATGCGAATCGCGCGCGCCATGAACAAGCTCCAAGGTCTGCTGGTTCACCAGTCAGCCTGAAGCCCGGAAGGCAAGAAGATCTCTCCGATCTCCCTGAAGACGTCAATAAGAAACGAGGTACAGCCATGGCATCCATCTCCTCCCTGGGCAGCGCTTCCGGCCTGGATCTGCAAGGTCTGCTCGACAAGCTGACCACCGCGGAAAGCGCGCCGCTGACGATGCTGAAGAACCAGCAGACCGCCTACCAGGCCAAGTTGTCCGCCTATGGCACGCTGCAAAGCGTCCTGTCCGCCTTTCAGGCATCCGCCGCCAAGCTGTCCGAAGCCGCGACGTTCAGCTTAGTCAAGGCCACGACCAGCAATACCGACGTGCTTGGCGTCGCAACGAGCACTTCGGCCGTGGCCGGCAGCTATTCGGTCAATGTGACGAGCCTGGCCCAGGCGCAGTCGTTGGTCAGCGGCGGCCAGGCGAGCCACACCGGCGCAGTTGTCACCGGCACGCTGCCCGCCACGTTGTCGTTCGAGTTCGGCCAGGTGACCGGCTACGACAACGCGACCGGCAGCTATGGCACGCCCGGCTTCACGCCCACCGCGGGATCGACCAAGACCGTCACCATCGACAGCAGCAACAACTCGCTGCAAGGCATCCGCGACGCCATCAACAAGGCGAACATCGGCGTCACCGCCAGCATCGTGAACGATGGCAGCGGCACGCCCTACCGTCTGGTAATGACCTCCAGCAACACCGGAGAGTCCAACAGCATGAAGATCTCCAGCAGCGACGGTGATCTCCAGAACCTGATCGGCTTCGACCCTGCGGCCATGAACGCATCGGGCACTACGGCCAACGGGGTGCGAGAAACGGTACGCGGCACCAATGCCAACCTGACGGTCAACGGTATCGCCGTCACCAGCGCCAAGAACGCCGTCACCGACGCCGTGCAGGGTGTCACGCTGACGCTGAACAAGACAGGCACCAGCACCGTCTCAGTCACCCGTGACACGGATTCCATGAAGGCGGCGGTCACTGCGTTCGCCACGGCCTACAACAATCTGCAGTCCACAGCTGCCAAGCTGACGGCATTTGATGCCAGCGAGGGCACCAGCTCCGCGCTGACCGGGGACGCTGTGCTGCGCAACATCCAGATCCGTCTGCGCGGTGTCCTGAACACGCCGCAAACCGGAGGCGCAACGCTCAACAGCCTCTCTCAGATCGGCGTGTCGTTCCAGAAGGACGGCACCATCTCCGTGGACGACAGCAAGCTGACGAAGGCGCTGAACGAGAACCTTCCCGGCGTGACGCAGCTGTTTGGCGGCGACGGCAAGACCGGTGGCTATGGCCGCCAGATCTCCGACACGATCAAGAGCTTCAGCGCCACCGACGGCGCGCTGAAGTCGGCACAGGACGGCATCAACAAGACGCTGAAGGACATCGCCGCCGACTACGCCAAGCAGCAGGACCGCATCACCGACACAATGGAGCGCTACCGCAAGCAGTTCACGCAACTGGACCTGGTGGTATCGCAGATGAACCAGACCAGCAGCTACCTGACACAGCAGTTCAACGCGCTCAACAACGCGGGCAAGAAGTAAGCTGCCGCAGGGCGCCCGTGACCGGGCGCAGTGCCTTTCCCATAGCGAGGTCCATTCATGTACGCACGTCACGCCATCAATGCCTACGCCCAGGTCGGCGTCCAGACCGGTGCCATGAGCGCCAGCCCGCACAAGCTGATCACCATGCTGTACGACGGCGCGCGCGCCGCCATAGCGCGGGCGAAGTTCCACCTGGAAGGCGGCAACATTGCCGAACGCGGCAACGCCATCTCCAAAGCCATCGACATCATCGACAACGGCCTGCGCGCCGTGCTCGACCATGAGGCTGGCGGCGAGATCTCCGCCAACCTCGAATCCCTGTACGAGTACATGGTGCGCCGCCTGATGCTGGCCAACCTGCGCAGCGACGCGGCCCTGCTGGCCGAGGTCGACACGCTGCTCGAAAGCCTGGCTTCGGCCTGGGCGCAGATCGACGACACGGCCGCGGCCGCGGATCGGCAACCCGCTTTACAGGACAACTGACATGGCTTCCCTTCCCGAGTTTTCCCCGATCGTGGACTGCTACGAGGAAATCCTCGCGCTGTCGGCACGCATGCACGAAGCCGCCCAGGCGGCTGACTGGGACACCGTCACCGCGCTGCAGCAGGGCTACCTGGCCCTGGTGGACCGCCTGCGCCAGATGGACCACGAGGCACCGTTCTCCGATGCGGAGCGCATGCGCCGCTACCAGTTGCTGGACCGCATCCTCACTTACGATGCCCGCATCCGCGACCTGGCCATGCCGCAGCTGAAGAAGCTTGGCGACATGCTGACCAGCTCGCGCCGCCAGATCGAACTGTCCGCCGCCTACGGCGCCACCGCCTGACGCAGCCTGACCGCTGCGCTACTCACCGCGGCGGGCCGGAAAGCCCGCCGTCTGCATTCACACGACCCGTATGACCGGCATCCATCTGCCTCCAGGCCTGGCACCCGGTCAGGCCCCGGACCCACAACCGTTGCGCACCGCGCTTGCCATCGACAAGCTGGCTGCGCTGCAGCCCGTGCCCGAGGCCACCGAGGCGAATGTCCAGAACTCCACCGGCCAGGCGATCCGCCACAGCCAGCAGGCCACCGGTCCCAACGCCGTGGCAGGCCAGGCTGCATTGCTGCCGGGCACTTCGACGCAGGAATCGCTGAGCGCGGCGGCACGCGCCATCCTGGCGGTGATGGACGGTACCGAGGCCCAGCCGGTGCGCAGCGCCGGCCCGCTGCTGGCCGCCGCGCCCACGCCTGCGTCCGCGCAGGCCGCCGCGGCGGCCCTTGCCAATACGGTCGGGCAGAGCGGCCTGTTCTACGAATCGCACCTGGCACAGTGGGTTGCCGGCGCGCGCGCGTTGCCCGGCATCCGCCAGGAGCCGCAGGCGCAAGTACCGGTGCCGGCCCGAGCGGCTGCTCCAGGTGGCACTGCGCAAGCCGCGGCAACACCGCCGCCGTCTTCGCTGCTGACCTACGCCGGCGGTGCCGCAGCGGCAGAGCCGGCGCGGCCCTCGGCGCCGCCGCTGATTCCGGCCTCGCAGGTGCTGGCTGAAGCGCTGGCCTCGGCCGGCAATCCGCGCGTGGCCCACAGCCATGCGGCGGCGGAACAGGCGCTGCGGCAAGGCGCCGCCACCACGGCGGCCTACAGCCGCGAAGCCGCTGCCGAACCGGGGGCCCAACGCCAGTCCGCCGCGGCGCTGGCCACGCAGGCCTACCAGACCACCGCGGAGGCTGGCGCGCGCGCTGCCGCGCCGGACAGCCTCATCCCCCACGCGGCGCGCGCCGCCGCTGGCCTGCCGGACACCACCTCGGCGGACGCCGGCCGGCAGGCCGCGGCAGCCGGCCCGGCCATCCATCCGGCAACCGAAGGCGTGGTCCGCCAGCAGCTGGAATTGCTCGCCACGCAGCAGTTCCGCTTTGCCGGCGAAGCCTGGCCCGGCGTGCCGATGGAGTGGGAGTTGCTGCGCCCCGACGCGGATGGCGCCGCTCAGGCCCATGACGACAGCGCCCGGCCATGGTCCAGCCGCCTGCGGCTGCAATTGCCGAGCCTCGGCATCGTCGAAGCGGTGCTGACACTGGGGCCGGCAGGGCTCGACGCCCGCGTGGCAACGCCCGAGACCGATGTCGCGGCGCGTTTGATCGCGGCTCGGCCGCTGCTGCGCAACCAGCTGGAGGCGCAGGGCATCGTGCTGCAGCGCCTGAGCGTGCAGACCCAGGACAACATGACGGAAGGAGCGGCGCGATGAGCGAAGCGGCGCAAGACCGCGGCGCGGCGATCGCGCTGTCCTACCAGCACAGCGACAGGGCCCCGCGCGTGGTCGCCAAGGGCTATGGCGTGGTGGCCGAAGCCATCATCGCGCGCGCGCGCGATGCGGGCGTCTATATCCACGATTCACCCACCCTGGTGAACCTGCTGATGCAGGTCGACCTGGACAGCCACGTGCCGCCGCAGCTCTATGTGGCCGTGGCGGAACTGCTGGCGTGGATCTACCACCTTGAAGCGGGCAGGGACGCAGGCGCTGAAGCGCAGGCCTGACCCGGCAGGCCTCCCTGACGACAAGAGCCCCTGGCCGCTTGCGCGCCCAGGGGCTTTTTGCTTTAGAGGCAGGCCGGTAGGCTTACACCGCCATATTCATCATTTCCTGGTAAGCCGCCACCAGCCGGTTCCGCACCTGCACCCCGGTCTGGAACGACACATTGGCCTTCTGCAGGTCGATCATCACGTCATTGAGCGCCACGCCGGGCTTGCCCAGCTCGAACGCCTCGGCCTGGCCGTAGGCGCGTTCCTGCGCGGCGTTGATGCGCCCCAGCGAGCGCTGCAGCTCGCCGGCAAAGCCGCCGCCGACCGGCGCGGCGGACTGGCTGGCACTGTTGCCCGAGGCAACCTGGGACATCCCGCGCAGTTGCTGCAGCATGCCCTCGATGGAAGAGATAGTGGTCATTTGGCTCGTCGTATGCCGGTCCACCGGCAGAGTTCGTCTTGTGGCGCGCCCCTCGCATCGCAGAGCAGCCTGCCGGCAGGAGGGCCTCAGGCGGTTCGCACCCAGTTTCAGCCCCCGCAGAGTACCCGCCGTCTCCGTCCTCCCATGGGCCGAAATCGGACAAAAAACCGCGTCTGTTCGCCGGATTGTCGCGCTCAAGTCTGGCCGATCATTGCCATCGTGCCGGAAGAGCGCGGGCGGCCGTCCTGTGCTGGCTCCGGAAATCACCAGACAACCATCGATTCGGGAGTACGCGTGTTTTCTCTGCAGCGTAATGTGAGCCGTGCCGTGAGCCGCGCCGACGACCAAGGCGGTCAGCATCGCCCGTGCCGTCGCCAGCATCGCGGCGCCGGATCCGGAGCACGCGCATGACCGCGACCGTGGCACTGCCCGGGCGCCCGGCAGAAGTGATCGAGCGCCTGAAGGCCAACCCGAAGCTGCCGCTGATGCTGGCCGGCGCCGCCCTGGCCGCGGCCATCGCGGTGGGCGTGCTGTGGTCGCGCAGCCCGGACTACAAGGTGCTATACAGCAACCTGTCCGAGCGCGATGGCGGCGCGGTGCTGCAGTCGCTGCAGCAGATGAACGTGCCGTACAAGTTCGCCGAAGGCGGCGGCGCGGTCATGGTGCCGGCCGAGAAGGTGCATGAGACGCGCCTGCGCCTGGCATCGCAGGGCCTGCCCAAGAGCGGCACGGCCGGCATGGAGCTGATGGACAACCAGAAGTTCGGCATCAGCCAGTTTGCCGAGCAGGTCAATTACCAGCGCGGGCTGGAAGGCGAACTGGCGCGCTCGATCGAATCCATCGCCGCGGTGCAGTCCGCCCGCGTGCACCTGGCCATCCCCAAGCCTACGCTGTTCGTGCGCGAGCGCCAGAAGCCGACCGCGTCGATCGTGCTGCAGCTGTACCCGGGCCGCGCCATCGATGAAGGCCAGGTCGCTGCGATCAGCCACCTGGTGTCGTCGAGCGTGCCGGAGCTGACGCCCAAGTCGATCTCGATCGTCGACCAGCACGGCAACCTGCTGTCGAACAGCGGCAACGAGCGCATGCTCGACGCGACCCAGCTCAAGTACGTCCAGGCGCTGGAGCAGAACTACCTGAAGCGCATCGAAGCGATCCTGACGCCGATCGTCGGCAAGGACAACGTGCGCGCGCAGGTGACCGCCGACGTGGACTTTTCCATCGTCGAGCACACCGACGAGAGCTACAAGCCCAACCAGGACCCGACCCGCTCGGCGATCCGCAGCCAGCAGACCAGCGAGTCGACCCAGCAGGGTGTCACGCCGCCGGGCGGCGTGCCCGGCGCGCTGTCGAACCAGCCGCCGGCTGCCGCCGCCGCGCCCGTGACCACGCCGCAGACGCCGCGTGCGGGCCAGGCGCCGGGACAGGCCGGCGCTCCGGCTGCCGCGCAACCGGGACAGCCGGGGCAGGCTGCCCAGCCAGGCCAGGGGGCCCAGGGCGCCAGTTCCACGGCTTCCGGCGGCCCCAGCAGCAATCGCCGCGACTCCACCGTCAACTACGAACTGGACCGCTCCGTGCGCCACGTGCAGCAGGCACCGGGCGGCGTGCGCCGCCTGTCGGTGGCGGTGGTGGTCAACTACCGCCAGCAGGCCGATGCCAAGGGCAAGCTCGTGGCCGAACCGCTGCCGCCGGCACTGCTGGCGCAGATCCAGAACCTGACCAAGGAGGCGATGGGGTTCTCGGCCGACCGCGGCGACTCCATCAACGTAGTCAACAGCCCGTTCACCGCCGAGCGCGACAAGGCCGCGCCCGAGGTGCCGCTGTGGAAGCAGCCCGACATGATCGAGCTGGGCAAGACCCTTGCTGGCTACCTGCTGCTGGCAGTGCTGGCGCTGTTCGTGTGGTTCAAGGTGGCGCGCCCGATCCTGCGCCGCTACACCTCGCCGCCGCTGCCGGCACCGGAAGCCAAGGACGAGACCGAGGCAGTGCTGCTGCCGCCGGACGAGCCCGCCAACCCGGAGATCCTGCGGCTTGCCGCCAAGTATGAAAGCGACCTCGCGCTGGTGCGCGACGCCGCACAGCGCGACCCGCGCCTGGTCGCCAGCGTGATCAAGAACTGGATTGCCAATGACAACCGCTAAGGGCATCTCCGAATCTGGCCTGCAAAAGAGCGCCGTCCTGATGATGGCGATCGGCGAGGATGCCGCGGCCGAGGTGTTCAAGCACCTGTCGCAGCGCGAAGTGCAGGAACTGGGCTCGGCCATGGCCACACTCAGCTCGGTCACCCGCGAGGAAATGGCCGAGGTGCTGGGCGAGTTCCGCGCCGAGACCGAGCAGTACCTGGCCCTGAACGTCGATTCCAACGCCTTTATCCGCAGCGTGCTGAACAAGGCGCTGGGCGAGGAACGCGCCCAGTCGGTGATCGAAGACATCCTGGAGTCGCGCGATCCGGGCGGCGGGATCGATTCGCTGAACTGGATGGACGCCACGGCCATTGCCGAGCTGATCCGCGACGAGCACCCGCAGATCATCGCCACCATCCTGATCCACCTGGACCGCCAGAAGTCGTCAGAAGTGCTGGCACTGTTCACCGACCGCCTGCGCAACGACGTGATCCTGCGTATCGCCACCTTCGGCGGCGTGCAGCCGGGCGCGCTGCAGGAACTGACCGACGTGCTGACCAAGCTGCTGGCGGGCCAGAGCCTGAAGCGCAGCCGCATGGGCGGCGTGCGCACCGCGGCCGAGATCATCAACCTGATGAGCACCGCGCACGAAGAGGCCGTCATCGACGGCGTGCGCCTGCACGACGGCGACCTGGCGCAGAAAATCATCGACGAGATGTTCCTGTTCGAGAACCTGCTGGAGGTCGACGACCGCGGCATCCAGCGCGTGCTCAAGGAAATCGCCACCGAGTCGCTCATCGTCGCGCTCAAGGGCGCGCCGCCGGAACTGCGCGACAAGTTCATCCGCAATATGTCCACCCGCGCCGGCGAGATGCTGCGCGAGGACCTGGACGCGCTGGGCCCGGTGCGCGTGTCGCAGGTCGAGGCCGAGCAGAAGGCCATCCTGCAGGTGGTAAGACGCCTGGCGGATGCGGGCGAAGTGCAGATCGGCGGAGGCGACGATGCCTATGTCTGAGGCAAACCCTGAGCGCGGCCAGGCCGCACGCCACGCGCCGCGCGGCGACCCGCTCTCTTCCCTTGCCGGCAACGGCGCGGCCGCCGAACCCGGCGGCTTTGCGCCGTTCGAGCCTCCGCGGCGCGCCCGTGGCGGCGCGGCCGGCTGGCAGCGCTGGCAGATGGGCTCGCTCGATCCCCGCGAAAGCGAGCCGCCCGAAGCCCTGGCCGCCATGCCCTCCGAGCCCGCACCGCCGCCGATCGACTTCGAGGCGCTCGACGCGATGCGCGAAGGCGCGCGCAAGGAAGGCTATGCCCAGGGCTACACCCAGGGGCAGACCCAGGGCTACGGCGACGGCCACCGCGAGGGCTACGCCCGCGGCCTCGAAGCCGCACGCAACGAGGCCACGCAACTGCAGGCGCTGGCCACCAACTTCCGCAGCGCGCTCAGCGGCGTGGACGACCAGGTCTCGCGCGCGCTGGTGTCGCTGGCGCTGGACGTGGCGCGCCAGCTGGTGCGCACCGCGCTTGCCGACGACCCCGCGGTGCTGCTGCCGGCCGTGCGCGAGCTGCTGGCCAGCGAACCCGCGCTGTGCGGATCGCCCAGCCTGCTGCTGCATCCCGACGACGTGGCGCTGGTGGAAACCCATCTGCATGGCGAACTGGCGGCGGCGGGCTGGGCCGTGCGCGCCGATCCGTCGGTGGCGCGCGGCGGCTGCATCGCCAGCGCCGCCAGCGGCGAGCGCGATGCCACGCTGCCCACGCGCTGGACGCGCGTGGTCAAGGCGCTGGGCCGCGACGATCCATGGGAGCCGCCACATGCCTGACACCGCCGCGCAAGCCACGCCCGCACCGGATCAGGGACTGCCCCATGCGCAACGCTGGATCGGCGCGCTGGACAGCGCCGCGGCCGGCATCGCCGGGCTCGACAGCAAGCGCAGCTGCGGCCGCCTGACGCGCGCCGCGGGCCTGGTGCTGGAAGCCGTGGGCCTGCGCCTGCCGGTGGGCAGCGACTGCCTGATCGAGCTGCCCGCCGGGCAGTTCACCACCGACAGCAATGCCCCGCGCACCGCGGAGGCGGAGGTGGTGGGCTTTGGCGCCGACCGGCTCTACCTGATGCCGCAATCGGATGTGGTGGGCTTGCTGCCGGGCGCGCGCGTCTATCCGCTGGAACCATCGCCGCAGCCGGCCGGCACCGCCACGCCGCGCGAACCGGGCTCCAAGCGCCTGCCGGTTGGCGCCGGCCTGCTGGGCCGCGTGCTGGACGCCGCGGGCCGTCCGCTCGACGGGCTGGGCCCGATCACCGCCGCCATGGAAGTGCCGCTGGCCGGCGAGCAGATCAACCCGCTGATGCGCGCACCGATCGAGACTGTGCTCGATACCGGCGTGCGCGCCATCAACGGCATGCTGACCGTCGGACGCGGCCAGCGCATGGGCCTGTTCGCGGGCTCGGGCGTGGGCAAGAGCGTGCTGCTCGGCATGATGGCGCGCTATACCAGCGCCGACGTGATCGTGGTCGGCCTGATCGGCGAACGCGGCCGCGAAGTGAAGGAGTTCATCGAGAACATCCTTGGCCCCGAAGGCCGCGCACGATCAGTCGTGGTGGCCGCGCCGGCCGATACCTCGCCGCTGCTGCGCATGCAGGGCGCCGCCTATGCAACGCGGCTGGCCGAGTATTTCCGCGACCAGGGCCAGCATGTGCTGCTGATCATGGATTCGCTGACGCGCTACGCCATGGCGCAGCGCGAGATCGCGCTGGCCATCGGCGAGCCGCCGGCGACCAAGGGCTATCCGCCCTCGGTCTTTGCCAAGCTGCCGACGCTGGTCGAGCGCACCGGCAATGGCCCCGAAGGGGGCGGCTCGATCACCGCGTTCTACACGGTGCTGACCGAAGGCGACGACCAGCAGGACCCGATCGCCGATTCCGCGCGCGCCATCCTGGACGGCCATATCGTGCTGTCGCGCAGCCTGGCCGAATCCGGCCACTACCCGGCCATCGACGTGGAAGCATCGATCAGCCGCGCCATGACCGCGCTGATCCCGCAGGAGCAGTTCGGCTCGGTGCGGCGCTTCAAGCAGCTGATGTCGCGCTACCAGCGCAACCGCGACCTGATCAGCGTGGGTGCCTATGTGCCGGGCAACGACCCGGAGCTGGACCTGGCGATGCGCCTGCACCCGCGCATGGAAGCCTTCCTGCAGCAGGACATCCACGAGCGCGCCGGCTACGACGACGCCATCGCCCAGCTTCACAGCCTCTTCGACAGGAGTGAACATGCTCAAGCATTCACCGCTTAATACGCTGGCTGACCTCGCCCAGAACGATACGGACGCCGCCGCGCGCGAGCTGGGCAGGCTGCAGGGACTGCGCACGCAGGCTGAGCAGCAGCTCAACCAGCTCACCGAGTACCGCCATGAGTACCGCGCGCGCATGCAGATGGTGGCCGCCGAAGGCATGACCTCCAGCCGCTGGCAGGATTTCTCGCGCTTTCTCGATTCGCTCGACCATGCCATCCGCCAGCAGGGCGCGGCGCTGGCCAAGGCCGAAGCCGACCTGCTGGCAGGGCGCAACCACTGGCAGCACCAGAAGCGCCGCCTGAACTCGTTCGACACACTGATCGCGCGCGCCGAAGCGAAGGAAGAACAGGTTGCCGCGCGCCGCGAGCAGCGCGCCAACGACGAATACGCCGCCCGCCTGGCCCGCACCACGGCCAGCCGTCTCAGCGAAGCCTGACCCGGGCCACCCCCGTAGCCAACTCCATGATCGATATCAGCCAGATTGTCAGCAGCGCCGCCAATGCGGTCGAGGGCGCCAGGCGCGCCAGCGCCGATGCAACCGCGAGCGGATTCGGCGACGCGCTGTCGCGCGCCCGCGAAAGCAGCAAGGCGCCCGCGCCGCCGGCCAGGGAAGCCGCCGCGCGCGACCAGCCCGCATCGCGCCAGCCCGCGGCGCAGGCCGACGCCGGCAAGCCGCAGCCAGCCGCCGCGGCCGGCAAGAAGCCCGCGGCCGGCCACAAGGATGAAGACCAGGACCAGGATGACACCGCGGCGGCCACGCCGACGGATGCCGCAGCCGCTGCCGCAGCGGCCCTGGCCCTGATGCCTCCCGCCGCAGCCCCGGCCAGCCCCGCTGCCGCGCCGGCCGGCGCGGAGGGTTCCGCCATCGCCGGCGTTGCCGACACCGGCGCCGCCGCACTGCAGGCGGCACTGGCAAATGCCGCGCAGCCGGCCACGGCAGATGCCCAGGCCGATGCCATGCCGGCGGCCGCCACGCCACTGCCGGAAACGCTGCAGGTCGTCACCACCGAAGCCCGGCCAGCACAGCCTTCGGTAGCCGACACGCTGGCCACCATCGCATCCCAGCGCGCCGCGATGCAGGCCAGCACCAGCGCAGGCACCGACGGCAAGGCCGGCACGGCCCAGGCCATCCCGGGCGACGTGCTCGCGGTCCAGCAGGACGCCAGCGGCCAGTCTGCCGGCGGATCGGGCAAGCGCCCGGACAGCGGCATCGCCCAGCACCGCGCCGATCCGGTCGCCGCCAGCCCCGGCACGGCCGATGCCAGGCCCGCGGCAACGCCGTTCGCCGTCGCACAGGCTGCCGCCCGCACCGGCGAGGCTGGCGCGGCCAGCCCCGACAACACACAAGCCGTGGCCGCCGCGCTGGCCGGCCAGGCCACCCCGTCGGCTACTGCAGCCGCTGCCGCCGCCTCCGCCCGTCCGGTGGTCACCCCGCAGCTGTACGACAGCCAGTGGCCGCAGGCCCTTGGCCAGCAGATGATCCGCATGAGCACGCAAGGCCAGCAACGCGCCGAACTGCAGCTGAACCCGCCCGATCTCGGGCCGCTCAAGGTCGTGCTCAACGTGGTCAACGACCAGGCCCAGGCCCAGTTCGTCTCGCCCCACCAGGCCGTGCGCGCCGCGGTGGAAGCGGCGCTGCCGCACCTGCGCACCGCGCTGTCGGAGAATGGCATCCAGCTTGGCCAGACCTCGGTGGGCGCAGACGCCTTTGCCAGCCAGGCGGGCAATGGGAACGGGCAGCAACAGCAAGCGCCGGGGAATGGGCGCGGGCAAACCGGCTTTGGTAGCGGCACGCTGGCGGCTGTTGAGCCGGCGGCAGGGGCCAGTACGACGGTGCGTCCCGCGCGTGTGCTTGGGCGTGGCGAGATCGATACGTTTGCCTGATCAATCACTGTGTAACGGGGTCCCTTGAAGGGATAGCAGGAGCAACCGGTGTTGGATAACCGCCTGGGTGCCCCCTCTCCCGCATGTACAGACCGGAGACATGGGTAACAGGTGTTCGGAGACATAGGTGACACGTGACCTGCGCGCATCATGATGCGCGC